>CAMYKD010000020.1:54727-64601 GCA_947258885.1 uncultured Kiloniellales bacterium | reverse complement strand
GAAGCGCTGGGCTTTTTCGCGGATCCGCTCGCCCAAGTGCGGCGCGTTGGCCTGGCCCTGCCAGTCCATGGCGGCCGAATGGGCGCAGAGGAACTGGACCGCCTGGAGGCGCTCGCCGAGCCAGGCGCCGGCGGGGGCGAGCTGTTCCAGCGCCGCCTTGGCGCCGGCCAGGAGGAACTCGCGGCGGTCTTCGCTCTCGTCCTCGGGCAGGCGCAGGCCCGCGCTCAGCGTCACGCCCAGCCAGCCGGCGATCAGCGCCTCGCCACCCTCCGCGATCACTTGATAAGGGTCCATGGCTGCCTCCCTGAGAATCTTATTATAGGATAACTAGCCAGTTCAAAGGCGTTTGTCAAGAACAAAAAGGGAATTTCTCGTCTCCAAACTCCCCTCGCCCACCGGGAGAGGGAGGGGCCCGCGCGGCCTTAGCCGCGTGGGAAGGTGAGGGCGCGTGGGTTTACAGTCTCCCCGGCGCGCCGGTCAGGTCTTCGTTCCGAGAGAACCAACTGGCCCTCACCCTCCCGCTTCGCGGGCCCCTCCCTCTCCCGAAGGGCGAGGGGATTTGCTCTGCGCCCTCTGTGCCTCCCGCCTTCGCCCGCCTCCCGAAGTCGTACGGAGGGCAGGCGAAGCCCGCTCCTGCCTGCGCGAAGCCGAGGCTCCGCTTCGGCGAAGGCAGGTCGGCGGGCGAAGGGAGGCTGTGGTAAAACCTTTTATTTTCAAAGACTTACGGGGGCCGGGCCGTCTCCACGCCTGCCCCGTAACCCTTTGAAATCAAACGCAGATTTACTGTGCGTGGGCTCGTTTGCTCCGAAACGGGGCCGGGCGTGGGCGTTGGCAGCCGGCCGAAGCATGATCATCGCGCAGATCACCGACCTGCACGCCGGGCGCCATGTCGAGACGCCGGCCGGTACGCTCGACACCTTCGCGGCGCTGGAGCGCGCGGTCGACCACCTGAACGCGCTCGAGCCCGCGCCCGATATCGTGGTGGCGACCGGCGACCTCAGCCACGACACCGGGCCCGCGGACTACCTGCGGCTCAAGGCCGCGCTGGCGGAGCTCGACATGCCGCTCTTCGTGATCCCCGGGAACCACGACGACCGAGCGAACCTTTTGGCAGCCTTCGCCGACGACGGCTATCTGCCGGCCGGGGGCGGTTTCCTGCACTACGTCGTGGAGGGCTATCCGCTCCGGCTGATCGCGCTCGACACCACGATCCCGGGCGCGGAGGCGGGCGAGCTCTGCGCGGAACGCCTGGCCTGGCTCGAGGCGCGCCTGGCGGAGGCGCCGGACCAGCCCACCGTCGTCTTCATGCACCACCCGCCCTTCGAGACCGGCATCCCGTTTTTCGACCGGATCGGCTGCCGCGGCGGGGCGGAGATGGGCGAGATCGTCCAGCGCCACCCGCGGATCGAGGCGGTGCTCTGCGGCCACGTGCACCGGGCCATCGCGCTGCGCTGGCACGGCACCGTCGTGCAGGTGACGCCCGCCACCGGCTATCAGTACCCGCTCCAGCTGCTCGACGCCGAGGGCATCGCGGCGGTCCTCGAGCCGCCGGCCTGCCGGGTCTGCCTCTGGCGGCCGGAGGTCGGGCTGGTCTCGCACCTCAGCTATATCGACGCACGATAGGAGGGTGCGTTTTCTGCCGCTTTGGTGCTACCATGGGTGACAGCCGCCCGCGGGCGGCTCGAGTGCCGACAAAAGAACCGCGGAACAACAAGCGGGCGGCGGGGGAGGAGATGTTCGAGTCTCGAAGACATGCCCGAGACCGTGTCGTGCCGACCTCCCGATCGGAGGGCGGCTTTTTTTGGCGCTTGGCCGCGCAGGCCGGAGAACCATGAGGGAGGGAGCAGGCCCATGCTTCAATTGAACAGAGACGACCTGGTACAGGCCTACATCCGAATGCGCACCATTCGGGAGTTCGAGGAGCGGGTGCACACAGAGTTCGCGGGCGGCGCGATCCCCGGCTTCGTGCATCTCTACGCCGGCGAGGAGGCCTCGGCCGTCGGCGTCTGCATGAACCTGGAGGACAAGGACTACATCGCCTCCACCCACCGCGGCCACGGCCACTGCATCGCCAAGGGCTGCGACGTCGAGGCGATGATGAAGGAGATCTACGGCCGGCGCGAGGGTTCCTGCGGCGGCAAGGGCGGCTCCATGCACATCGCCGACCTGTCCAAGGGCATGATGGGCGCCAACGGCATCGTCGGCGGCGGCCCGCCGCTGGTCTGCGGCGCGGCGCTCTCGGCCAAGACGCTCAAGACCGGCGGCGTCGCCATCGCCTTCGTCGGCGACGGCGGCTCGAACCAGGGCACGACGCTGGAATCCTACAACCTCGCCAATGTCTGGAACCTGCCGGCGGTCTTCGTGGTCGAGGACAACGGCTATGCCGAATCGACGGCGAGCGCGTGGTCGGTCGGCGGCAGCCAGCTCAAGCGCGCCGAGGCCTTCGGCATGCCGGGGCGCGAGGTCGACGGGCACGACTTCTTCGCGGTCTACGAGGCCGCCAAGGAGGCGGTCGACCGGGCCCGCGCCGGCAAGGGGCCGAGCCTGCTGCACGTCAAGCTGAACCGCTACTACGGCCACTTCGAGGGCGACGCCATGACCTACCGCGCCGACGGCGAGGTCGAGGCGCTGCGCGAGACCGTCGACAGCCTCGCGGCCTTCCGCGCCCGGGTCACCGAGACCGGGCTGCTCGAGGGGCGCCAGCTCGACGACATCGACCGCGAGGTCGCGGCCTCGATCGGCCAGGCGGTGACCGCGGCGATGAGCGCCAAGGCGCCCGGCGAGGAAGACCTGCTGACCGACGTCTACGTGTCCTATTGAGGGAGGGTGAGATGGCCAAGAAATCCTACAGGCAGGCGATCAACGAGGCCCTGGCGCAGGAGATGCGCCGCGACCCCACCGTCATCGTCATGGGCGAGGACAACGCCGGCGGCCTGGGCGCGCCGGGCGAGGACGACGCCTGGGGCGGCGTGCTCGGCGTCACCAAGGGCCTGATGCCCGAGTTCGGCCGCGAGCGGGTGCTCGACACGCCGATCAGCGAAAGCTCGTTCATCGGCGCGGCCGCCGGGGCGGCGGCCACCGGGCTGCGTCCCGTGGCCGAGCTGATGTTCGTCGACTTCATGGGGGTCTGCTTCGACCAGATCTTCAACCAGGCCGGCAAGTTCCGCTACATGTTCGGCGGCAAGGCGGTCACGCCGCTGGTCGTGCGCACCATGTACGGCGCCGGCTTCCGCGCCGCCAGCCAGCACAGCCAGTGCCTCTATCCGATCTTCACCCACGTGCCGGGCCTCAAGGTCGTGCTGCCGTCCTCGCCCTACGAGGCCAAGGGCCTGCTGATCCAGGCGATCCGCGACGACGACCCGGTGATCTTCCTCGAGCACAAGGTGCTCTACGACGACGAGGAGGAGGTGCCCGACGAGCCCTACACCATCCCCTTCGGCGAAGCCAACCTGACCCGCGAGGGCAAGGACGTGACCATCGTCGCCCTGGGGCGCATGGTGAAGTTCGCCAACCAGGTGGCCGACGGCCTTGAGACCGACGGCATCAGCTGCACCGTGCTCGACCCGCGGACGACCTCGCCGCTCGATGCGGACAGCATCCTGGAGTCGGTCGAGGAGACCGGGCGCCTGGTGGTCGTCGACGAGGCCAGCCCGCGCTGCAACATGGCGACCGACATCTCCGCGCTGGTGGCCGAGCAGGCCTTCGGCGCGCTCAAGGCGCCGATCCGGATGGTCGCCCCGCCGCACACCCCGGTGCCCTTCGCGCCCGAGCTCGAGGACCTCTACATTCCGAGCCCGGAGAAGATCGGCGCCGCGGTCCGCGAGGTCATGGAGCACGGCGCATGAGCGACGGCATTCAGGCGGTCACCATGCCCAAGTGGGGCCTCGCCATGGACGAGGGCATGGTGACCGTCTGGCTCGTCGAGGAGGGCGCGCCGGTCGCCGCCGGCGACGAGCTGCTCGAGATCGAGACGACCAAGATCACGAACGTCTTCGAGAGCCCGGCCGCCGGCACGCTCAGCCGTCGGCTGGTCGGCGAGGGCGAGACCGTGCCGGTCGGCGCGCTGCTCGCCGTGGTCGCCGAGGACGGCGCGGCGGAGGCCGAGATCGACGCCTTCGTCGAGCGCTTCCGGGCCGAGTTCGCGGTCGCCGCCGAGGCGGCGGCCGAGAGCGCGGCGGTGGAGCCCGAATGCGTCGAGGCCGGCGGCCGGCCGATCAACTACCTGCGCGCCGGGACCGGCGAGGGCATACCGCTGGTCCTGGTGCACGGCTTCGGCGGCGACCTCGACAACTGGCTGTTCAACCAGCCGGCCCTCGCCGAGCACCACGACGTCGTCGCCCTCGACCTGCCCGGCCACGGCCGCTCCGCCAAGGACGTGGGCGCCGGCGACCTCGCCTTCCTGTCCGGGACGCTGGCCGAATTCCTCGACGCGCTGGGCATCGACCGGGCGCATCTCGTGGGGCACTCGCTGGGCGGCGCGGCGGTCCTCGGCTTGGCGCTCGACCATCCGAAGCGGGCGGCCAGCCTGACCCTGATCTCGCCCGCCGGCCTCGGGCCCGAGATCAACCGGAGCTACATCTCGGGCTTCGTCGGCGCCGCCCGGCGCAAGGAGATGAAGGCCGTGCTGGCCATGCTCTTCGCCGACCCGGGGCTGGTCAGCCGCGACATGGTCGAGGACGTGCTGAAGTACAAGCGCCTGGACGGCGTCTCGGCGGCGCTCGAGACCATCGCCCGGGCCGTCTTCCCGGACGGCCGCCAGGCCGTGTCCCTGGCCGAACGCCTCGGCGAGCTCGCCGTGCCGGTGCAGGTCATCTGGGGCCGCCGGGACAAGATCGTGCCGCCGGCCCACGCCGAGGCCCTGCCGCCCGGCCTGCCGGTCCACATGATCGAGACCGCCGGCCACATGGCCCACATGGAAGCGGCCGGCGAGGTCAACCGCCTGATCGGCGCGATGACGGGGTGACGCTTAGAGCGGCGGCCGTTTGCCGGCCCAGGGCCGGCCGTCTTCCAGCGCCTTGCCGATCTCGAGCACGGCGCGGTCGTCGAAGCGCCGGCCGCAGATCGAGAGCGCGGTGGGCAGGCCGTTCGAGGTGAAGCCGCTCGGCACCGAGAGCACCGGGCACTGGCCCACGAGGTTGAACGGCTCGGTCATGTAGCGGCTCAGGAACCTGCCCTCGGCATCGGTGCCGGCCTTCTCCGTCGCCTTGGCCTCCACCGGCGGGGCCGGCTGGGCCATGGTCGGGCAGATGAGCGCGTCGTGGCGGGTGAGGATCTTCGCCAGCTCGTGCCACTGCTCGCTGCGCAGCACCTCGAGCCGCTTGTAGTCGACCGCCGACATGGCGAAGCCGAGCTCCATCAGCTTGACCACCGCCGGGTCCATCCTGCCGCGCCACTCTTCCAGGTGCTGGCCGAAGTAGGCGGCCATGAAGACGCCCCAGGTCTTGCGCCAGGCCCAGTCGAACTCGGCGCGCCAAGCCAGATCCACCTCCTCGACCACGGCGCCCGCGTCCTCCAGGGCCTTGGCCGCGGCCCGCGTATTGGCCTCGATCTCCGGATCGACGGCATAGAATCCGAGGTCGATGCTGAGCGCCAGGCGCTTTCCCTCGACCTCGCCGGTGGGCGGCCGGGACAGATCGAGGGGCGTTGCGATCGACTGGATGTCGCGCTCGTCGGGGCCCTGCGCCGCGGCCAGGAACAGGGCGGCGTCGTCGACGCTGCGCGCCAGCGGGCCGAAGTGCGAGATGTTGTCGAACAGGCTGGGCAGGATGTCCATCGGGATGCGCCCGAGGCTGGGCTTGAGGCCGACGATGCCGCACTCGGCCGCCGGAATGCGCACCGAGCCGCCCATGTCCGTGCCCTCGGCGAGCGCCACGCAACCGCTGGCGACCGCAGCCCCGGAGCCGCCGGACGAGCCGCCCGGCGTCCGGGCCAAGTCCCAGGGGTTGCGGGTGATGCCCCAAAGCGGGCTTTCGGTGAAGCCGGCGTGGGCGAACTCCGGCGTCGTGGTCTTGCCGACCAGGATCGCGCCGGCCCGGCACAGCTTCTCGACCACGGCGGCGTCCCGCTCGGGCACCCAGTGCTCGTAGACGAAGGAGCCCAGCGTCGTGCGCTTGCCCTTGGTCGGGGTCAGGTCCTTGATGGCGAGCGGCACGCCCGCGAGCGGCCCCGGGTCCGCGCCGGCCAGCACCGCCCGCTCGACGGCGCGCGCCCTCTCCAGCGCCTCCTCGGGATAGGTGAAGCAAAAGCAGTTCAGCTTCGGGTTCACCCCCTCGATGCGCGCGAGCGCGGTCTCGACGGCCTCGACCGGCGAGACCTCCTTGTCCCGGATCAGCCGCGACAGCGCGCCGGCCGTGGTGTACGCGAGATCGAGATCGGCCATTTTCGAAACTCCTTCAGCCGCCCTGCCGGGGCTAGCCTAGATCAGGCGCCGGGGCCGCGTCGATGCGCCGTCGTCCCATAGGAACACTATCTACGCCGGCGGCGGGGATGCCCGGGCCCTGGCCTCCGTAATACGTCCCAAGAACCGAACACCACTGGCCCGGAGGCTCGATATGAAACGCTTACTTCAAGTGCTGTCGCTAGGAGCCGCCGCCCTCGTGTTCGCCGCGACCGCCCCCGGCATCGCCGTGGCGGACAACGGCGGGAAGCACTACGGCGGCTATCAGAAGCCCTACAAGCCGTACTACAAGCCCTACAAGGGCCACAAGAACTACGGACACTACCGGCGCGACCGGAACCGCCGCCACTGGGACTACGACCGCCCCTACCGGGGCGACCGCCATTTCCGGCGCTACTTCGGGCTGCATCTCTATCCGCAGATCGTATATCCCGACCGCAGCGCGGCCGCGCCGCCGGCCTACCCGGTCCGGCCGCAGGAGACCTACGTCCAGCCCGCCGTGGTCGACCAGCAGCCGCAGGACGCGCCCTCGACCTGCCTCATGACCCGGGAGTACCAAACCGAGATCGTGGTCGGCGGCGACGTCGTCCCCGCCTACGGCGAGGCCTGCCTGCAGCCCGACGGCTCCTGGTACCGCGGCCCGGCCGTCCCCGACAGCTACTGACCGTCAAGTCCGCTCGAGACCTCCCGGCCCCGCCGCCAGACCGGCAGCGGGGCCGGTTCGAGTCCCGGGCACGCCTTGGTTAACCGAGCGCTTCGAGGTCGAGTTCCTGCTGCCGACCCAGCCAGATCGCATAGTCACGGTGGTCCGGGACGTCGTCGCCGGTCTCCGGATGGATGAACACCGTCAAGCCGTCGCGGTTCAGCGCCAGCCAGGGCACGAGCGTAGCGAAGAGCGCCGGCCCGAAGGCGACCTGGTAGCTGCCGCAGGGGTGCGGGCCCACCGGCTTGTCGTGCCAGCGCCCCAACGCGACCTCGAAGGCCGCCTCCAGCCCGGCCCTGAGCCGCGCCGCCCTCTCCTTGGTCGCGGCATCGTAGTAGACGTGGGCGTGGTAGCCGGCGATCGCGGCGACGGACTTCCCGGACATGGCGGACCCTCGCGAAAGGTTGAAGACCAGGCAAAGGCCGCGAGTTTGACAGCCGGGGGGCATCTTCGGCTAGACTCGATTTCAGGCACTCTCCGCGCGGCCCGCTTTGCCCAGGGCCGCGCCCGGACACGGGAGACGACCATGAAAGCCTTGTTGATCGCCGCCACCGCCGTGGCGCTCGCCGGCCCGGCGCTCGCCTGCGGCGGGACCGCCGAATACCCGCAGACCGCCGAGACCCTGGCGCAATCGAGCCTCACGCCCGAGCGCAAGGCAGAGTTCGAGAAGACCCTGCAGGAAGGCTGGGCCCTGCACGGCGAATCGCACGAGCAGGGCGACGGCGCCAAGATGGGCCAGTCGATGCAGACGCTGCGCCAGCTCCAGGCCCAGATCCCGGAGAAATAGCGCCGCCGCCTCAGCCGGCGAAGCCGGGCAGCAGCTTGGCGAAGGCAGCGCGCCCGGCCGGGGTCACGACGACCTTGCGCCCCTCGGGGGCCCGACGGATCCATTCGCGCGCCAGGCAGCGCGCGGCGAAGGCCGCGCCCAGCGCGCCACCCAGATGGGGACGCCGCTCGCTCCAGTCCAGGCACTGGCGCGCGAAGACCCGCCGCTGGCGCCGGACTGCCTCCAGGTCGATCTCCAACTGCGCCAGGAAACGCCCGCCCTCGGCCGTAACTCGGAAGTTCCGGCCTGCCGGAACCAGATGGCCCTGGGCCAGCAGGGCATCGGTCAGGGCGACGCCCAGGCCGCCGGCCAAGTGGTCGTAGCACATCCGCGCCGACCGCAGCTCCTCCAGTGCCTTGGACTTCCGCCGCGCCGGCACGGGCCGGTGCGCGACCAGGTTGGTCAGCGGCTCGATCGCCTCGGCGACCGCCGGGCTGGCCAGGCGGTAGTAGCGGTGCCGCCCGTGCCGCTCGGCGACCAGCAGCTTGGCGTCGGTCAGCTTGGCCAGGTGGCTGCTCGCCGTCTGCGGTGAGACGCCCGCGCAATAGGCCAGCTCCGTCGCCGTCTGCGCGCGGCCGTCCATCAGCGCGCTCAGGATGTTGGCGCGCGCCGGCACGCCGATCAGGGCGCCGATGATGGCGAAGGAAGGTTCTACATCCATACTTCGATGATAGACAAATTGTTCCGTGATGACAAGAGACCTCTGGCTTGGGATGCTGGTTGGAGAGACCCACGGACTCGAGGAGCCGCCGATGAATACGACAAGGCCAGAATTTGGAACCTATTCCATGACTCCGGTTGGAGCAGAGCATGTCTGGCGGTTTGGTCCCCGGTATGCTTGGCCGGGCCGCTTGATCGCCAAGCTGGTCCTATGGCATCAGCGCTGGCGGCAGCGACGCCGATTGGCCGAGCTCGACGACCATCTCTTGAAAGACATCGGCAAGACCCGGAAAGAAGCCGCCGACGAGGCCGGCAAACCCTTCTGGCGGCCATGAGCCGGCCGCGCCCGCACCGACAGGAGCCACCCATGACACGATCCATCGCCGCCAAGGCCCGGGCTTTCCAAGAGCTGCACCGAGGACCCGACATCTTTCTCATGCCCAACGCCTGGAACGCCGGCAGCGCGCGCATCCTGGCCGCGGCCGGTTTCGCCGCCATCGGCACGACCAGCGCCGGCATGGCCTTTTCGCTCGGCCGGCCCGACTACGACGGACGGCTGAGCCGCGCGGAGACCATCGCGGAGCTCGGCCGGATCGCCGCCGCGGTCGAGGTCCCGGCGAGCGCCGACCTGGAAGCCGGCTATGGTCCAGGGCCAGAGGACGTGGCCACGACGATCCGAGAGGCGATCGCCGCCGGTGCGGTAGGCGGCAGCATCGAGGACCATACGGGCGATCCCGACGCGCCGCTGTTCGAGCCTGCCCTGGCCGCCGAACGCATCCGGGCCGCGCGCGCGGCGGCCAATGCTTCGGATATCGCCTTCACGCTGACCGGCCGGGCCGAATGCTACCTGGTGGACCACCCGGACCCCTTCGCCGAGTCGGTGCGCCGGGCCAATCTCTACCGCGCGGCCGGGGCCGACTGCCTCTACGTGCCGGGCGTGCGCGACGCGGCGACCATCGCGGGCCTGGTGCGCGAGATCGACGGACCGCTCAACGTCGTCATCGGGCTCGCGGGCGAGCCCTTGACCCTGGCGCAACTCCAGGACCTTGGGGTCCGGCGCGTCAGCATCGGCGGCTCGCTCGCCCGCGCGGCCTTTACCACGATCCGCCGCGCGGCCGAGGAAATGGCCCGGAACGGGACCTTCGGGTTCACGCAAGACGCCATCCCCGACGCCGAAATGAGCGCTCTCTTCGGCGGATAGCCGTTCAGCGCCGGTCGCGGAAGAAGTCCTTTAGCAGCGCCCCGCAGCGGCTTTCCTCCAGGCCGCCGACCACCTCCGGGCGGTGGT
>CAMYKD010000020.1:5969-54687 GCA_947258885.1 uncultured Kiloniellales bacterium | reverse complement strand
AGCGTCACGTAGAGGTCGGCCCCGGTGAGGCGTTTCAGGCCGAGACGCCGCGCCGCCTCCTGGATCGCCAGCAGTTCGGCGTGCGCCGTGGGATCGTGCAGTTCCTCGATCCGGTTGTGCGCCCGGGCCAGCACCTCGCCGCTCCCCCCGTCGACCAGCACGGCCCCCACCGGCACCTCGCCGGCCACTGCGGCGGCCTCGGCCTCGGCCAGGGCAAGGTCCATTGGGGAGGGGCGCTTCCCAGTCATACCCGGCACCCTGCCGCCCGCGGATGAGGCGGTCAAGCGGGGACCAACCTATCGTTGCCGAGACAGGGACGCGGCACTAGAGTGCGCGCCATGACGCGACGTCCCGTGATCGGCCTGACCCTCGATTCCGAGGCGCCGGGCGGCTATTCCAAATACCCATGGTACGCGCTGCGCGAGAACTACTGCGCGGCGGTGCTACAGGCCGGCGGCCTGCCGGTGCTCCTCCCGCACGAGCCGGAGGCGGCCGAGGTCTACCTCGACGGCCTCGACGGCCTGGTGGTGACCGGCGGCGCCTTCGACGTCGACCCGGTCCACTTCGGCGCCGAGGAGCGCCACGCCACGGTCACGACCAAGGACCGGCGCACCGCCTTCGAGATCGCCCTGACCCGCGCCGCGCTCGCCCGCGACCTGCCGATCTTGGGCATCTGCGGCGGGCAGCAGCTCTTGAACGTGGTCCTCGGCGGGACCCTGATCCAGCACATCCCGGACGAGGTGCCGGGTGCGCTCGCCCACGAGCAGCCGAACCCACGCGACGAGCCGGGCCACGGCGTCGCGGTCATGCCGGGTACCATGCTGCACCGCATCTGCGGCACCGAGGCCCTACAGGTCAACTCCGCGCACCACCAGGCGGCCAAGGACCTGGGGCCCGGCGTCACGGTCAACGCGCTCGCCCCCGACGGCGTGATCGAGGGCATCGAGTTCGCGGCCCGGCGCTTCTGCCTGGGCGTGCAGTGGCACCCGGAGTACGCCCTCAGCGCCGGCGACGAGGCGATCTTCGGGGCCTTCGTGGAGGCGGCGGCCGATGGCGGATGACGGTACGGACAGCGGCGAGCGGGTCGCCAAGGTGATCGCCCGCGCCGGGCTCTGCTCGCGCCGCGACGCCGAGCGCCTGATCGCCGAGGGCCGGGTCACCGTGGCCGGCAAGGTGCTGGACAGCCCGGGCGTGACCGTGCGGCCCGGCGAGAAGATCGCGGTCGACGGCACGGCCCTGCCCGCGGCGGCGGCGGCGCGGCTCTGGCGCTATCACAAGCCGGCGGGCCTGATCACCTCGGCCAGGGACCCGCAGGGCCGGCCGACCATCTACGACCATCTGCCCCGCACGCTGCCGCGGGCCATGCCGGTCGGGCGCCTCGACCTCAATTCCGAGGGCCTCCTGCTCCTGACCAACGACGGCGGGCTGAAGCGCAGGCTCGAGCTGCCGGCGACCGGCTGGACCCGGCGCTACCGGGTGCGAGTCTACGGCACGGTCGAGGACGAGCGACTGGCGGCGCTCGCCAAGGGGGTGCGGGTCGACGGCATCGACTACGGGCCGATCCGCGCGCGCCTCGATTCGCGGCGCGGCGCCAACGCCTGGCTGACCATGGCGCTGGCCGAGGGCAGGAACCGCGAGGTGCGGAAGGTCTGCGAGCACCTGGGCTTGAAGGTGAGCCGCCTGATCCGCGTCGCCTACGGCCCCTTCCAGCTCGGCCAGCTCGCCGCCGGCGCGGTCGAGGAGGTGCCCGCCAAGGTCCTCGGCGAGCAGCTCGGCGGCAAGCTGCGCAAGCCCCGGACCGGTTTCGCCAAGGCCAAGCCGAAACCGCGCAAGCCGGGCCACAGGAAAGCCGGCCAGAGGAAGACCGACCATGCGCATCGTCGCCGGCAAGCATAGGGGAAGGCGCTTGGTCGCGCCCGAGGGCCTGGCCGTGCGGCCGACCGCCGACCGCACGCGCGAGGCGCTGTTCAGCATCCTCGGCCAGGGGCGCGAGGGGCCGGCGCCGCTCGAGGGCGCGCGGGTGCTCGACGCCTTCGCCGGCACCGGCGCGCTCGGCCTCGAGGCGCTGTCGCGCGGTGCCGGCAGCGTCGCCTTCATGGAAAGCCAGTCGAGCGCGCTGGCCGCGTTGGAGCGCAACATCCAGGCGCTGGGCGAGCAGGAGCACACCCGGGTGCTGCGCGCCGACGTGCTGCGCCCGCCCCGGGCCGAGCCGCCGGCCGACATCGTCCTGATGGACCCGCCCTACAACCAGGGCCTCGCCGAGCCGGCGCTCATCGCGCTCGCCGAGGCCGGCTGGATCGCGGCGGAAACCAACGTCGTCGTCGAGCTCATGGCCAAGGAGCCCTTCGAGGCGCCGCCCGGCTTCAGGATCACGGACGAGCGCAAGTACGGCAAGGCCCGCTTGGTCTTCGTCGCGCGGGACTAGCCTCCCTATTCGGCGCCCTAGGAGGTGACCGCCAGGCCGACCCGGCGGCGCAGCCCTTCGGCCAGGGCCACGACCAGCAGCATGATCGCCGCGCCCACCACATAGGGCGCGCCGCGGCCCAGGGCCTCGAAGAGGAAGCCGGCGCAGGGCGGCGACGCGACCCGCGCCAGGCTGGTGGCCGCCTGGCCGAGGCCGAGCGCCCCGCCGGTGTGGTCGGCGTGGCTGAGCCGCGAGATCAGGCTCTGCAGCGAGGGGTTGCCCAGGCCGAAGCCCGCGGCCAGGCAGGCGATGGCGGCCAGCAGCAGCGGCAGCCCCTCGGAGAGCGGCACCAGGGCCATGCCGAAGCCGAGCAGCACCGCTGCGCCGAGCACCAGCCGCGCCTCGCCGAAGCGCCGGCTCAGGGGACCGATCAGGCCGCCCTGGAAGACGATCGCGACCAGGCCGGCGAAGGTGAAGAGGTAGCCGACCTGGCGCGGCCCCCAGGCGAGCGCCTCGGCCGACCACAGCGCGATGGTCGATTCCATGCTGACGAACACGAAGCCGATCAGGAACAGGATCGCGGTGATCAGCGGCAGGTTCGGATAGTGAAGCTCGGCGAGAATGCGGCGCAGGTTGCGCCCGGCCTCGGGCTTCGGCTGGGCGCCCGGTCGGCGCGACTCGGGCAGGAAGATCAAACCCAGGACCAAGGCCGTGGCGGCCAGCCCCGCGGATAGCAGCGCCGGCGTGCGGAAGTCGGCCGTCGCCGGATCGGCGCCCGCCAGGGTGGCGCCCAGGCCCGGTCCGATGGTGAAGCTGAGCGCGAAGGCCGCGCCGAGCAGCCCCATCGACTTCGCGCGGCGCTCGGGCGTGCTGACGTCGGACACGTAGGCCGGCCCGGCGGCGATGTCGCCGCTCAGCGACCCGGCCAGCGCCCGCGCCGCGAAGAGCATCCACAGGCTGTCGGCGAAGGCCAGGACCAGGAAGGCGGCGGATGCGCCGAGGAAGGCGGTCAGCAGCACCGGCTTGCGGCCCCAGCGGTCGCTCAGCCGCCCCCAGATCGGCGCCATGAGCAGCACCGCCAGCGAGTTCGTCGCCACCAGGAGGGTGACCTCCTGCGGGCCGGCGCCGAACCTGAGCGCCATGAAGGGCAGCAGGGGAATCATGATCCCCATGCCCAACAGCTCGATGAAGAGACAAGACAGCAGCAGCCGCATCAGCCCCGCCCCCGATGATCGATCATGCCGCCCCCTGGTCCCGCTTCGCCGTCGGAGTGATGCCCGGTCCCGATTTCGGGCGTCCTGGTCAAGAAAAGGTCCTCGGGTCGCGGTCCGAGAACCAGTCCGTGCCGAGGCCCGCGGCAAACTGTCACGAACCGTCCGATTTCGAAAGGTCGTACTAGCGCCGGCCGAAAAGTTTCTCGATGTCGGCGAGTTTGAGCTCGACGTAGGTCGGCCGGCCGTGGTTGCACTGGCCGGAGTGCGGCGTCGCCTCCATCTGGCGCAGCAGCGCGTTCATCTCCGCCGCGTTGAGCCGGCGCCCGGCGCGCACCGAGCCGTGGCAAGCCAGGGTGCCGCAGACCTCCTCGAGCCGCTCCTTGACGGTCAGCGCCTCGCCCAACTCGGCCAGCTCGTCGGCCAGGTCGCGCAGCAGGCCCTGGGCGTCGACCTCGCCCAGCAAGGCCGGCACCTCGCGCACCACCACCGCGCCCGGGCCGAAGGGCTCGAGGCCGAGGCCGAGCTCGGCCAGCTCGCCGGCGCGCGAGGTCAGGCGCGCGGCCGCGCCCTCGTCGAGCTCGACCACCTCGGGGATCAGCAGCATCTGGGCGGCTACGCCCCGCTCGCTCAGCTGCTGCTTCATGCGCTCGTAGACCAGGCGCTCGTGGGCCGCGTGCTGGTCGACGATGACGATGCCGTCGCCGGTCTGGGCGACGATATAGGTGGCGTGTAGCTGGCCCCGGGCCGCGCCCAGGGGATAGGCCTCGGCCGTCTCGCTGTCCGCCTCGTCCGTGGCGGAGGGCGGGACCTCGGCCGGGCGCGCGGCGGGCGTATCGGCCAATCCCGGCAGCGGCGCGTGGTAGGCGGCCGCCGCCTCGGCCAAGCCACCGCCGCTCGCCGCCTGCGCGTAGGGCAGGCCCGGTCCCGCGTGCGGCCTGAGCGCGCCCAGCGCCGCGCCGGCCACGGTGGTCGCGGCCCGGTGGCCGGCTTCGGCCAGGGCGTGCCGGCAGGCGCCGACGATCAGGCCGCGCACCAGGCCCGGCTCGCGGAAGCGCACCTCGGTCTTGGCCGGGTGGACGTTGACGTCGACCGCCTCGGCCGGCAGTTCGAGGAAGAGGGCGACCAGGGGGTGGCGGTCGCGGGCCAGGAAATCCTGGTAGGCGCCGCGCACCGCGCCGTGCAGCAGCCGGTCGCGGACCGGGCGGCCGTTGACGAAGAGGTACTGATGCTGCGCGTTGCCGCGGTTGAGCGTCGGCAGGCCAATGTAGCCGGTCAGCCGCAGGTCCTCGCGCAGGGCCTCGACGGAGAGCGCGTTCTGGGCGAAGTCGCGGCCCATGACGGCGGCCAGGCGCGCGAGCCGCGCCTCGAAAAGCTCGCCGTCGCAGGGCGCCAGGCGCAGCACGGACCGCGCCTCGTCGGCCAGGGTGAAGCCGACCTCGGGATGGGCCATGGCGAGGCGCCGGACCGCGTCCTGGGCGTGGCCCAGCTCGGTGCGCGCCGCCTTCAGGAACTTGAGCCGCGCCGGCGTGGCGAAGAACAGGTCGCGCACCTCGACCCGGGTGCCCGGCGGCTGGGCGGCGGGCTGCGGCCTGCCCTTGCGCCCAGCCTCGACGCTCAGGCTCCAGGCCTCGGCGGCGCCGGCCGCGCGGCTCGCCACCGTGAGGCGGCTGACCGCCGCGATCGAGGGCAGCGCCTCGCCGCGGAAGCCGAGGGTCGCGATGTTGACCAGGTCGTCGTCGGGCAGCTTCGAGGTGGCGTGGCGCTCGACCGCCAGGGCCAGCTCCTCGGGCGTCATGCCGCAGCCGTCGTCGCTCACCGAGATGAAGCCCCGGCCGCCGTCGCGCAGCACCACGTCGACCTGCCGGGCGCCCGCGTCCAGCGCGTTCTCGACCAGCTCCTTGACCGCGGCGGCCGGGCGCTCGACCACCTCGCCGGCGGCGATCCGGTTGACCAGGGTCTCGGGCAGGCGGCGCAGCGTCATGGCGCGCGCCCCTGGATTTCCCCTGCCAAGTAGCGCCGGGCCAGCACCTTGCTTTCCTCGACCGCCGGCTGGTCGTAGGCGTTCACGCCCAGCAGGTCGGCGGCGATGATGGTCTCCAGCATGAAGTGCATGAGGAGCGCGCCCAGAACCTCCTCGTCGAGGCGCGCGAGACGGATCACGCGGATCGGATGGCCGTTCCGCGCCAGGGTCTCCGCCGTGGCACGCGCCATGGCGTCCATCAGGTCGCCCAGGGTGCGGCCCTTCAGATAGGACAGCGCCTCGTCCCCGGCGGGTCCCGGATCGATCGACGGGCCCGCACCGGCGGTATCGAGCCGGACCAGGGTGAACATCTTGTCGCGCGGGCCGGCCAGGTAGAGCTGAAGCTGGCTGTGCTGGTCGACCGCGCCCCGGGCGTCGATCGGCGTCGTGCCGGCGCCGTCCTTGCCCAGGCTCTCGGCCCAGAGCTGCCGGTACCAGAGGGCGAAGGCAGCCAGGCGGTCGACATAGGGCATGAGCACGGTCTGGCTGATCCGGCGCTCGCCCAGCAGCCCGACCGAAAGCGCCGCGCCCAGGGCCGGCGGCGCGTCAGCCGGATCGGCCGCGGCCAGGGCCTGGTCCAGCACGGCGGCGGCGCCGGCGCGCAGGGCCGCCGCGTCCAGGCCGGCGATCATGGCCGGCAGGGCCCCGACGTTGGACAGCACCGAGAAGCGGCCGCCGATCCCAGGGTCGTGGTCCAGGCAGGGGACGCCTCTGCGCTCGGCCAGAGCGCGCAGCGGGGAGGGCCCGGGCTCGGTGATCACCGTGACCCGCCCGGCCAGGTCCCCGGCCCCCGCGGCCGCCTCGAGCGCGGGCAGGATCGCGAAAAGTTGGGCCAGGGTCTCCGCCGTGCCGCCCGACTTCGAGACGGCGAGCAGGCCGGTCCGCGTCAGGTCCAGCCCGGCCAGGAGCGTCCCGAAGGTCTCGGGATCGACGTTGTCGACGAAATGCAGACGCGGCCGCCCGGCCGCCGCGCCGCCGCCGGCCAGCGCCGCGAGCGCCTGCCCGCCGAGCGAGGAGCCGCCGGTGCCGAGCACAACGACGTCGGCAAAGCGCTCGCGGTAGGCCGCGGCCACAGGGCGGCAGGCCGCGAGGTCGTCCGAGCGCCCGGGCAAACCGAGCAGCGGCAGGCTGCCGTCCTCCCGGGCCGCCCGCAGGCCCGCGAGCGACGGGCCGGCCGCCTCGAGCGCGCGGGCGAGCGCCTCGTCGGACAGCCCGCCTTCGCCGATCCGGGCGGCCAGACAGGTTTCGCTCAGGTGCTCGTAGAGCATCGGGGAACGGGCTCCAGGGGCTCGCCAAGCACCCTAGCAGAGTCGCGCCGCGGCCGGAAGCCGGGGCGACATTCGGCGCGCCCTTCGGTACGAGGCGATCCGGTCTTCGACACGCAACCAAGTTCGCCAGCGGCGGCATTGACCCCGATCCGTACGCTGGACATGAACGACGGTTTGGTTCCCTGGCTATACTCAGGCCTTATCCGATCTTCAGGATCACTTCGACTCTCAATTGACCCGTCCGGCCGCGGCGGGCGCGGCCCTGGTGCCAACCGGCAATGCCATGATACCCGCGAAATCGAAACCAGCCGGGCGCATTCGGCCCGAGACATCGCCCCAGGCGGGCAAGACGTTACGAGTTTCCCGGCCTCAAAGGCTCTTCAGATACTCGATCAAGGCCATGCGCTCTTCGTGGTCCAGGGCGGGGCCGAATACCCCCTTGTCCAGCGGGCCGTCCTTGAACTCGTGACCCGTATTGCGATTGCCGTCCTTCGTTGTGTCGAGCTCGAAGGCGCCCGACACGCATTCGGTGCTGTAGCCCACCTTCTGCGGATCGAAGAGGCGGCTGCCTAGGCAGAACGTCTCGGGCCGTTCGTCGGCCGGCGACAGCATCTCGTAGAGGTTCGGCACCGAGCCGTTGTGCAGATAAGGCGCGGTCGCCCAGATCCCGTCCAGGGGGCGGGCCTTGTAGATCATCTTCGCCCGGAGGCAGTTGGGCCGATAACCGTTCATGCGGTCCCGCGCGCGCCGCGGGACCTCGTGTTCGTCATACCATTTCTCCGCGGTCTTCTCGACCACCGCGCCCAAAGCCAAGGCGAAGAGTGTTTCGGTGACGACCTTGCCGCCCTCCTCACCGCAGAGCTCGTTCGGATTGATCTCGAGGTGGGCCGGGACCTTGACCCGGCGCTCCACCATGACCGCCGCCTGGGCCGGATCGGTGCCGATATGATCGACCCGCTTTTCGGTCAGCTTGAGATACCTCTGCCCCGCCCGGTCCGGTGGCGTCCAGTGCTTGCCCCTCCAGAACGCCCCGTCGGGGTCGTTGACCGCCGGCAGGTGGCATTCCTGGCAATGCTCGACGTAGAGTTCGCGGCCTCGATCCCTCTTCCCGGCATCGATCGGCCCCAACAGGTCCTCGGGCCATTTCGGCGCCCGAAGGCCCTTGAACCCGGGCTTGCCGCCACCCTTGAAGGGATCGTCGCCGGCCAGGAGCTGTTCCAGGTCGAAGATCTCGCTCACCTCGACCGCGGAGCGGTAGAGGGTGTCGCCGGCGTCCACCAGGTTGACCTTGGCCCTGACGCCGAGGGCTTCGCCGGCATTGCGGACCATGGGCTGCATGATCGAGGCGTCGTACTGCACCCACAGGAACCAGGAGGTGTCCCAGATATGCGGATAGTTGACCGGAGCCGATATCGGCGCGAGGTTGGCGATCGCGAGCTGCTTGTCGCCCCCCGGTGCAAGGAAGTTATCGAAGAACACCTGGTTGCCGATCCTGTTCAAGGCATCGAGACGGGCGAATCCTTCCTCCACGTTCCGCTCGAACACGGGATCGGTGATCTCATTGCGGGACTTCCCAAACTCGATGAGCGCGTCGAGTCGACTCTTGAGGGCCGCCTCCTGCTGCGGGGTGTGGCCCGGGCCGAGCACCCGGTCGGCGAAGCGGCCGAACCGGAAGGGGACGAATTTGGTGTAGGCGAGGGCAAGCTTGAGCGACTCGCGGAACTTTTCGAGATCGGTGAGCGCCGGTGCGCCGTCGATCCGCAGGCTGACGCCGCGGTACTCCAGGTGGCCGGTATGACAGGCGGCGCAGGTGAAACCGATCTGATCCGGCAGTTTCTCGTCGGTGATCGGGTCCCTGGCATCCTTCAGACGCGCGAAACCGACCGGCAGACCGTCCGGATTGCCGGGGAACTTCGCCTCGTCGTAAGCGAAGGCCCGGCGAGCATAGGCCGCCTTGTCCTCCGGGCCGTAACCGTAGGTCCCGAGCGCCGCGGCATCCAGGTCGAAGGATCTGGGGCTGGGGATGAAGCCGAAGCGCCTCAAGTAGGCGCTGTCCTTCAACATCGGCGGATCGCCGAACAGCCAGAGGCGCGGCTGTTCCAGGGCGACGAACCACTCATAGGGGACCGGCAGGGTCGAAGTCCCCTGCGTGGTATGGTGGAACCAGTACCGCGCGTCGGGGGTCCAGTTCTGTTCAAGCCACCGGGCCTCGGTAAAGGGCGTGTTCTCCGGCAATTGCGGCGCGCAGGCGGTCAGGGCCGCGCCGAGCGAGGCACAGACGAGAATCCGTTTCCCAAGCATCGTTCCCTCCTTGCGAAAACTCATAACCCGCATCCACTACCGGTCTTTCCCACCGACGGCGCGATGGGCCTCCGAGGCGAGATAGACCGCCTTGCGCAGGCGGTTGATGCTGCCCAGGGGCTGGTGATCCGCCAAGGAATGCCAGGGCGTGAAGACCAGGGCCTCGCAGCGTTCGACCTGCTTTGAGCCGTCGATATTTTTTTGCGGCGCCGGGATCGTGATCTTGGCGACATCGACATAGGGTGTCTCCGTCTCGTCCCAAACCGTCGAGGCGTCCTCGATATCGAGCTCCTCGCCCTTGCCGCGTACCTGGACCTTGAAGTCGAAACAGATGTCCTGCTTCTGCTGCAGGGTCTTTATCAGCGCTTCGCGCAGATAGTCTTCCGAAGGGGTCTCGGGGAGCACCTGCGGCTTTTCGCCATCGCAGGGTTCCGCGGAGAATCTCATCACCCGGTTGGCGCCGAACAGGAACGGCGCCGCGCCGAAGTAGCGGACCTCGAGCGGATTGGCGACAGGCACGGACTGGAGCTGCTGGACCAGCTTGAACGTTCGCAAGATCCGCGCCTTCTGTTCGTCGGAGACACCGGGAACCTCGACCTGGAGAGGCGCGAAGAACCGCGTCGCGTCGTCGTTGTTCTCCCGGATGGTTTTGGTCAGCCGCAGGTAGTCCTCCGCGTTGGCGAAAGCGAAGGCCGGCTGGTTGATCATCAGGAAATCCTGATTGCGTTCGCCGCCGTCTTCGAGCAGGACCTCGCCCTTGACGTCCAGGACCTTGACGGCCATGCCCCGACTGCCGTGCTTGCCGTCCTTGAGGTCGTGCTCGACGCGGACCGCCGCGTTGGAAAAGCGGATCCAGGCGCGGTAGCGTTTGCCGGGTTTGGCGAAGAGCCCGACCTGGAGATCCTCGGCGATATCCCGGCGAACCTCGAAAGAGGCCCTGACGCAGCCGTGGGACTTGGGATGAACGCCCCGCAGAACCCGCGCCGGGGCCGGATAGCGCATGTCCTGCAGCTGCGCCGTGAGATCGGCGATTTCATCGATCTGGCCGGCCTCTTCCGGCGGCCTCGGGATATCCTCGAAGGGATTGTCTGCTGCGTCCGAATTTGCCATGAGAACCTCGTCCTTTCGACTCGCTGCTGTTTCACCTACGCCGCTTCATCCGTCGGGGTCGCTACGGCGTACCAGTCGTTTGGAAGCTTGGCCCTCCCGAGCTGGACAAGATCCCCACGAATTGCCGGCGTACGCCCGTCCATGGGCTCGGTCGGGGCTCGGTCGGCGATCGCTTCGACAATGCGCTGTGTGAGAGCTTTTTCACCACCCTCGAAAGCGAGATCATCGATCGCCGACGGTTTGCCAGCCACAGCGAGGCCCGCATGGCCGTCTTCGAGTTCATCGAGGGATGATACAATCCGCACCGGCGGCATTCGTCCATCGGACGCCTGTCACCCATCAACTACGAAAGAAACCACCCACCCCCACGTTTGCCCAAATCCGCAACCCGCCACGAAACCGGGTCAAATCCAGTGCTTATCGTTTTTTTCTACGCTTACGCGCATACGAACACTTACCGCCAACCGACAATGTGGGAAAAGTCACAACACAGAGATTTGATGATGATTGGGGACAGGAATGCGCAGGTAGCGGAGCACGAACGTCCGATCGAAAAACAGGGCGTCGCGGTCGGCTTCCATGCCGATAGCGTAGGACGAGAAACAAGAACGGCGCGCCGAGCGGGCCCGGATTGCCTCCGCAACTCCTTAGAACGGAGGCATTTTTCCGATAACCTCCGCTGCCTGGATACAGTCGTCCGAGTGCTTCATCGAGACGCTCAACCTTCGTGACGACTCCGGTCCCTCACGGCATCTCCAATAGCCGTTCGGGACGGCTCGTGCCGGCTCGAGATCGGAGCCCGGCGGGCCGCACCGAAGATCTCGCCGCGGCCCCACTGGAAAGGACGGGCTCTCAGCTGCCGCCGTCGGGCGCCTCCCGGGTCGGCTCGATGCCGTCGGGCTGGCCGACCACGACGACGGTCAGCTGGTCCGCGCGGTAGAGCCGGCGGGCGACGCGCTTGGCGTCCTCGAGGGTCACCGCCTCGATGTAGTCGTTGCGCCGGTTGATGTAGTCGATGCCCAGGTCCTCGAGCTGGATGCCGAGCAGCATGCCGGCGATCCGCCCCGAGCTGCTCTGGCGCAGCGGGTAGGAGCCGGTCAGGAAGGTCTTGGCGGCCGCCAGCTCCTCGGCGGTGGGACCGCTCTCGGCCATGCGCGCCCATTCCTGGCGGATCAGCGCGAGCGACTGGCCGACCCGGGCGTTCGCCGTGGCCACACCGCCGATCAGCATGGCCGCGTGGTCTTGCGGGTAGAGGTAGGCGTGCACCGAGTAGGCCAGGCCGCGCTTCTCGCGGACCTCCTCGTAGAGCCGCGAGGCGAAGCCGCCGCCGCCCAGGATGTAGTTCACGACATAGGCCGCGTAGAAGTCCGGGTGGTCGCGCTTGAGGCCGGCGTGGCCGAGCGCCACGACGCTCTGCGGGATGTCCTTGCGGATCACCACCACCTCGCCGCTGCCTTGCGGCTCGGTCTCGGCGACCCTGGCCGGCGCGGCGGCTGCGGGCAAGGCGAGAAAGGTCTTGTCGAGCAGCGGCGCCAGCTGCGCCGCCGTGATATCACCGACCACCGAGACCTTCAGGGCGTCGCGGCCCAGACGCTCGGCGACGAAGCGCCGGAGGTCGTCCGCGGTGATCGCGGCGATGCTCTGGGGCGTACCGTCGACCGGGCGGCCGTAGGGATGGCCGGGAAAGAACAGCCGCCTGAGGGTGCGGCCGGCGATCCGGTCCGGGTCCTCGGCGTTGCGGCGCACGCGGGCCAGGATCTGGCCGCGGATGCGCTCCACCGGCTCGGCGTCGAAGCGCGGCTGGCCGAGCGCCAGGCGCAGCAGGCCGAAAGCCGTGTCGCGGTTTTCGGTGAGGGTGCGCAGGTTGCCGCCGAAGGTGTCGCGGCCGGCATCGAACGAGAGCCCGATCGAGAGATCCGCCAGGCGCGCCTGGAAGGCCTGGGAGTCGAGCGCGCCGGCGCCCTCGTCGAGCAGGCCGGAGACCAGGTTGGCGAGGCCCTCGCGGCCCGCGGGGTCGAGCGCGGCGCCGCCGCGGAACGCCAGTTCGAGCGAGATGATCGGGTTGCTGTGATCCTCGACCAGCCAGGCCTCGACGCCGCCCGGGCTGATCACCCGCTGGACCTCGACGGCGCGGGCCGGCAGGCTCGCGAGCAGAATCAGGACGACGGCGGTCAAGAAGGCGCGCAGGGGCATGGCATGCAGTCCGTTCAGGTAGTCGGCTTCGGCAGCAGGTAGGCCGTCACCGAGTGGGTGTCGCGCACGAGCGCCTTGGCGGCCTCGTTCACCTGGGCGGCGGTGACGGCGTCGATGCGCTCGGGCCAGGCCTCGACGTCCTCCACGCTCTGCCCGGTCGTCAGCGCCGCGCCGATGACGCGCGCGCCGGTGCTCAGGCTGTCGCGGGCGTAGACCGCCAGGGCCTTGAGCCGGCGCTTGGAGGCGGCGACCTCCGCCTCGCTCACCCCCTCGGCCAGGACCCGGGCGATCTCGGCGCGCAGCGCGGCCTCGAGCGCGTCGACCTCGATGCCGATGCGCGGCGAGGCGCGGAACACGAAGGTGGTCAGGTCCAGGCTGCTGGCGTCGTAGTGGGTGCCGGCGCTGGCGGCCAGACCCCGTTCGACGACCAGGGCGCGGTACAGCCGGCTGGTCGCGCCGCCGCCCATGATGTCGTCGAGCACCTGCAGGGCATAGGCGTGCCGGTTGGCGTCCTTGTTGTAGCTCGGCGCCAGATAGCTGATCGAGAACGACGGCTGGCGGACCTGCTCGCTTTCCAGGGTGACGCTGCGCGCCGCATGCTCAGGATCGCGTTGTTGGGGGCGTACCAGCGCCGGTAGAAGGCCAGCGCGCCCTCGGTGCTCAGCTGGCGGATCTCGTGCTCCCAGCCGATGACCGGCCGGCGGTAGGGATGGTTCAGGAACATCGTCGCGCCGATCATCTCCCAGAGCTGGCTGCCCGGCTCGTTGCCGATGCGGCTGCGCCGTTCCTCCAGGACCACCTCGCGCTCGGGATCGACCAGCTCGTCGCTCAGCCGCAGATTGGTCATGCGGTCGGCCTCGTGCTTCATGACGATCTCGAGCCGGTCGCGCGCCACGCTCTGGTAATACCCGGTGTAGTCCGAGCTGGTGAACGCGTTTTCGGTGCCGCCGTTGGCCGCGATGATCTCGGAGAACTCGCCGGGCCCCAGTGTCTCGGTACCCTTGAACATGAGATGTTCGAGAAAATGGGCGAGGCCCGACTCGCCGGGCGTCTCGTCGGCGGCCCCGACCCTGTAATAGACCATGTGGGTGACGATCGGTGCCCGCCGGTTGGTGATCACCACCACCCGCAGGCCGTTGTCCAGGGTAAAGGTTTCGGGCTCGAAGACCTTCGCCTGCGGCCTGCCCGCGAACAGGGTCACCACGGCGAGGGCCAAGACGCCTGCCCGGATCGTCAGGGCACGGCGGTGCATCGGGGCGGCAGCACGCATTGGGCCTCCAGCTCACATGAATCACGATAGGTGCCGCGCGCCGGGGCGCGCGTCTTCCCGTGTCTATATGGCGCTGATGGCCCCGCGAACAACCGCGGGATGCCCGCCGGGTGTCCGGTCGCTCAGAACAGGTCTTCGAACAGGGCCTTCTTCCGGCGCTCGATGGTTGGCGTCTCGCCCTCGGTGACGCCCTTGCCGAGCGCGGCGTTCTCGCGCAGCCGCCGGGTTTCCTTCTCGGCATCGACCACCGTGCCGGACGGTTCGGGGTCCCGCCAGAACACGAGGAAGTCCAGGAACCCCTTGTCCTGATCGTTCAGAAGTCCGGTTTCGCTATCGACGATCGCGCGGATGTTGGGATCGGCCTGCCCTGCTCCGGCGGCCGCCAGGAGCGCCCGTTCGCTCGGCGAGCGTGCAGCCCCCACGAACGTGCCGTTGGCCGGCTTGTCCGAAGGTTCGCCGGCCCTGAAGACGGTGCGGCGCGCCTGCTCCTGGGTGGTGCCTTCCTGGGGCCGCGCGGTGCCCTGCTCCGGTGGACGGAGGTTGAAGTCCGGCGGCATGCTCAAGGGCGCGCGCGCCTCGACCCGAAACTCGTCCGGCGCCTGCTTGCCCAGCCCGAATTGCTCCTTTACGCCTTCGCAGGCGGTAAGCGCCACAAGCAAGCCTACCGCCGCCATCCCCAGTGGCCGATTGGCTTTCATTACGCGCCTCGTTCTCTCCGGCTCATACATTTTGTTACTTTATGTACTCTCCTCGCGGTCCAGGAACAAGCCATCGAATACCAGCAAGACGACGCCCACCGAAATCGCGCTGTCCGCCACATTGAAGGCCCACCAGTGCCAGCCGAAGGCGTGGAAGTCGAGAAAGTCGATCACGCCGGGAGCATGCCACCGGTCGATCACGTTGCCGACCGCCCCGCCGACGACCAGCCCGATGGCCAGGGCCGGCAGCGTCCGGACCTGGCGCCGCAGCCAGACCAGCAGGCCGGCCACGATGGCCAGCGCCAGGCCGCTCAGCACCCAGGGCTTCCAGGGCGACGCCCCCGACCACATGCCCAGGCTGATGCCCGTGTTGTGGGTCAGCACGAGATTGAAGAAGCCAGTGACCTCGACCACCCGCGGCGGCTGCATGACCACGGCGACGATCAGCCACTTGGTGATCTGGTCGAACAGCAGGACCACGGCCGCCAGGCCCAGGGCGAGCTGTGTCCGGATCCGCTCCACGGCGCCCGGCCCTAGTGCCCCGGCCCGCCCAGATGCCGCACCGCGTCGGCGCAGCGATCGCAGGTACCCGGAACGTCGTCATGGCCGCCGACCTCGGGCAGCACCTTCCAGCAGCGCTGGCATTTCTCGCCGCCGGCCGGCCCGACCACAACCGCCACGCCCGGCACCTCCTCCACGGTGAAGGCCTCCGCCGGCGCGGCATCGTCCGACAGGGTCAGGTCCGATGTGATCGCGATGTCGGCCAGGTCCAGGCCGTCGATCGCCTCGCGCAGCTCCGGCACCCCGACGTGGACCAGCGGGTGGGCCTGGAGCGAGGAGCCGATGCGCTTCTCGGCGCGCTCGATCTCCAGTGCGCCGGTCACCACGCGGCGCACCTCGCGGACTCTGGCCCACCTTTCGGCCAGCGCGTCATCGCGCCACGCGGCCGGCACCTCGGGGAAGAGCCGCAAGTGCACGCTCTCCTCCGGCCCGCCGCCGCGCGCCCACCAGGCCTCCTCGGCGGTGAAGCAGAGGATCGGCGCCAGCCAGGCGGTCAGGCAGGAGAACACGTGGTCGAGCACCGTGCGGCAGGCCCTGCGCCCGGCCGAGTCGGGGCGGTCGCAGTAGAGCGAGTCCTTGCGGATGTCGAAGTAGAAGGCCGAGAGGTCGACGGCGCAGAAGGTATGCAGCGCCTGATAGACGTCGTGAAAATCGAACTCGCCGCAGTCTCTGCGCACGATCTCGTCCAGCTCCGAGAGCCGGTGCAGCACCCAGCGTTCGAGCTCCGGCATCTCCTCGACCGGCAGGCGCTCCGACTCATCGAAGCCGGCCAGGTTGCCGATCAGGTAGCGCAGGGTGTTGCGCAGGCGGCGGTAGGCGTCGGTCTGATGGCGCAGGATCGCGGGACCGACGCGCAGGTCAGTCGTGTAATCCGAGGCGACCACCCAGAGCCGGATGATGTCGGCGCCGCTCTCCGAGACGATGTCCTGGGGCGACATGCCTATGCCCTGGGACTTGGACATGGTGCGGCCCTCCTCGTCGAGCGTGAAGCCGTGGGTGAGCACCGCCTCGTAGGGCGCGCGCCCGCGGGTGCCGCAAGCCTCCAGTAGCGAGGAGTGGAACCAGCCGCGGTGCTGGTCCGAGCCTTCGAGGTAGAGCGAGGCCGGCCAGGCGAGCTCGGGCCGCGCCTCGAGCACGAAGGCGTGGGTCGAACCGGACTCGAACCAGACCTCGATGATGTCGGTGACCTGCTCGTAGTCGTCGGCGCTGCAGTCGTTGCCCAGGAAGCGTTGCGGGTCGCTCAGGTACCAGGCATCGGCGCCCTCGGCCTCGAAGATCTCGGCGACGCGGTCGATGACCTTCTGGTCGCGTAGCGGCTCGCCGCTCTGTTTGTGTACGAAGATCGGGATCGGCACGCCCCAGGCACGCTGGCGCGACACGCACCAGTCGGGCCGCTGCGCGATCATGGAGCGCAGCCGCACCTTGCCCGCGGCGGGCACGAAGCGGGTCGCCTCGATCGCCTCGAGCGCCTTCTTCCGCAGGTCGTTGGTCTCCATGGAGATGAACCACTGCGCCGTGTTGCGGAAGATGAGCGGCGCCTTGGAGCGCCAGGAATGAGGATACTCGTGCTTAAGGCGGCCGCTGGCGAGCAGCGCGCCGTCGGCCTCCAGCGCTTCGAGCACGGCGGGGTTGGCGTCGCCGTGCTTGCCCTCGGCGGTATAGACCGTCTTGCCGGTGAAGCCCGGCGCCTCGGCGGTAAATCGGCCGTCGCCGTCGACGGTCATGGGCATGGGCAGACCGTGTTCGAGACCGAGCTCGAAGTCGTCGGCGCCGTGGCCCGGCGCGATGTGCACGAAGCCGGTGCCCTGGTCCATTGTGACGAAGCCGGCCGGCAGGATCGGCACGGGAAATTCGTAACCCCGGCCGCGCAGGGGATGGGCGAGCACCGTATCGGCCAAACCCTCGGCCCCGCCGAGGCGTTGCCATGTCTCGATACCGACGGCCTGGCGCAGCGACTCGGCCAGCTCGTCGGCGACCACCAGCTTCTCGCCGGCCGCGGCCGCGCTCGTTTCCGTCACCGTCTCGACCTGCCAGACCCCATAGGCCGAGGCCCGGTCGAAGGCGACCGCCCGGTTGCCCGGGATGGTCCAGGGCGTCGTGGTCCAGATGACGACCGAGGCGCCCTCGAGCTGGGGCCGGGACGCCGCGATCACCGGGAAGCGCACCCAGATCATGGTCGAGGTGTGCATGTGGTACTCGACTTCGGCGTCGGCGAGCGC
This sequence comes from uncultured Kiloniellales bacterium, assembly GCA_947258885.1. Classification (GTDB taxonomy): domain Bacteria; phylum Pseudomonadota; class Alphaproteobacteria; order Kiloniellales; family JAKSDN01; genus CAMYKD01. The sequence continues at coordinate 37,429 of CAMYKD010000020.1, read as the reverse complement.
GGTCTTCTCGACCACCGACCACAGCACCGGCCTGGAGCCGCGATAGAGACCGCCGTTCATCAGGAACTTGCCGATCTCGCGCGCGATCTGCGCCTCGGCATCGAAGGACATGGTGGTGTAGGGCCGGCGGAAGTCGCCCTCGACGCCGAGGCGCCGGAACTCCTCGGTCTGGATGCCGACCCACTTCTTGGCGAACTCGCGGCATTCGCGCCGGAACTCGACTACCGGCACCGAGTCCTTGTCCTGACCGCGCTCGCGGTAGCCCTCCTCGATCTTCCACTCGATCGGCAGGCCGTGGCAGTCCCAGCCCGGCACGTAGTGGGCGTCCTTGCCCAGCATCTGCTGGGAACGATTGATCACGTCCTTGAGGATCTTGTTGAGCGCGTGGCCCATGTGCAGGTGGCCGTTGGCGTAGGGCGGGCCGTCGTGCAGGATGAATTTCTCGCGGCCCCGGGCGGTCTCGCGCAGGCGGTCGAAAAGCCTCATCTCCTGCCAGCGCGCCAGGATCTCCGGCTCGCGCTTGGGCAGGCCCGCGCGCATCGGAAACTCGCTCTTCGGCAGAAACACGGTGTCTTTGTAGTCGACGCTCATGGCGAGACTCTCTCGCTCCATCTCTCAATGTGGCTACGCGCCCACGGCCGGCCGCGGGCATGCTAGCGAGCCAGAATCGCCCGGGCCTGGCGGCAATCCTCGGCGATTTGTGCCCGCAAACCCTCCAGGCCGTCAAACTTCTTTTCCCGGCGCAGGAAATCGATCAACTGGACGCGCAGGTGGCGGCCATAGAGATCGCCCGCGAAATCGAACAGATGGACTTCCAGAAGGATACGGCTACCGTCCACCGTCGGACGGCGGCCCAGATTGGCCACGCCGGTCTGCCAGGCGCCGTCCTCGGCCTCGTCGATCATCACCCGCACCGCATAGACGCCCAGCGCCGGCACCAGATAGTCGTCGATGCCGAGGTTCGCCGTCGGAAAGCCCAGCGCGCGGCCGCGCTCGTCGCCCTGCTCGACCCGGCCTTCGATCTGCCAGGGCCGGCCGAGCAGGCGGGCCGCCTCGGCGGGCTGGCCGTCGCGCAGGCAACGCCGGATCGTGGAGGAGGAAAAGATCACGCCGTCCTCGGCGGCGATCGGCGCCAGGGCGCTGACTCCGAAGCCGAAATCCCGCCCCAGGGCCTCCAGCAGCGCCGCGTCGCCGAGGCGCTTGTGTCCGAAGCGGAAATCCTGGCCGACCACGACATGGCGGGCGGCCAAACCCTCGACCAGGATCTTGCGCACGAAGGCCTCGGCGGTCTCGGCCGCGAAGGCGGTATCGAAATGCAGGACATAGAGATGCGCGACTCCCAAGGCCTCCAGGGCATGTGTCTTGGCACGCAGGGGCGTCAGGCGGAACGGCGGGTCCTGCGGCCGGAACACAGAGCGGGGATGGGGCTCGAAGGTCAGGATGCCGAGCGGCGCGTCCAGGCCCTCCGCCAGCCGCAGCCCCTCGGCGAGCAGGGCCCGGTGGCCCAGGTGCACGCCGTCGAAGTTGCCGATCGCCACCACGGCGCCGCGGGCCTCGGGCGGTAGACCGTCTGTGTGCCGGAAAATCGCCATGCCTCGAGTGCCTTCCCGCGCCTTTCTGCAAGCTCCTGGCCGGGCAGCAAACTAGCCCGGCAGCGGGTTCCTGGATAGGGGGGTAAAGCCGGAAGTGCGCGGGCGGCCGTTCACTCGGCCGCGTTGATCAGGTCCGCCCGGCGCGAAACCATGAGCAGGGCCTCGCCGTCGAGCACCACCTTGTCGCCCACCTTGCAGACGGTCTCGAGGACGATGCGCTGCTTCTCGCGGTTCACTTCCTTGACGGTGGCGCTGGCCTCCACGTAATCGCCGATCATGACCGGCGCGCGGAACCTGAGCGACTGGCTCAGGTAGATGCAGCCCGGCCCCGGCAGGCGCGTGCCCAGCACCGCCGAGATGAAGCCGGCCGACAGCATGCCGTGGGCGATACGCTCCTTGAACATGGTGTCCGCGGCGAAATCGTGGTCGAGATGGACCGGGTTGGTGTCGCCAGTGATGTCGGCGAAGCCAGCGATGTCGGCGTCCGTCACGGTCTTGGCAAACGCCTCGGACATGCCGACGGAGAGGTCTTCGAGATAATAACCGTGCCGTGGGTCCATCCTGGTCATCTCCGCCATGTTGGCTCCGCCAAGTTCCGATAGTCCATGCTGCAACGCGGCAATTATCGGAAGCGCACTCTAGCCAAGCCCTTGGAGTCGGGCAAGACGCTTCTTCGCATGCGCAAAACGGCCGGCCCAGGGGTGCTGGAACCAGTGAGCACAGGGGAGGTTAAAATGTCCTTAATCCGGCGGCCCAAAACAGGTCCGAAGGCCCGCCCTCGAAGTGGAGCTTCGCATCCCGCGCCGTTATGCAGTATCCTGGCCCCCTACCGAAAGGTCGTGTCATGAGCGCGCGCAGCCGGCGCCAGAACCACATCCTGAGCCTCGTGCGGCGCCACGGCTTCGTTTCCATCGAGGCCCTGGCCCAGCAGCTCGAGGTCACGCCGCAGACCATCCGGCGCGACATCAACGAGCTCTGCGAGGACGCCAGGCTGCAGCGCTACCACGGCGGCGCCGGCCTGCCGTCGAGCGTGGAGAACCTGTCCTATTCGACCCGCCAGGTGCTGTGCCTCGAGGAGAAGAAGCGCATCGCCCGCGAGGTCGCCCGGCACATTCCGGACCACGCCTCGCTGTTCATCAACATCGGCACGACGACGGAGGAGGTCGCCAAGGCGCTCCTGGACCATTCGGGCCTGCGCGTCATCACCAACAACCTCAACGTCGCCGGCATCATGAGCGGCAAGGCGGATTTCGAGGTGATCGTCGCCGGCGGCGTCGTGCGCTCGCGCGACCGCGGCATCGTCGGCGAGGCCACGATCGACCTGATCCGCCAGTTCAAGGTGGACATCGGCATCATCGGCATCAGCGGGATCGACGACGAGGGCGAGCTGCTCGATTTCGACTACCGCGAGGTGCGGGTCGCCCAGACCATCATCGAGCACTCGCGCCAGGTCTTCCTCGCCGCCGACCACAGCAAGTTCGGCCGCAGCGCCATGGTGCGGCTCGGCAACCTGTCCCAGATCGACGTCCTGTTCACCGACCGCCCGCCGCCGGCCGCCATGCGGGACATGCTGGACGCCGCCGGCGTCTCGGTCCAGGCCGCCGCGCCGGACGCGGCGGCGGCCGAATGAAGCTGCGGACCGGCCCCTGAAACGGAAACCCGCGCTTTTCACTTTCTGACATTCTCGGGACGCTAACTTTCGTTTGTGAAGTGCCAGCCCCGGGTCTAAGGTTCGAAACCGAGGGTGCAGGTAGCGCTCGCCGAGGCAGGCGGTAGCACGGCGGCAAGTAACGCTCGCACCGGACCGCGTGGGGGAGGACGCCAGTTGACCGGCCCAGTTTCGGCCGAAGACGGGCCTTATGATCTGCTGATCGTGGGCGGCGGCATCAACGGTGCCGGCATTGCGCGCGATGCCGCCGGGCGCGGCCTCAAGGTGCTGCTCTGCGAGCAGGACGACTTGGCCGGCGCCACCTCCTCGGCCAGCACCAAGCTGATCCACGGAGGACTGCGCTACCTTGAATACTACGAATTCCGCTTGGTGCGCGAGGCCCTGATCGAACGCGAGGTGTTGCTCGGGGCCGCGCCGCACATCATCCGGCCGATGACCTTCGTGCTGCCGCACAGCCGGGAGCTGAGGCCGGCCTGGATGCTGCGTTTGGGGCTGTTCCTCTACGATCACCTGGGCGGGCGGGAGAAGCTGCCGGGCTCGCACGCCATCGACCTGCGGCACGACCCGGTCGGCCGGCCGCTCGCCGACAGCTTCACCAAGGCCTTCAGCTATTCGGATTGCTGGGTCGACGATGCCCGCCTGGTTGTGCTGAACGCCGTGGATGCCGCCGCGCGCGGCGCCGAGCTGCGCGTCCGCACCCGCTTTACCGGCGCGCGGCGCAGAGACGGCCTGTGGGAGGCCACGCTGACGCCGGCCGAGGGCGGAGCGGAGAGCCGGGTGCGGGCCCGTGCGCTGATCAACGCGGCCGGCCCCTGGGTCACCGGGGTCTCGGACCACGTCGCCGACGTGCGCCGCCGCAGCGGTCTGCGCCTGGTCAAGGGCAGTCATATCGTGGTGCCGCGGCTGTTCGAGGGCGAGCAGGCCTATATCCTGCAGCACAGCGACCGGCGCGTGGTCTTCGTCATCCCTTACGAACAGGACTTCTCGCTGATCGGCACGACGGAGGTCCCCTACCAGGGGGATCCCGCCGCCGCGCGGATCACCGAGACCGAGACCGCCTACCTCTGCGACGCCGTGAACCGCTACCTGGCGAGACCGGTGCGGGCCGAGGACTCGGTCTGGACCTTTTCGGGCGTCCGGCCGCTCTACGAGGACGCCAGCGAGAACGCCTCCGCCGTGACCCGCGACTACGTGATCGACATCGACGCCGGCGAGGGACGGGCGCCGTTGATGTCGATCTTCGGCGGCAAGATCACGACCTACCGGAAACTGGCCGAGCACGCGCTCGCGAAGCTGCAGCCGTTCCTGGGGTTTTCGCGGCAGGTCTGGACGGAGCGAGCCGTGCTGCCCGGCGGCGACCTGCCGGGGGCCGATTTCGAGCGCTTCCTGGCCGAGCTCCGGGCCGCCCGGCCCTGGCTGCCGGACGCGCTCGCCCGGCGCTACGCGCGCGCCTATGGAACCCGGGTCGAGCGGATCCTGGACGGCGCCCGCGACCTCGGCGGGCTGGGAGAGCACCTGGGCGACGGCGTCTACGAGGCGGAGCTGGCCTATCTCAAGGAGGCGGAGTGGGCGGTGTCCATCGAGGACGTTCTGTGGCGCCGCTCCAAGCTCGGCCTGCACATATCGAAGGAGACCCGCGAACGGCTTTCCGGCTGGCTCGAGGACCGGACCGCCGGCGACGGGGCGCGGGTGGCGGTGCGATGACGCTGGTGCTTGAACAGATCGGCAAGGTCGTGGGCGGCGAGACTCATATGGCGGACGTCAGCCTGGAGCTGCGGCCGGGCTCGCTCAACCTGCTGCTCGGCCCGACGCTCTCGGGCAAGACCTCGCTCATGCGCCTCATGGCCGGGCTCGACCGGCCAAGCACCGGGCGCCTGCTGCTCGACGGCCGCGACGTCACTGGCCTGTCGGTGCGCAAGCGCAGCGTCGCCATGGTCTATCAGCAGTTCATCAACTACCCCTCCTTCACCGTCTACGACAACATCGCCTCGCCGTTGCGCCGAAGCGGGCAGGACCGTGCGGAGATCGACCGCAAGGTCAGGGCGGCGGCCGAGTCGCTCAAGATCGAGCCGCTGCTCGACCGCCTCCCGGACGAGCTGTCCGGCGGCCAGCAGCAGCGCACGGCGCTGGCCCGGGCACTGGTCAAGGAGGCCGAGCTGCTGCTGCTCGACGAGCCGCTGGTCAACCTGGACTACAAGCTGCGCGAGGAGCTGCGCACCGAACTTCAGGAGATCTTCCGGAAGGGGCGCTCGATCGTCGTCTACGCCACCACCGAGCCGCTCGAGGCGCTGATGCTGGGCGGCAGCACGGCGGTGCTCGACCAGGGCCGGGTGCTGCAGAACGGGCCGACGATCGAGGTCTACCATCGCCCCACCAGCGAGCGTGTTGGCCAGGTGTTCAGCGACCCGCCGATGAACATGATCGAGGGTGAGGTCGTCGACCGAGAAGCCCGCCTGGGCCCGGTGATCCACGTTCCGCTGAGCGGCCACCTGGGCCGGCTCGCCCCGGGGCGCTACCGCTTCGGCGTGCGGGCCAATCACCTCTTCGTCGCGCGCCGCAATCCCGATCAGATCGAGATCGAGGCCACGGCGGAGCTGGCCGAAATCAGCGGCTCGGAGACCTTCATCCACGCCGCCCACAGCGGCACGTCCTGGGTCGTCCAGGAGGAGGGCGTGCACAGCCTCGGCCTCGGCGAGGAGATCCGGGTCTTTGTCGAACCGCGCCACATCTTCGTGTTCGACCGGGACGGCGGGCTGGTCGAGGCGCCGGAAGGCGCGACCCCCAGCCTGGCGGCGCAGTAGGAGGCGGCCGTGGCACGGATCGAGTTGAAGCAGATCGCACACTCCTACCTGCCGAAGCCCGAGGCGGAGTCGGACTATGCCCTGCGCCGCCACGACCACGTCTGGCGGGACGGCGGCGCCTATGCGCTGCTCGGGCCTTCGGGCTGCGGCAAGACCACGCTGCTCAACGTGATCTCCGGACTGATCCAGCCGACGGAGGGGCGCGTACTCTACGACGGCGAGGACGTGACCGACCTGCCGCCGCAGCGCCGCAATATCGCACAGGTGTTCCAGTTCCCGGTCATCTACGACACGATGACCGTGTACGAGAACCTGGCCTTCCCGCTGAAGAACCGCGGGATCGACGCGGCCCGGATCGAGGCCCGGGTCGGCGAGGTGGCCGAGATGCTGGAGCTGACCCCCTACCTGCGCAGGCGCGCCATGGCGCTGGGTGCCGACGCCAAGCAGAAGATCTCGCTGGGCCGCGGCCTGGTGCGCAGCGACGTGGCCGCGATCCTCTTCGACGAACCGCTGACGGTCATCGATCCGCACCTGAAGTGGCAGCTGCGCCGCAAGCTGAAACAGATTCACGAGCGCTACCACCTGACCCTGATCTACGTCACCCACGACCAGAACGAGGCGCTGACCCTGGCCGATCAGGTCGCGGTCATGGTCGAGGGCGAGATCGTCCAGGTGGGCACGCCGCAGGACCTGTTCGAGGATCCGCAGCACACCTTCGTCGGCTACTTCATCGGCAGCCCGGGCATGAACATCCTGCCCTGCGCGGTCGAGCCGGGCGCCGCCGTCGTGGACGGCCAGCGCATTCCGCTCGACGGCCGCCTGAGCGACAAGGCCGGGACGGTCCAAGGCGCGCTCGAACTGGGCGTCCGCCCCGAGTATCTCAGCCTGGCCGAAAGCGGCGCAAACGGCGCGGTGCCGGTTGCCGTGAAGCGGGTCGAGGATCTCGGCAATTACAAGATCGCGACCCTGTCTTTGGGCGCGCACACCATCAAGGCCAAGCTGCCGGAGGACCAGGACGTTCCCGGCGAGCAGGCCTTCCTGACCTTTCCGCCTGAGCGCACCAAGCTCTATGCGGACGGCCGGCTGGTCGCCTGAGGCGCGGGGCAAGCGATGGGCAAGTGGGAAGACAACAAGGCCTGGTTCCTGGTACTGCCGGTTTTCGTGCTCGTCGCGATCTCGGCGATCATCCCCTTGATGACGGTCGTGAACTATTCGGTTCAGGATATCTTCGGACCCGGCGAGCGATACTTCGTCGGCATCGAATGGTTCGAGGAGATGCTGGCGAACAAGCGCCTGCACGACGCCCTGTGGCGTCAGTTCCTGTTCTCCGGCCTGGTTCTGCTGATCGAGATACCGCTCGGCGTGCTGATCGCGCTGGCGATGCCGAAGCGCGGCTGGGGCGTCTCCGTCAGCCTGGTCTTGCTTGCCCTGCCGCTGCTCATTCCCTGGAACGTGATTGGCACGATCTGGATCATCTTCACCCGGCCCGATATCGGACTGCTGGGCGTGGCGATCAACGGCCTGGGCGTCGAATTCGACCACACCGCGGCGCCGCTGGACGCTTGGATTACCGTGATGCTCATGGAAGTCTGGCACTGGACGCCGCTGGTCGCCCTGCTGGCCTATGCCGGCCTGCGGGCCATACCCGAAGCCTATTTCCAGGCGGCGCGCATCGACGGCGCCTCGCCCTGGGCGGTGTTCCGCTACATACAGCTGCCCAAGATGCGCGGCGTGCTGACCATCGCCGTTCTGCTGCGCTTCATGGACAGCTTCCTGATCTATGCCGAGCCCTTCGTTCTGACGGGCGGCGGCCCCGGCAACTCGACCACCTTCCTGTCGATCTACCTGGTCAAGTTGTCCACCGCGATGGACGTGGGGCCGGCGGCCGCGTTTTCGATCATCTACTTCCTGATTATCCTGCTGTTCAGCTGGCTGTTCTACCAGGCGCTCCAGAACGTCGGGACCGGAGACCGCCAATGAGACTGCAAAAGAGGACCGTCGGCCTGATCCTGTATCTCGGCGTGATGCTGCTGCCGATCTACTGGATGCTCAACATGTCCCTGCGCACCAACGCGGACATCCTGGGCGCCTTCGCGTTCTACCCGGCCGATCCGACCTTCGCAAACTACGTCAAGATATTCACGGAGGAGGCCTGGTATTCCGGCTACATCAACTCGACCATCTACGTCAGCATAAACACGCTCATCTCGCTCAGCGTCGCCCTGCCCGCGGCCTACGCCTTCTCGCGCTACCGCTTCCTCGGCGACAAGCACATGTTCTTCTGGCTGCTGACCAACCGCATGGCGCCGCCGGCCGTCTTCCTGCTGCCGTTCTTCCAGCTCTATTCGACCGTCGGATTGATCGACACGCACATCGCCGTGGCGATTTCGCACTGCCTGTTCAACGTGCCGCTGGCCGTATGGATTCTCGAAGGCTTCATGTCCGGTGTGCCGCGCGAGATCGACGAGACCGCCTACATCGACGGCTACAGCTTCCCGCGGTTCTTCGTCTCGGTGTTCGTGCCGCTGATCCGCGCCGGGATCGGGGTGACGGCCTTCTTCTGCTTCATGTTCTCCTGGGTCGAGCTGCTGCTGGCCCGGACGCTGACGACCACGGTTGCCAAGCCGATCGCCGCGACCATGACCCGCACGGTCAGCGCGACCGGCCTCGACTGGGGCCTGCTCGCCGCGGCGGGCATCCTCACCATCGTGCCGGGCGCCTTGGTGATCTGGTTCGTGCGCAACTACATGGCCAAGGGCTTCGCCCTGGGCCGGGTGTGAGGGAACGGGGGGAACCGGCCCATGAGCCTGGAATGGATGGCCTGGACGCTGCCGACGGCGATCTTCTTCGCGACGATCGCCGCCCTGCTCATCGCCATGACGGTGTGGCAGGCGAGCGCGCCCTCGATCGAACGGCGGGGCCTATTGCCGATCGCGACGACTCCTGGCGACCGCCTGTTCCTCGGCCTGCTGGGCAGCGCCTACATCCACCTGGCCTGGATCGGCCTCTTCGACCTGAGCCTCTGGTGGGCGCTGGTCATCTCCGCCGTCTACATGATCGCGCTGATGCGCTGGGGGTGAGGCATGGCCGAAACGTTGATGAATGCTCGGGCCGGTTTAGGCCCGAACGCGCGCGGAGACCGGTCCCGGCTCCGCCCGGCTCCAGAGCCGGACCTGTACTCCGGGGCCGCTGGCAGTTTTTCCAACCGAGGGAGGACCAAATGGTTTTGAACCAGAAAGGACGAGGGTTGCGCACCGGCGTGCTCTCCGCCGCGGCAATCGTCTTGTTGGCCGCATCCGGTCCGGCCGTGGCCGACATGGCGGCGGCCGAGAAGTGGGTGAACGAGGAGTTCCAGCCTTCGACGCTCAGCAAGGCCGAGCAGATGAAGGAGATGGAGTGGTTCATCAAGGCCGCCGAGCCCTTCAAGGGCATGGCGATCAAGGTCGTTTCCGAGACCATTCCGACGCACGAGTACGAGTCGAAGGTGCTGACCAAGGCCTTCGAGGAGATCACCGGCATCAAGGTCACGCACGACCTGATCCAGGAAGGCGACGTGATCGAGAAGCTGCAGATCCAGATGCAGTCGGGCGAGAACGTCTTCGACGCCTACATCAACGACTCCGATCTGATCGGCACCCACTTCCGCTATGGCCACGTGGTGCCGCTGAGCGACTTCATGACCGGCGAGGGCAAGGACGTGACCCTGCCGACGCTGGACGTGGACGACTTCATCGGCAAGTCCTTCACCACCGGCCCGGACGGCAAGCTCTACCAGCTGCCCGACCAGCAGTTCGCCAACCTCTACTGGTTCCGCTACGACTGGTTCCAGCGCGCCGACTTCAAGAAGCAGTTCAAGGACATCTACGGCTACGAGCTCGGCGTACCGGTCAACTGGTCGGCCTACGAGGACATCGCCCAGTTCTTCTCCGAGCACGTGGGCGAGATCGACGGCAAGGCCGTTTACGGGCACATGGACTACGGCAAGAAGGCCCCGGACCTCGGCTGGCGCTTTACCGACGCCTGGCTGTCCATGGCCGGCGCCGGCGACAAGGGCCTGCCGAACGGCAAGCCGGTCGACGAGTGGGGCATCCGCGTGGACGGCTGCCGCCCAGTCGGCGCCAGCGCGGAGCGTGGCGGCGCGGCCAACGGGCCCGCGGCCAAGTACTCGCTGCGCAAGTACATGGAGTGGCTGCGCAAATACGCCCCCCCGGGCGCCCTCGGCATGGACTTCTACCAGTCGCTGCCGAGCCTGGCGAAGGGCAACGTCGCCCAGCAGATCTTCTGGTACACCGCCTTCACGGCCTCGATGGTCGAGCCACGAGAGAAGGGCAACAATACCGTCGACGCGAACGGCACCCCGCTATGGCGCATGGCACCCTCGCCGCATGGCCCCTATTGGGAGGAGGGCCAGAAGCTGGGGTATCAGGACGCCGGGTCCTGGACGCTGTTCAACTCGACGCCGCTCGAGCGGCGCAAGGCGGCGTGGCTGTTCGCCCAGTTCACGGTCTCCAAGACCGTGTCCCTGAAGAAGTCGCATGTCGGCCTGACGATCATTCGCGACAGCGACATCAACCATCAGTCCTTCACGGATCGGGCGCCCAAGCTGGGCGGCCTGGTCGAGTTCTACCGCAGCCCCGCGCGCGTCGCCTGGACGCCGAGCGGCACCAACGTGCCCGACTACCCGAAGCTGGCGCAGCTGTGGTGGCAGAACATCGGCGAGGCGGTCGCCGGCGAGGTGACCGTCAGCACGGCGATGGACAACCTGGCCCGCGAGCAGGACAAGGTGCTGGCCCGCCTCGAGCGTAGCGGGGTCCAGGGCGACTGCGGTCCCAAGCTCAACAAGGAGAGCGATCCCGCGAAGTGGCTGGGCCAGGCGGGCTCGCCCAAGGCCAAGCTGGCCAACGAGAAGCCCCAAGGCGAGACGGTCGACTACGACCAGCTGATCCAGGCCTGGCGCGAAGGCCGCGTCAAGTAGTCCCGGCCTCGGCAGGCCGGATGGTCGGGGCGGGGGGCCATCCCCCGCCCCGCTTCTTTTCGGGTCCGGCCGGGGCCCCCGTTCAATAGCCGCGCGCGGGGTCGACGACGTTGTCGAGCGCTTGCCCGGCCCGCCAGCGCACCAGATTGTCGCAGAACATTGCCGCCGAGGCGCGCTCCCAGCCTTCGTAGACGCTCGAGCTGTGCGGCGTGACGATCACGTTCTCCAGGTCCCAGAACGGCGAGTCCGGCGGCAGCGGCTCGCGCTCGAAGACGTCGAGCGCGGCGCCGCCGAGCCGTCCCTCGGCAAGCGCCTCGCTGAGGGCCGCGCCGTCCACGACGCCGCCGCGCGAGACGTCGATCAGAAAGGCGCCCGGTTTCATCGCCGCGATCGCCCGCCGGCCGATCAGGTGGCGGGTCCGTTCGGTGAGGGGCAGCGACAGGACCACGTAATCCGCCTCGGCGAGCACCTCGTCGAGCGCCTCGGAACCGTAGACCCGCTCCACGCCCTCCATGGGCCGCGGCCGGGCGCGCAGGCCGAGCACCCTGAGGCCGGCCGCCCCGGCGCGCCGCGCCACGTCCCGGCCCGTGTGGCCGAGCCCGACGACCGCAACGGTCCTGCCCGCGATCGATCCGACTTCCTGCGGGGCCCAGCGCCGTTCGGCCTGGGCGCGTGCGAACGCCGGCAGACGCAGGGTGAGCGTCAGGATGGCGGCGAGCACGTATTGCGCCATGACGTCGCTCGCCACCCCGGCCGAGTTGGTCACCCGCAGCCGTGTCGGATCCCAGGGCGCCAGATGGTCGACCCCCGCGCCGCCCACGGAGATCCACTTCAGGGCCGGATCGCCGATCAGGGCTTCACGCGGATAGGTCCGGTCCTCGAACTTGATGCAGTAAACGACCTCGGGGCCGAAGGCTGCCATGTCGGAGCCTAGGGCCGCGTAGCTACGGCAGCAGTGGATCTCGAGATCCGGGAATCGCGATTCGACGATATCCAGGAAAATCTCCGGATGATTGTAGTGGACCAGCAGGTTCACGAGTCTTTTCCCGGATCAAGCGCCCGAAACATGCTTGCTGTCGGCCGTTTCCGCCGCCCTCGGATATGGGTGACGGACATCCACGACACGGCGCGCCGGCTACACGCCATACTAGTCCCCTACCGGAAGACCATGTACACGAACAGTCGCAACGTGCAAAGATGCATGCTTGGAATGCCCGTCTCCGACGACGACCCTGTGCTCGTGCCGGAGGCCCGCAGCGGCGATCCGGTTCGATCTCCCTGCGGCAGAGAGGCGACGCCGGGGGCGGGTTTGGTTGCTCTGGAGTTGAGTATCGATGATGAGAGGTCGTGATTCCGACCAGCCGGTGGTGACGCAAGAGAGCATTTCCGCCGTGGTCAAGTGGTTCAACCCTGTCAAGGGTTTCGGGTTCGTCCAACCGGGCGACGGGTCGCCTGATGCATTCCTGCACATTTCGGTTGTCGAACAGATCGGCCACCGCAGTCTTCCGGAAGGCGCGAAGATCGTCTGCGACATCGCCGAGGGCCGCAAAGGCCCCCAGGTCGCGGCGATCATTCGGATCGACGAAATGCCCGAGGCGCCGCCACCGCCCGGCGGCGGGGCGCCCGGGTCCACGGTCGAGGGCACGGTGAAGTTCTTCAACATGGAAAAGGGCTTCGGCTTCGTCACCCCGGACGACGGGGGCAAGGACGTCTTCGTATCGGCCAGGACCTTGGAGCGCATCGGCATCGCCAACTTGGAGGCCGAGCAGCGCGTGCGCTTGGCCACGCGCATGGGCCCCAAGGGTCCCATGGCCGAAAGCGTCGAGATCCTGTAACGGCGGACTCGCGCGGCGGCACGGCCGAGTGGACCTCGGCCGTGGCCGGCCTTACTTGGTCGTCGCGACATAGACGCCGTCCCAGTCCGCCGGCGGCGGTGTCTTCGCATAGGCGGCCAGGCGTTCGGCATAGAGCGCGTAGAGCGCCTCCAGCGGCGCCTCGGCCAAGGCCCGGCACTCCGCCAGCAGCGTCCCGGCCGCCTGCCATCGACCCGCGCGATAGGCGTCCAGGAAATCCTGGTGCCGGACGGCGAGCGCTTGGAAGGCCTCGCTGTTACCGACCGTCCCGTCGCCGAGCAGCGCGTAGATCCGGATCGGCCGGGTCTTGCCCTTGACCCGGATCAGATCGACTTCGAGCGCGGCGAAGTCGGGGGCCGCCGCTCGGGTGTTTTCGCCCAGGATGATGTCGAGGCCGTAGGCCTTGGTCTGGCCCTCCAGGCGGGAGGCCAGATTCACGTCGTCGCCCAGCACGGAATAGTCGAAACGTTGCTCGGAGCCCATGTTGCCGACGCAGCAGGCCCCGGTGTTCAGGCCGACGCCGACCTCGACGGGGAAGTAGCGCTTGCCGTCGCGCTCGGCCTCAATGCGCCATTGCTCGTTGAGCTCGGCCAGCCGCGCCATCATGTCGAGCGCCGCGCGGCAGGCGTGGCGCGCGTGTTCCGGATCGTCCAGCGGCGCGTTCCAGAACGCCATGATGCAGTCGCCCATGTATTTGTCGATGGTGCCGCGCGCGTCCAGGATGATCGCCGTCATGGGCGTCAGGAAACGGTTGATGAAGCGGGTCAGTCCCTCGGCGTCGAACTGCTCGGATATGGTGGTGAAGCCGCGGATGTCGCAGAACAGCAAGGTCATCTCGCGCATCTCGCCGCCCAGCTTGAGCCGCTCCGGATGGGCGCAGAGCTGCTCGACGAGGGCCGGCGACATGTAGCGGCTGAACGCGCCGCGCACCTGGCGGCGCTGCGCCTCGGAGCGCAGGAAGGAGATCACCGTCGACGACAGGAAGACGAAGACCACGACGAAGGACGGGAACACCGGGTCGAGCAGCCAGCCCCGGCGATCGAAGGCGAGCCAGGAGCCGCCGACGACCAGGGCCGTCGCGGCGAGGCCGAGCAGCAAGCCGGGGACAGCCCCGTAGCGCGGCAGCAGAAAGACCAGCGCCAGCCCGAGCGCGAGCATGTAGGCCAACTCCGCCGCCGTCGCGAAGTCCGGCCGGTGCAGAAAGGCCCCGGACAGGATCTGCTCGACGACCTGGGCGTGGATCTCGACCCCGGGCACGGCGGGATCGAGCGAAGTCGCCCGCATATCGAACAGCCCGGGAGCGCTGGTCCCGACGAACACGATCCGCCCGGCCACGCGCTCCGCGTCGAACCCCGGGTCGAGCACCCGCCAGGCCGGGATGTAGCGGCCCGGCGCGGACCTCGTGAAATGCGCCAGGAGGCGGCCGTGGCGATCCGTCGGGACGACACTCTGGCCGATCCGGATGGCGCTGATCCCGGTCTGCGCGCCGAACGCCAGGACGCCGCTGGCGCCCGAGGACTTGATGAGGTTGGTGGTGGCGCCTTGGGCCACCCTGAGGGCCTCGGCCGCGAGGGTGGGATAGAGCGTCTCGCCGAGGCGCAGGACCAAAGGTATGCGGCGCATCACCTGGTCGCGATCGGGCGTCGGGTTGAACGCGCCATTGCCGAGCGCCGCGGCTTCCAGAGCGCCCAGACTGGTGTCGGCCGAGGTGAACGCCGGGACGAAGGGTTTCGGATCGTCGCCGGCCAGGGCGAAGCCGGCCTTGACCGCGGGCGTGCCCGCCGGGGCGCCGTCGGTGAGCACGAAGCCGGTCACGACCCGCGCGCGGCCCATGGCCTCGGCGAGGACGCCGTCGTGCGACGGCAGCGCGGCAAGGCTGTCGCGCAGCGCCCGCACCTCGGGGGTCGCCGGCCAGCTCGGCAGGACCCGCTCCGGCGAAGAGCGGTCCGGCTCGGCGAACACGACATCGAAAGCGATCACCGCCGCGCCCGCCGCGGCCAGCCGATCGACCAGGCCGGCCACCAGGGTCCGCGGCCAGGGCCACTGGCCCAGGCGCGCCAGGGACTCGTCGTCGATGGCGACGATCCTGACCGGCAGGCGTGGATCGTAGGGCCGCTCCTCGATCGATTGATAGGTGTCGAACACCAGCTTCCGGATTTGCTCGACGGGCGCCGGATCGAAGACCCGCAGAAGCAGGACCGCCAAGAGGACCCATAACGGTACGGAGCCGGATAGCAGGCGTCTCATGGCGTCAGGCTTTCCCCCTGCACAGGCGCTCGAACGAGGTCCGATTGGCAATACCCATGGCAGATCGGTTAGAACCCGTAATCGTTGTCGACGCCAGAAAGGTATAGGAGAGCGACTATTCCGGGGAGACAAAATGCGGCGGATCCGGCACTGCTCTCGGTCCGCGGGCTCGCGCGGCCCGGCCTGCAGCCGCTCGCCTTCGACCTTGCCGAAGGCGAATGTCTGGCGGTGCGCGGCCCCTCGGGCGCGGGCAAGTCGCTTCTGCTGCGCGCCCTGGCCGACCTCGACCCGAACGACGGCGAGCTGAGCCTGGACGGCGAACGGCGCGAGGCCATGCCCGCGCCCCACTGGCGCCGGCGCGTCACCTACCTGCCGGCCGAGCCCGGCTGGTGGGCCGAGACCGTGGGGGCGCACTTCGCCGACTGGGCCGCCGCGGAACCCCTGGTGGAGGCGCTCGGCCTGCCGGCGGCCAGCCGGGACTGGCCGGTGTCGCGGCTGTCGACCGGCGAGCGCCAGCGCCTGGCCCTGGTCCGCGCCCTGGTCCAGCGCCCGCGGGTGCTGCTGCTCGACGAGCCGACCGCAGGTCTCGACGAAACGGCGCGCGATGCCGTCGAGACGCTGATCGCCACGCGCCTGGCCGAGGGCGCGGCGGCGCTCTGGGTGACCCACGACGCCGGGCAGGCCCGCCGCCTGGCGCGCCGCTGCCTGAGGGTCGAGGGCGGCCGGGTCACGGAGGACGCACCGTGAGCTACATCCAGCTGGACGTTTTCGACCTGGCCCTGGCGGCGCTCCTGGTGGTCCTGAACGGAGCGCTGTCCATCGCCCTGCAGCTTCGGCTCGAGCGGCAGCTCTTCATCGCCACGCTGCGCATGATCGTCCAGCTCTTTCTGGTCGGCCTGGTGCTCACCACGCTCTTCACCCTGGTCTCGCCCGGCTGGACCGGACTGGCGGCGCTCGCCATGGTGCTCTTCGCCGGCCGCGAGATCATGGCGCGCCAGGACCGGCCCCTCGCCGGGCTCTGGTCCTATGGCCTCGGCACCGGCTGCATGCTGGTCGCCGCCTGCCTGGTCACGGTCTTCGCGCTGACCACGCCGGTGCAGCCCGAGCCCTGGTACCACCCGCGCTACGCCCTGCCCCTGCTCGGCATGATCCTGGGCAACACCATGACCGGAATCAGCCTCGGGCTGCACACGCTCACCACCGGCCTGGTGCGCGACCGGGTGGCGGTCGAGGCGCAGCTGACCCTTGGCGCCACGCGCCGCGTCGCCATGCTGCCGGTCACACGCGCGGCCCTCAAGAGCGCGCTCATGCCGATCGTCAACGCCATGGCCGCGACCGGGCTGGTCGCGCTGCCCGGCATGATGACCGGCCAGATCCTGGCCGGCGTCGCTCCGGGCGAGGCGGTCAAGTACCAGATCCTCATCATGTTCCTGATCGCCGGCGGCACCGGCCTGGGCGCAACCGCGGCGGTGTTGGCCTGTGGCCTGCGCCTCAGCGACCGGCGCCACCGCCTGCGCCTCGACCGCCTGGCCCCCGCCAGGGAGTGACCCGGGCGCCGCCCATCAGACTCTTCTGCAGACCACTTCCCAGGGCGCGGCGCGGGCTTCTTCCATGTTCCGCAAGGTATTTGCGATTTTCTCGCGGTAGCTCTCGCCCATGATGATCTGCGGCCCCAGGGGCGGCGGCGCGCCCTTGGCGAAGCGGCCGCGCGTCTCGTGAAAGAATGCGATGCCGAAGGCGGTCCGGTCGCGCAGGTCCAGGATCTCGAAGCCGGCCGCCCCCAGCAGCGTACGGAGGTCTTCGGGAGTGACCAGGAAGCTGGTCGTGGGATCCTCGGCCCAGGGCACCGGATAGTGCGGAGCGCCGCCCGGTCCCTGCAGCACGTCGTAGAGGCCGAACACCCCGCCCGGCTTCACCACGCGTCGGGCCTCGGCATAGAGCGCCGCCTTGTCGGCGATGTTCATCGCGGCATGGATGGTATAGGCCCCGTCGAAGGCGGCCGCGTCGAAGGGCATCGCAAGCGCGCTGGCCTGACGGTAGGCCGCGCGCCCGGCAAGTCCCGTTCGCGCGGTCAACATGGCCGCGACCTGGCAGAACTCCTCGGTCAGATCGATGCCGGTCACGCGGCAGCCGTGCTCCCCGGCGAAATGGCGCGCGGGACCGCCGATGCCGCAGCCGATGTCGAGCAGATGCATCCCGGGCGCGACCCCGAGGCGGGCGGAGAACTCGACCGTCGCCGGGCGCCCACCGACATGCAGCTCGTCGACCGGCGCGAGATCGGCCAGCGCGAGGTTGCCCGGGTCCTTGCCCGACTGCGCCAGCCCCGTGAGGATCGTCCCGGCGAGGTCGCCGTGCGTGTAATGCGCCATCACCTTCTGGTCGATCGGCATGCCTTCGCCTTTTCGCAGCCCGGTTCACGGTTCCGGTTCGGAGGATCTGTCCTCCCTCGAGGGAATCCGCAGGGAGCGCCGCGCCTGTGGGGAACCTGTGGATGAATTGTGCATCACATGCATTGTTATGCACAGAAAATTGCGGGGTGCCGCGGTTTTTCGTATTGCGGCGAAACGCCATCCGAAGGATCATGGTGGTGCGGTTTTCGATCTTCGGATCGGGGATCGCACGGACCGGGAAGCCTTTAGGCGGAAGGGTCCGGCGGGGCCGCCACCTTCGGGTAGCAGACCCATCGGGTCACGAAGTTTCTAGGTGGATCGGTTCAGGAGGCGTCAGGAGTACTCTTCGGAGTACGTTGCATGGACCCCGCGTCCGCGCACTTGGCGCCTCCCCTTTTTTTGCCCTCCCGACATCCTATTTCTGCGGCAGCACGCGCTCCGGGCGACAAAAAGGCCCGGCGCGATCTCGGCTCCAGGAGCCTTCGAACCGCGCCGGGCCCTTCTGTCAGGATACAAACTTAGGACCCGCGTCCATGCATTGGCGTGCCCCTAGTAACCAACCCGAGTCGCTCTTGTCAACTAAATTTTGTGGTCTAGTACGCAAATCCCCCCACATATAGTTAACAAATAGTTAACATGTCAGGGTATCACGATAACGGCCGAGGCCCCGCGTGGCGCGGCAGCCGCGCCGTCATGGCCTCGATATGCTCGGGGCCGATGCCGCAGCAGCCGCCGACGATCTGAACGCCGCCCTCGACCCAGGCACAGGCCAGCTCTGCGAAGTCCCCGGGCGGCATGATGTCGACGAACTGCCAGTCGGGCATCTTGAAGAAGCCGGATTCCGGGTAGGCCGAGACCGGCCCGGGCCAGCGCTCGAAAAGCACCTCGAGCCCCGCCGTCGTGTCCTGGGCGTAGCTGTGCATGATCCCGGCGACCGAGCCGCCGACGCGCATGACCGGCTCGATCACCTCGGCGAAATCGAGGTCGTCGCGGCGATGCATGGGAACCCGGCCGCCCTCGGCCGCGCCGACGCTGAAGCCCACCCAGACCGGCAGGCCGGTCGCCACCGCCGCCTCGACCGCATAGGTCGCCTGTTCGATGTCGCACATCATCTCCATCAGGATCAGGTCGGCGCCGGCCTCGGCCAGTAGCCCGGCAAGCTCGCCATAGTTGGCCTTGGCCTCCGCCGCGCTGGCCAGGAAGGCCGGGTCCGCTTCGCCGGTTCCCGGCACGATCGGCTGCATGGCCGAAAGCGAGCCCGCGACAGCGACGGGACGGTCGGGCGCCGCCGTGTCGCGCGCCTCGCGGGCGAGCCGCACCGCCCGGGTGTTGATCTCGGCGACCGAGTCGCCCAGCCCGGCGGGCGCCAGCATCCGGCGCGAGGTCGCGAAGGTATTCGCGGTGACCACGTCCGCACCGGCGCGGATGTAGTCCTCGTGCACCTGGCGCAGCAGGTCGCCGTGGGTCATGGTCGCCCTGGCGCACCAGGCCACGCGGTCCATCGCCGCGCCGCGGCGCTGCAGTTCGGTCCCGGTCGCGCCGTCGAGCACGACGATTTCGCCGGCCTTGAGCTTGTCTTCGAGTGGAAACATCGGATTCTCCCCCGGTGCGCGGACAGAGTGCACGATCCCCTCGCCGGGGTCACGGCCCTTTTCGGCGCTGTCGGCGCCCCCGCGCGCGGACTGCGGGCCCGCGCGCGGTCCGGTTCGCTTGGCGCCTCAAAACAACTCTCCGAAAGGAACCGCGACGCTGAACATGAGGCTTTCGGCACCGGGGTTGGAGTGGGACGAGGAGAACAGGTGGCCGTGCGACTGATGGGTCAACGTTGCGCCGAAACGCCAGCCGCTTTCCAAGACATAGAACACCGTTCCGCCCGAGTGGAACAGCGCGTCGCTTTTCAGGTCCTCGCCGTCGCCCTTGCCGAACGGCCCGACGGCGACGAAGGCGCGAAACTCCAGCGTCTCGGCAAGCACCAACAGAGCTTGCAGGCCGCCATAGGCCATGCGGCTCTCATCGGTCGTGACCCAGCCGCCCACGTATGGGTGCACGTAAAGCCAGTCGTCGACCCTCATCAAGGTGAAGTCGGGCACCAGGTCGAGCTGGAATATGGCGGCTTTGTTGCCGGTGCCGGTGGTCTTGCGGAGGTTGTACCCGCCGACGCTCAGGCTCGCGATGCCCGGGGCCATGCCGCTCTCGAAGAACGAAAACTCCTGGGCCGAAGCCGGCGCGGATGGAATGAAGAACAAAAACGCAGCCACCAAGAACACGACAAAGCGCGCGCGAAACATCCCACCCCTCCCCGAAACCCACCATCACCGGTCGCAGATCTGCTACCCACCCACATTAGCACAATAACAAAGGCCGGAATCGATGAATTAGATCAAGCTTCCTGCCCGACCGGACCGCTCGAAACGGGGCGGGGACGGGCTCTCCCGGAGGTGTGATCCGGTTATACCAAAGGTCACTGATAATGACCTTTGTATTAGTGGCAACGAACCGCCAGCCGGAGGCTTTTCTCGGGAACTTGCTCCCGAACCGACTATTGTTGCACAAACATTCGAACGTGAAAATCTCGTGAAACTTGAACGCTAACAAATAATAAACCGTCGTTCATATAAATAGGAGATCTGGTTCGCGACGAGTATCGGATTTATGGGAGATGCCTGTCATGAGAGTATTACTGGTATTTATTATCGTCTTGTCGTTTTCCGCCTGCGCCGGTGTACAGAATTACCGGTCGCCGCAGCAGCATTCCCTCTCCGATGAGCATTTCAAGGTCGCGACGACCGTCCGAACCGACGAGCAGGACGCGTTCGTCGCCTTCACGACGAGACCGGGCTTCGAGCAGAAGCAAGGCCCGTTGGCACGTGTGAAGGTGGATACCTTTCTGCGTGGATACATCAACAAGAGGACGCGGGCTCGGATCTTCGAGGTCCATCAGCTGATCAACTACACCGACAAGAAACGGCGCAACTACGAGACCGTCGAGTATCAAACGGCGCGGGGCCCGAAATCGGCCGGCCTGACGCGGCTGCGCTCGGATGCCGAATGCCTCCTGACATCCGGCGAGGGATGCAATTACGAGGAGCACATCGGGTTCCGGGTGAGCGGGAGATTGCTGAGCGAGATCGCCTCGTCCTATGACCGCGGCAAGGGCAAGGCGCCCTCATGGAGCCTGAAATTCGTTCCCCTTTCGGGCCGGGACTTCCAAACCCGGATCACGGCGGCGGAGATCAAGGGCCTACTCGACAAGATGAGCGAGTACGAGCAGGCCATGATGTAGCATCGAGCCCCGGCGGCGGTCCCGGTCCGCTCGTCTCATACCGACGAGCCCATGACTGGACTCGCCTGTTGCCCCTTGTATGCCTGGTCGTGCCTTGCTTGAGGTGGCAGTGTCTCAAGGTGAGGTGGCGGGCGCGCGGTCGCGCTTGCCGGCGAGCCGATGAATGCCGTCATCGGCTCCCTGGTATCAGAACCCCGCGCTGGATCCGGCAAGGCGCGCCAAGGCCGCGGTCAGCCAGGCCTCGAGACGCCCGGCCCAGTACCGCTGACCCTCGGGCGTCTCGATCAGGTCGTGGCGGATCTCGACCTCGACGTGCGGAATGCCGCGCTGCTCGCCGTGCACCGGGATCGTGTAGTCGCTCTCGTCGCTGATCGCATAGGGCTGGTTGTCGCCGACGCATAGCCCCGGCACCTCGGCCATAAGCGTCATCATGGCCCGGGCAAGTCGATCATCGCGGTTGTACAGCAGCCCGACGTGCCAGGGCCGCGGCTCGCCCTTGTAGACCGGGGTGAAGCTGTGCATGCAGAACAATATGCTCTGCCTGCCGTTCGCGCGGCGCGCGTCGAGCGCGGCCACGATGGTGTCGTGATAGGGATGGAAGATCTCGCGGGCCCGGGCCGCCGCGTGGTCCGGGTGCAGGTTCGAGTTGCCGGGAATCGCCGTATGCTCGCTGATCGACGCGATCGAATCCGGCCGGTGCGTGGCACGGTTGCAATCGATCACCAGCCGCGAATAGGCCTGCAGCACGAGTGTGGCGTCGAGCCGCGCCGAGAGGCCGCGGGCGACCTCGGCCGCACCCGGGTCCCAGGCGATGTGACGCCGCAGCTCGGCATCGGCGACGCCGAGCGAGCCGAGCCGGCCGGGGATGCGGTTGCCCGCATGGTCGCAGGTGAGGAAGACCGGCGAGACGCCGTCGGGACGCTCGACCGAGACCGGGTGCGGATCGTCCGGCGTCAACAGCCTGTTGTTGATCTCCGTCATGTCCCGGCCCCGCTCCGCCTGACGCCGCGCCATCATGCCCTGGCGGCGGCCCGCTTGGCCAGCCCGGGCCCGGCCGTTTCGCGGTCTTGCCGTGGACCGGCCTGTTGCGCCAAGATGGCATAGGAGCGAATCAAGACACCGAGCTTTTCCAGGAACCTCCCGGAAACAGCCGCAAAGCTGCCCTGGAATGTAGGCCGGGGGCGCGAGGGGCGGACGCCGGGGGTGGAGTGACGACATGCTGCCAAAGACCCTGGGCCACGCCAAGAACGTGCCGCTGTTTCGCCGGACCAAGGCGTTGGAGAACGAGATCGACGCCTTCCTGGACAAGCTCTCCCAGGCGGGGCTGTCGTTCCGCCGGGCCGTGCAGATCTATCTGGCCGAGGGCGCGACCGCCGAGTTCGAGGAAAAGCTGAGCGACGTGAATACCCTGGAGAGCAGCGCCGACCACCTGCGCCGCGGCATCGAGACCCAGCTCTATACGCAGACCCTGATCCCCGAGTCGCGGGGCGACGTGCTGGGCCTGCTCGAAAACCTGGATTCCGTGCTCAATCTCTTCGAAGGGGCGCTCTGGGGCTTCTCGATCGAGACTCCCGACATCCCGGAGCAATTCCGGGGCGATTTCGCCGTCCTGGCGGACCAGGCCGTCAACGGGGTCGAGTCTATCGTGCTCGCCTCGCGGGCCTTCTTCCGCAACATCGAGGCGGTCGCCGATCACATGCACAAGGTGATGTTCTACGAGAAGGAAGCCGACAAGGTGAGCACCAAGCTCAAGCGCGCGATCTTCGCCTCCGAGCTGCCGCTCGCCCACAAGGCCCATCTGCGCAGCTTCGTCGAGGACATCGACAACGTGGCCGACCGGGCCGAGGACGTGGCCGACCGCCTGGCCATCTACACGATCAAGCGCACCGTCTGAGGCGGCCCGCCCGCCATGGATGCCGCCGTCCTGTTCTTTCTGTCCAGCGGCCTGTTCCTGGGCTGGTCCCTCGGCGCCAACGATGCCGCCAACGTGTTTGGCACCGCGGTCGGCACCCGGATGGTCCGCTTCGCCACGGCCGCGGCGATCTGTAGCGTGTTCGTCGTGCTGGGCGCGGTGATCAGCGGCGGCGGCGCCGCCCATACCCTGGGCAAGCTGGGCGCGGTCAACGCGATGGGCGGGTCCTTCATGGCGGCCTTCGCGGCGGCCTTCGCGGTCTATTTCATGACCAAGGTCGGCCTCCCGGTCTCGACCACCCAGGCGATCGTCGGCGGCATCATCGGCTGGAACCTGTTCAGCGAGACCCGCACCGACACCGGAACGCTGGTCACGATTCTCGGCACCTGGATCGTCTGCCCGCTGCTGGCCGCGGCGATCGCCGCGCTGCTGTTCAAGGCGACGGTCTATCTGCTGCGCGTGACCAAGCCCCATCTTCTGCGCGCCGACGCTTACACCCGCCTCGGGTTGATCCTGGCCGGCGCCTTCGGCGCCTACAGTCTGGGTGCCAACAACATCGCCAATGTCATGGGCGTGTTCGTGCCCGCGTCGCCCTTCACGGACTTCAAGGTCCTGGGCCTGGTGACCTTCTCCTCGACCCAGCAGCTCTTCCTGATTGGCGCGCTCGCCATCGGCGTCGGCGTCGTGACCTACTCCCGGGCGGTGATGGTGACCGTCGGCAGGAGCCTGATGCCGCTCTCGCCGGTCGCAGCCTGGGTCGCGGTCGTGGCCCATTCGCTGGTCCTCTTCCTCTTCGCCTCCGAGGGACTGGAACGGCTGCTGGCGGAGAACGGGCTGCCCACGATACCCCTGGTCCCGGTTTCGAGCTCCCAGGCCGTGGTCGGCGCGGTGCTCGGCATCGGGCTCGTACGGGGCGGCCGGGCGATCCGCTGGCACGTGCTCGGCGGCATCGGCGCGGGCTGGGTGCTGACGCCGCTGATCGCCGGCCTGATCTGCTTCGTCGGACTGTTCTTCCTGCAGAACGTGTTCAACCAGCAGGTCTACCGCCCGGTCCCCTACGTCGTGTCCGACCAGGTGTTGGACCGTGTCGCGCGCGAGGGCGTTTCGGTGGCGGCCCTCGGCGATCTGTCGGGCCGGACCTTCGCCTCGGCCCGGCAGTTCCGCGGCGCGCTCGACAAGCTGAGCGGGTTGGACGCGGACGCGCGCGCCCAGGTCATGATCTACGCCGAGCGCGCGGACCTGTTCCTCGACCCGGCGGGCTTTGCCGGGATCGATCCGCTCTGGCTGGGCAAGGCGCAGATCGAGGCCCTGGCGCGCCTCGCCGGCCGGCGCTACACGCACCGCTGGGCGCTGGCCGAGGCGCTCGCCAGACAGAGCGAGGACTGGCGCCTGCGGCCGGAAATCCGGATCAACAAGACCTACAACAAGGAGCTTCGGCGCAAGCTCGACTGGGTCTTTCGCAACTTCCAGGCAGAACCATAAGTCAGACGCGGCTCGATTTCGACCGGCCGCTCATCAGGGCGGTGATCGAACCCTCGCTCACAGGGGTCCGTGTGGCTCACGAGGATGTTACCCGCGGCGCGTTGACAGGCCTTCGGAAAACTTCCAGACTACTAGTGGTAGTTTCGGGCAGTGCGAATTTGGATCGATCTTAAGGGTCTCCGCGGCAGCACGAATGTATTGAGCCCAGGGGGAACAACCCCAAGAGTAACGCGGACGCCTCAAGAGAAAGTTCCCTTCCGGCTGCGGGGCGAAGCCCCGTGCCGGCAAAGGTTGTCGGATCCGAAACGGCGAGGTCCGGTGCTGCGGCCCGATCAATGATCGAGGCGGCAAACGGTATGCGCATCGGGAATCGAGAGCGGAGTTGCGGGCATGCCGGTCGCGCAGGGTGAGGACCGCGTCGACGACGTGATCAAGGTGATCTACGCGACCCTGGGTCAAAAGGGTCTATGGCCCCGGGTGCTGGACCAGATGTGCGACACCTTCGGTGGAGCCGCTGTGACCCGGTTCGAGCACAACTTTGGAAACCGCAAAGGCTTCATCCGATACAAATGCAAGCACGTTGACGCCAGCGCCAATGAAGCCTACGACGACAAGTTGTGCGGGCGGAATCCCTGGCTGCATTCCGATCTGCCCTACCGGCCCGAATCCGTCCTCCTGGGTACTGAAATCCTGCCCAATTCTGACCTAATGAAAACCGAATTCTATGAAGACTTCTTGCGTCCCTTGGGGTTCTTGCACCGGCTTTGCGGTGTGGTGGCCCGCGACGGCCTCGACGTAGAACTCGTCGCGGTGCTGCGCGCCAAGGAAATGAGACCCTTCACCGAGCAGGACAAGAAGACGTTAGAGCGCCTATTGCCGCATTTGCGCCAAGCCTGGGACCTGCGCAAGGCGCTGAATGCAGATCGGAGCGAGCGCGAGGCCCTGCTCGCTATCCTCGACCGCATCCCGACCGCCTGTATCCTGGTCGACTCCGGCGCACGGATCCGATTCGTGAACCAACCGGCGGAACGTCTGCTGGCACGGCGCGACGGTCTGATGGCCGGAGCAAACTGCGTTACGGCCGCCACCAGCCACGAGTCCGTCCGGCTGCGCAGGATGATCGCCAGGCTCGCCGTGGGCGCAGGTGCCGCGCCCCCGGACCTCGGCGAAATTGTCATCGTTTCGCGGCCTTCCGAGCGGCCGCCGATCTTGCTGACCGGACTTTGCATTCGTCCCAGGGAAGCCGGTCGCCCCGGCAGAGCCGGCGGACTTGTTGCGCTGCTCGCAAAGGACCCCGAGGGAGAGAATCTGGCGTCGCTGGACAGCTTCTCCGCGGCCTATCATCTGACGCAGGCAGAAAGCCGGCTGATCGGCCTTCTGGCCCACGGTCGCGGACTGTTCGAGGCGGCGAGCGAACTCGGTGTCACGAAAAACACCGCGCGCACCCATATGAGGCACATCTATTCCAAGATCGGCATTCACCGGCAAACCGACATCATCCGTCTGCTCGCCAAGCTCGGCATGTCTTGAGGCGCCCGGGCGACGCCGGGAGGCACGATCTCAAGGGTCGGTATCAATCACTCGTGGCGGCAAGGGCAGTCGCAGGTCCAGCCGTCTGCGAGTGCGGTGCGGGCTCTCATAGAAAATACAGCGCGTAGACCAGCAGCCCCCAAGCGAAAGAAGCGCCGCCAACGTAGACATACTTCCAGGTTTTCGTTGCCATCATCTTGGGAATGGGGGGTAGGTCCAGTTCTCGCATAGCGCGTCAACCACCGAAGTGCCTTGAATCCGGGCCGGCTCGCCGCAAGCCATCGCTCCGATCACCGTTCGACGGCGCGCCGGTGTGCAGGTGCTAGCCGAATGCCGTGAAGAATTCTTTAAGGTGCGGCCCGGCCGAATGCCGATTGGCGAGGCCGGGTATGACATTGGCTTTCGCCACCGCGCAAGAAAGTGCCCGGCCGTATCACCCCTAGGGGTGACGCCAGCTCCACGAGTCCCTTCGTAGACTTGCGGCAAGGTCGTAGGCCTGCGCCGTCGTCGGCGTCCGGCCCGGCCGTCACGCAGGGTCGCTGATTTTCAGGGCGCGGTGCCTTCCAAATCCGACCCCAAGAAGCAACAAGGAGGTTCGGAAGTGGCAAAAACAGTTTTCAAGGCCGAGATGAGCAAGTGGCCCGAAGATCAGGAGATCAAGACGCACAACCGCTGGCATCCGGACATTCCCATCGTGGAAACCTTCAAGCCCGGCGACGAGTTCCGGGTCGAGTGCTACGACTGGACCGGCGGGCAGATCAAGAACGACGACTCCGCGAACGACATCAGGGATGTCGATCTTTCCAAGGTGCACTATCTGAGCGGGCCTTTCGGCGTCGAAGGCGCCGAGCCGGGCGACCTTCTGGTGGTCGATATCAACGACATCGGCTGGCTCGAGGACTCGCAGTGGGGCTTCACCGGCATCTTCGCTTTGGAGAACGGCGGCGGCTTCCTCGACAGGCACTTCCCCGAAGCGCGCAAAGCCTGCTGGGATTTCAGCGGCGTCTACACCACGTCGCGCCACATTCCCGGCGTGCGCTTTCCCGGGCTGATCCATCCGGGTCTGATCGGAACCCTGCCCTCGGCGGAGTTGCTGGCCACGTGGAACAATCGCGAGGCGACCCTGTTCGAGACCGACCCGGACCGGGTGCCGCCGCTTTGCACCCTGCCGGACGGCATGGCCGGAACCACCACGGCCCTGATGGGGCAGATGACCGGCGCCGCCAAGGAAAAGGCAGGTGCGGAAGCCGCACGAACCGTGCCCGGGCGTGAGCACGGCGGCAACTGCGACATCAAGAACCTGTCGCGCGGGTCGAAGGTCTATTTCCCGGTCTACGTGAACGGCGGCGGGCTTTCGATGGGCGATATCCACTGGTCGCAGGGCGACGGCGAGATCACCTTCTGCGGCGCCATCGAGATGGCCGGCTGGATCGACATCGGGGTCGACCTGATCAAGGGCGGCGTGGCGAAGTACGGCATCACGAACCCGGTCTTCAGGCCGAGCCCGGTCGAGCCGAACTACTCGGACTACTTGATCTTCGAGGGGGTCAGCGTGGACGAGCACACCGGCGAGCAGAAATATCTGGACGCCACCGTCGCCTATCGCCGGGCGTGCCTGAACGCGGTCGAATACCTCAAGAAGTTCGGCTACACCGGCGAGCAAGCCTACATGATCCTGGGAACGGCACCCGTCGAGGGGCGCATCAGCGGAATCGTCGATATTCCGAACGCCTGCTGCACGGTCGCCATCCCGACAGGCATCTTCGATTTCGACATCCGGCCGAACGCAAACGGACCGACCAAGATGGTCTCCGGGGCCGACGCGGCATCCTGCAGCTGAGGAAAGCCGAGAGGGGGTGCGGGTTCGCCGCACTCCCTCCTGCCGCAATGCGAGGCGACCCCGCCACGGCCGGACCGGCGCAAGACTCCGGGACGGTCCGCGGGAATCGCCGATGTTCGGAGGATTGGGATCATGTTGTTGGGTTTAGCTCTCCTTTACGTTGGCGCCGTGCTGTTTCTGAACGGCATCTGGGTCATGGGCTATATCGAGGATCGCGAGATCTCGGTCATCAACGTCTTCGTCGGCTCTCTGACCTTGCTGATCTCGCTGTATCTGGCCTTCGGCCCGGCCGCGGACGCCGCGTCCATCAAGGCTGCGGCCTTCACGCTTCTCTTCACCTTCACCTACTACTGGGTTGCCTGGAACAGATGGAACGGAGCCGATGGCCGGGGGCTCGGCTGGTTCTGCTTCTTCGTCGGCATCACCGTCATACCGATCACCTTCGAGACCTTCGGCGCTGCGGTGACCGGGTGGGACGTTTGGTTCGGTGTCTGCTGGGCCTCCTGGGCCGTTCTGTGGCTCATGTTCTGGGCGCTGCTCGCCCTGAAACGGCCGATCGCCAAGATGACCGGGGCGGTCTGCGCCGCGCAAGGCGTCTACACCGGATGGCTGCCGGGATACCTGCTGCTGACCGGAGCCATTGGCTGAGGACGACGGCAATCCCGAGCCCGGCAGCCGCGGGCTCGGGATAGAGAGACTGGATAGGGAACAAAGTCATGCCGCTCTATAGTTACGTCTGCGAGACGCACGGGGTGTTCGATGCCTGGCGAAACATGAGCGAGTCCGCCCGGCCTTCGCCATGCCCGACGTGCCGGCGGCGCGCGCGCCGGGCGGTTGCCACGCCCTTCGTCGCCAACATGAACCCGCACAACCGCATCGCCCACCAGCGCAACGAGAAGAGCGCGCACGAGCCCCAGGTCGTTCGGAAGGCCCAGGATCACCATGCGGATGCTCATCCGCATCGGCATGGCGGCCACGCGCACGGTCATGCTCATGGTCACGGGCGTCCTTGGATGATCGGGCACTAGCGGGAGGACCCGGGGCGCGGGGCGTCACGGTCCTGGGCAAGGGCGTATGAAAGAACTCGTGGTGGTGGCCGTCGGCGGCGCGCTCGGCGCGGTCAGCCGCTATGTGGTCTATGTCCTCGCCGGACTGCTGTTGGGGACGGGCTTTCCTTACGGGACGCTGATCGTCAACATCGTCGGCTCTTTCGTCATGGGCGTCCTGGTCGAGGGCATGGCGCTGGCCTGGACGATTCCCGAGCAGGCGCGCATGTTCCTGACCGTCGGCATTCTGGGGGCGTTCACCACGTTCTCCACGTTTTCGCTCGATGTCGCGGTCTTGTACGAGCGCGGCAGATTGGACCTGGCGGCTTTCTATATCCTCACTTCTGTGGTTTGTTCGGTGGGCGCACTCTTCGCGGGCCTCTATGTCGTGCGCCAAGTCCTGGTGCCTGCACCCTAGCTCTCCGAATCTGGCACGGTGGCATGCTATGGCGGATGTTCTCGACCTCGGCGATATCGATGAGCCGATCCTGGTGTTCGGCGGCCCGTACAGCAACCTGCAGGCAACCCGGGCGCTCTTGGCCGAGGCCGAACGGTGCCGCATTCCGCCGTCGCGCATGCTCTGCACCGGCGACGTGGTCGCGTATTGCGCCGACCCGCGGGCGACGGTCGACCTGATCCGCGAGGCCGGCGTCGCCGTGGTCATGGGCAACTGCGAGGAGTCCCTGGGCGGCGGGACCGAGGACTGCGGCTGCGGCTTCGCGGCGGGGTCGAGCTGCGACCTCCTGTCGGCCCAGTGGTTCGCCTACGCCGGCCGCGCGCTGGACGAAAGCGCCAAGGCCTGGATGCGCGGCCTGCCCCGGCGCATCGCCTTCACCCTGGCGGGCCGCCGGATCGCCGCCATCCACGGCGGCGTCGATCAGATCAACCGCTATGTCTTTCCGGCCACCCCGGCGGCGGACAAGGTTGCCGAGATCGCCCAGGCCGAGGCCGAGGGCGTGCTCGGCGGGCACTCAGGCCTGCCGTTCACCGAGATCGTCGACGGCCGGCTGTGGCACAACGCCGGCGCCATCGGCCTGCCGGCCAACGACGGCACCCCGCGGGTCTGGTACTCGACGCTCGCCCCCGCGGACGACGGCATCGCGATCGCGCACCACGCGCTCGCCTACGACCACGAGAAGGCCGCGGCGGCGATGCGCGACCGCGGCCTGCCGGGGGCCTATGCCGAATCGCTCGAGACCGGCCTGTGGCCCGCCGACGACGTCATGCCGGAGGCGGACCGCCGCACCCGCGGCCGCCCGCTAACCCCCGCGCCGGTCCTTTGGCGGCACGGCGCCGGGCGGCGAAAGAGAGCCTGAGCGCGGCGCCGGACCCCGGGGAGAGTATCGTTTGGAAAAAAGCCCGGATTAAGACCGGTCCGGATGGTGTTGATCTTTCCGGGCGGCCGGCTGACGCGGGCCGGCCGCTGACAACCATCGTTGACATCCATCTACTAGGGAGGCTCCAAGCATGTTCGTTCGCACGATTTCCCTCGCCGCCGTGGCCCTTGCGCTTCAGGTCGCGGCCGCTTCGGCCGGCCGGTGCCCGCTCGATATGAAAAAGATCGACGCCGCGCTCGCCGCGGGCCCGCAGCTCTCGGCGGCACAGCTGGACGAGGTCGAGACCCTGCGCAAGACCGGCGCGGACCAGCACAAGAGCGGCCAGCACAAACAGTCGGTCGAAACGCTGCACAAGGCGAAGGCGATTCTGGGCATCGACTAGGCTCCGGACGGCGGCGGGACGGCGGCCCACCCGGTTCCGGGCCACCGTCCCGCCCTTCCGGTCCGCAGGCCAGGGACTCGCCGCAATGCCCGACTTCGCGTCCCGGCTGGAAGCCGAGATTCCCGCGCTCAGGCGCTATGCCCGGGCGCTCCTGCGCGACCCGGACCGGGCCGACGACCTGGTTCAGGACTGCCTCGAGCGCGCGATCGCCAAGCGCGGCACTTGGCGTCGGCCGGGGAACCTGCGGGCCTGGCTGTTCACCATCATGCACAACCTCCACGCCAACCAGATGCGCAGCCTTTCCAGGCAGCCGGCCAGCCTGTCGCTCGATCAGGCCCCCGAGCCGTCGACGTCCGCCCGGCAGGTCGAGAGCGTGGCGGCGAACGAGGTGCTGGCCGCCCTCGAGCAGCTCGACGAGACCCAGCGCGAGGTCCTGGTGCTCGTCGCCGTCGAACAGCTGCGCTACCGGGAGGTCGCGGCGGTCCTGGACCTGCCGCTGGGCACCGTCATGTCGCGCCTGGGCCGCGCCCGCGAACGCCTGCGTCAGGCCATGAACGGCGACGCGCCCGAGCCAAAGGCGTCGCTTCGGAGGGTGAAATGACCGCCGGA
Source organism: uncultured Kiloniellales bacterium (assembly GCA_947258885.1). Classification (GTDB taxonomy): domain Bacteria; phylum Pseudomonadota; class Alphaproteobacteria; order Kiloniellales; family JAKSDN01; genus CAMYKD01. Next base: position 6,481 of record CAMYKD010000020.1, on the reverse strand, counting down.
CCGCAAGAGATCTCCGAGCAGGACCTTCAGGCCTACGTGGACGGCTGGCTGGACCCGGCGCGCCTCTCGGCGGTCGAGGCCTACCTCGCCGAACACCCGGACGAGGCCGCCAGGCTGGCGGCCTATCGCCGGCAGAACGAGGCGCTGCGCGCCGCCTTCGCCGAGCCCGGAAGCGAGGCCGTTCCCGAGCGGCTGCTCGTGGCGGCGCGCCGGCGAAGCCCCGGCCGGCCGCTTGCCTGGCTCGCCCGCGCCGCCGCCGCGCTCGCGCTCGTGGCCGTCGGCTTCGGCGCCGGCTGGGGGCTGCGCGGCGGGCCGGAGACGAGCGGCCTGGCCCGCGGCGACGGCGCCGTTCTGGTCCGACAGGCCGCGGCCGCGCACCGGGTCTACAGCGTCGAGGTGCGCCATCCGGTCGAGGTGCGCGCCGAGGAGGCGCACCTGATCGCCTGGCTCTCCAAGCGGGTCGGCGTGCCGCTCGAGGCGCCGGACCTGAGCGGCCACGGGTTCCGCCTGGT
>CAMYKD010000020.1:2767-5912 GCA_947258885.1 uncultured Kiloniellales bacterium | reverse complement strand
GGGCCTGGCCGCCTTCTACTGGCTCGAGGGCCCGCTCGGCTATGCCCTGGTCGGCGCGCTGGAGCGTGCCGAGCTGATCGCCCTGGCGAAATCCGTCTACCGGCAGCTCGAGCTCTGAAACGTCCGGTGTGCCGACGCCGGTCGCTCCCAGCGAGTAGGTTTCTTGCTAGATATAGCGGTAATTACCTAGTTTAAAACTTTTATAACTTTGTGCGTATAACAGTCTTGCCTGGCTTTTCGGAGAGGATGCCAAAAGCCGACCGACATCTGGAACAACCTCACGCGAACGGAAACAACAGGCCATGAATTGGAAAATCGGACTGAGTGTTGCGACCCTTATCGCTTTCGCTGTCGTCGCGCCACATGCCGCCGTGGCGAAGAGCTATTCGGGAAAGAAGGTCCTACTCATCGACTCCTACCACGAGGGATACGGGTGGAGCGACGGTATCGTGGAAGGGGTCCGCTCGGTGGTCCAGCCGAGCGGCGCCGAGCTGCGCATCGTACGCATGGACACCAAGCGCAACAAGACGGAAGAGTTCAAGCAGGCGGCGGCCCTGAAGGTCAAGGGCGTGATCGAGGAGTTCAAGCCCGACGTGGTCATCGCCGCGGACGACAACGCTACCAAGTACGTGGTTCAGCCCTTCTATAAGGACAACGCCCTGCCCTTCGTGTTCTGCGGCATAAACTGGGATGCCACGGTTTACGGATATCCGTACAGCAATACCACCGGCATGGTCGAGGTCTCCGCCGTCGACGAACTGTTCGAGCTCTTGCACAAACTGACCCGCGGCAAGCGCGTTGGCCAAATCTCGGCCGACGTGTTTACCTCACGCAAGGAAGCCGGGCAGATCAGCAAGACCTTCAATATCACCTATGCCGAAAGCCACTTCGTCAAGACCTTCGCCGAGTGGAAGGAGAAGTTCCTCGAGCTGCAGGGAAAGGTCGACATCGTGCTGGTCGGGAACAAGGCGGGCATGGCCGACTGGAACGAGGAGGAAGCGATCCGGCTGGCCGAGCAGAACAGCCGGATTCCCACGGGCGCGGTTCACCCGGACATGACGAAGGTCAGCCTCATCGCCTACACCAAGCTGCCCAGCGAGCAAGGCGAATGGGCCGCCCGGACCGCGCTCAGGATTCTCGACGGAACCCCGCCTGCGAACATTCCGATCACGCGGAACCGCGAGGGACGACTGGTGATCAACGCCAGGATCGCCCAGAACGTTGGCGCCACCATCCCGGCCGATCTCATCGAGTCCGCTGACGAGATCATCGAGTAAAGGCAAGACGGCTAGAGCCCTTTCGGTTTGCTTGGACTCGGCGCCGACCCGCTCCCCTCCCGGCCACCCATAGCATACGATTCCGTGGGTCGCCGGGAGGGGAGCGGGCTGGTTCCGCGAAACCTGAGGACGCGCTAGCCGGTTCGAGGAGGTAACGCAATGACGCTGCGACAGCAGTTCGTCCTGCCTTGTACTCTCGTCCTGGTTCTGGGGTTGGCCACCCTGTCCTTCATCAGCTATCGGAACACCGAGGCTGCGGTGGAGGAATCTGTTGCTGGGCGATTGCTCCAAGCCGCAGATGGAGTGGCCACCGCCGGAGCCGGCTGGTTCGCCGACCGGCGCATGGACGTGACGGGTTGGGCCGCTCAGTCGATCTACCAAAAGGCCTTGAAGTCATCCTTCGTCGGAAAGGCGGCCCGACGCAGCGCCAGCGAGAGACTGGCACGGACGAAGGAAAGCTATGGCTTTTTCGAGGTCATCGGCCTGGTGGACCGCGAGGGCGAGGTCGTCGCGGCCTCCGATGAAGACCACCTGGGGCTCAACGTGTCGGGCGCCGACTTCTTTCAGGCCGCTTTGGCCGGGAAGAGTCACTTCTCCGACGTTCGCGCAAGCGACTCGTCGGGCCTTCCGGTGGTCACCATCGCCGTCCCGGTCCTGAAGGACGGCAGCGCCGAAGGCATGTTCTACGGCGTCATCTCTCTGGAATATTTCGAGCAACGATTCGTCGCTCCGATCGATGTCGGAAAGACCGGCCGGGTTCTCATGTTCAACCGGCAGGGCCGCGCTGTGCTTCATCCCGCGCCTTCGAAGGTCCTGCGCCTCGAGCTCGGATCGCTGGTCTCGGACGAGCGTGCCGCTCGGGACGACTCGTGGCTCACCGCCTATGCCGAAGAGGGCCTGGAGCGGATGGCCGCGGTCACGACGGTAGAGGAGTTCGGCTGGACCGTGGTCGTGGACGCCAGCCGCGACGAAATCACCGCGCCGGCCGAACAGGTCGGCTACATGAACCTCGGCGTCTCGCTCGCGATCCTGGTGGTGCTCGGCTTGGGCATCCTCTTGCTTCTCGAGCGCATCATCCGACCGGTCGGGGCGAGCACGCGGGTGATGCGTCAGCTGGCCGCCGGCGATACCTCGATCGACGTGCCGGCACGCAATCGCTCGGACGAGATCGGCGAGATGGCGCGCGCCGTCCAGGTATTCAAGGAAAACGCGATCGAACGCGAACGGCTCGAGGCCGAGGCCAAACGGGCCGCCGAAGAGCGTGCCGAGCGCGAGGCGGAGCGGACCCGCCAGCAGCGCGAGCGCGAGGACAAGGACCGCCGGCGCGAGACCGAGGAAGCCGAACGCAAGCTGGCCGCGGAGCAGGCGGCTGAGCACGAGAAAGCGGCCGCCGAGGCCGAGGCGCGGGCCGAGCGCACCGCGGAGCTCAGCGCCGCCTTCGACAAGACCGTGTCGGTTGCCCTGGGGACCGTCACCACGGCCTCGTCCCAGATGCGAGCCACGGCCCAGTCCATGTCGATCCTCGCCGAGGAGACCGCCCGGCAGGCAACCGCCGTGGCGAGCGCTTCGGAGGAGGCCTCGGGCAGCGTGCAGACCGCGTCCTCGGCGGCCGATCAGCTGAGCGGTTCGATCTCGGAGATCGGCCACCGGGTGGCTCAGTCCTCCGACATCACCCGGCGCGCCGTGGAGGAGGCGGAGCGCACCAATGGCAGCGTCCAGGGCCTGGCCGAGGCGGCGCAGAAGATCGGCGACGTGGTCGGCCTGATCAGCGACATCGCCGAGCAGACCAACCTGCTGGCGCTGAACGCCACGATCGAGGCGGCGCGCGCCGGCGAGGCCGGCAAGGGCTTCGCCGTGGTCGCCTCCGA
>CAMYKD010000020.1:0-2755 GCA_947258885.1 uncultured Kiloniellales bacterium | reverse complement strand
CCAGACCGCCAAGGCGACCGACGAGATCGGCCAACAGATCGCCGGCATGCAGGGCGTCACCGGCGACGTGGTCAAGGCGATCGAGGGCATCGGCAAGACGATCGGCGAGGTCAACGAGATCGCCAGCGGCATCGCCACGGCGGTGGAGGAGCAGGGCGTGGCCACCGAGGAGATCGCCCGCAACGTGCAGCGCGCGGCGGAGGGCACTCACGAGGTCAACAGCAACATCGGCGAGGTTACTCGGGCGGCCGGCGAGACGGGCTCGGCGGCGAGCCAGGTGCTGGACGCCGCCGCCGATCTCGCCAAGCAGTCCGAGGCCCTGCGCCGCGAGGTCGACAAGTTCCTGGCCGAGGTGCGTGCCGCTTAACGGCCGGGCCAGGAATCGCAAACCAAGGGCCGGAGCGCTCCGGCGGGCGGACGGCCGTGCCGCCCGCGGCCGAGGGCACGGGCCTGGCCGCCGTCTACTGGCTCGAGGGACCGCTCGGTTACGCCCTGGTCGGCGCGCTGGAGCGTGCCGAGCTGATCGCCCTGGCGAAATCCGTCTACCGGCAGCTGGAACTCTGAGCGGCCCGGCCCGGCAGCATTTCCGTTCGCGGCAGCGCCGGAGGACGTGCGAGGCGCTCGGCCGCTCTTGCGAAGCTCGCCAAGATATACACAAAAAGCTTAATGTATTTGCAATAATCTAGTCGCATTATCCGATCTTGCCGCCGGTGTCACCGCCCACCATCGCAGCCGGACGCCGCGGCACGACGGGCCGTGCCGAGGCGCGATGCGCCGTCCGCACGGCCTTGGAACGGGATCCGGTTTCAACCTGAAAGAGGGACGAGATTGATGAAACATCTATCCACAGCCGTGGCAGCCGCCTGGATCGGGGCCGTGGCCCTCGGCGCCGGGGCCGGCACAAGCCTCGCCGCAGGCGACTTCCGTATACATGGCTCTTCGACCGTCGCGAAGAAAATTGTCTGGCCGAACAAGGGCGCATTGGAGGGCAGAACCGGGCTGAGCTTGGCGGTCATCACCAACGGGTCGGGCAACGGCCTCAAGGACCTGGCGACGGGCAAGGCGGACATGGCAATGATTTCGGCGCCGCTCGAGGTCGCGGTCGAGCTGACCAACCGCAAGGCGCCGGGCTCTTTGGATGCGACGGGACTTCAGGCCCATCGGGTCGGCAGTGTGAAGATCTTCTTCGTCGTACACCCGAGCAACCCGGTCAAATCCCTGTCGGAAGAGCAAGTCAGGGATATCTTCGCCGGCGAGATCACCAATTGGAAGGAGGTGGGCGGCCCCGACAGCAAGATCCTGGTAGTGAACGAGCGCGAGGGTCACGGCACGCGTACGGTGCTCGAAAGCGTCTTCATGCAAGGTCGTGCGTTTTCGAAGAACGGTCGCGTCATGAAGGCCCTGGCGCAGCAGACACAGGTCGTCGCCCAGGCGCCGAACGCCATCACCTTCGGCAATGCGTCGAGCATCGACTCCTCGGTCGCCGTGCTTCAAGGGCTGGAGGTTCTGCAGCCCTTGTCCCTGGTCACCAGAGGCGCTCCCGAACCCGAAATGGCAAAGCTGATCGCCGAGGTCGCCGCCATCGGCGCCCGTTTGTAGTTTCTTGCCGCGACGCCTGCCGGGTCAACCTCCGCCCGGCAGGCGTCGACGTCAATCAACCGCTTTGCGCCCAAAGGCAGGATTCCAATCATGACTCTCAAACTTGCTGCCAAGCTTTGGGCCATAATCGGCTCGGCGCTTCTTGCGATGGCCGCTGTCGGCCTTGTTGCCGTGGTCGGCGCGCAGCGAATGCAAAGCATCGGCAAGGACCTCTACGAAGGCAGTTTCGTCGATCTGGCCGTGACGGCGGATTTGTCCTTGGGCTTCGAGCGACAGATGGCACTGGTCGGGGCCGCGCCGGCCCAGCTGGATATTGCTGTGCTGGCCCAGGATCGCACCAGGTTCGAAGCGTTGAACGAGGAGATGGCCGCGAAGCTGACGGATTACGCGGCGAGCAGGCCGGACGCCGAGACGCAAGACCGCACCAATCGGATTCTCGAGGCGCTGAAGACGTTCAAGACGGAATCCGCGAGCGTCTACGAGGCGACCGCCGCTTTCGCGCAGGACCAGGCCATCGGAATCCTACAGGGGCCGGTGGCCGCCACCGGAAAAACGGTCGAGGGCCTGCTGTCCGAGATTTCCGACGACTCCCGGAAGAAGGCCCAGGCAAGCGCGAACAACATGAATGCGAGCGCCGACACACTGCATCATATCGTTGTTGTCGTCGTGCTGACGCTGCTGGTGTCGGTCGGCGGGGCAAGCGCCTGGATCGTCTCCCGCGGCGTCATACATCCGATCAAGGGCCTGACGAATGTTATGGGACTTCTCGCCGAGGGCGACACGGCAGTCGAGGTCCTCATGGCCGGCCAGCGCGACGAGATCGGCGAGATGGCGCGCGCCGTGCAGGTATTCAAGGAGAACGCAATCGAGCGCGAACGGCTTCAGGTGGAGCAGCAGGAGGCCGAGCAGCGCGCCGCCGAGGAGAGGGCGAAACACGACGAGGAGCGGCGCGCGGCGGCCGAAGACAAGACCCGGCGCGAGACCGAGCGCCTGGAGGCCGAGCGCAAGGCAGAGCAGGAGCAGCGCGCCGCCGAAGAGCGGGCGGAAGAGGACAAGCGGCAGGCGGTGCGCCAGCTCGCCGACGGCTTCGAGGCCAGCGTGATGGGTGTCGTGGACACCGTCGGCACCGCCTCCTCGCAGCTGCAGTCCACGGCCC
>CAMYKD010000019.1 GCA_947258885.1 uncultured Kiloniellales bacterium | reverse complement strand
GGATCGTAGCCCTTGCGCAGGCGGGTCGAATGGCACTCGGCGCATTGGCCGTTCCAGTTCTGCAGCCGGGCGGTCCAGTGCAGCTCGTCGCCGTGCGGAATCTCCTCGTTCGGATAGAGGTGGAACCAGCGCTGGCCGCCCTCGGCCGCCGGCCGCGCGTCCCAGGCCAGGCCCAGCGCCTGGTAGCGGCCGCCGGGAAATGCGATCAGATACTGCTGCAGCGGCGTGGCGCCGAAGGTGTAGGCAATGCGGTAGTCGCGCAATTCGCCGTCCGGCCCGTCGGTGCGGACGTAGAACCCGCCGTCGCGCCGAAAGAACGTCGAGGTCACCCCGAAGTGGCTGATCTCGGCGTCGTCGAAGTTGCCGAGGACCGTCGCCGCCGTGGCCTCCTGCATCGCCAGGTCGTGGTGCGAGCCGGTCCAGGCCCGGACCTGCGCGGCGTGGCATTCAGCGCAGACGGCCCTGGTCACATAGCTGGGCGCTCGGCCGCTGGGGGCGTCGTCGCCTGCGCCGGGCGGGGACCACGCGACGATGCAGAGCAACGAGCCGGCCACCACGGCGCAAAGATGTCGGCTCAACATGCCTGCGTTTCCCCGCGCCTGATCTTTCCAACCGCTCGCCGCTGCGTGCCCCTCCAGCCTACACCATCGCGCCGAACCCTTGGCTTTCGGTCGGTCAGTCGTGCGGCGTGATCTCGGCGCCCTTGGGCATGGTCCCGGAGACGCGGTGCGGGAACTTGCCGATCATCATCATGTGCGCCCGCAGATGGTTCTGCAGCGGCGTCACGGCGAAGAGGCCGGGGTAGAACTCGCCGCGCTTCTCGCCCGGGTCGCGCCTGACATTGTAGAAGTCCATGTTGGGCAGGCCGCCGTGGCCGCCCGGCTTGATGTGGATTTTGAAGTCCTCGTAGCGGACTGCGCCGATCTGCCCGCCGCTGTAATGGAACATGTAGTTACGCCGCGAGTTGCCCTCGCCCATGAGCAGCAGGGCGGTCTGGTCGATGCCGTCGGTCACGCGGTCGCCGGGGATGTTCTTCATGGCCCCGCCGAGGCGCGCCGCGGTGGTGTAGAGATCGACTAGGTGAACCATGTCGGTGGGATCCTGGTTTGGCTCGATCATGCCGGGCCACCAGGCCATGGCCGGTACGCGCACGCCGCCCTCGAGCACGTCGCCCTTGGCGCCGTTCAGCCAGGAGTAGCCGGCCGTCGGCCAGAAGGCGTACATCGGCCCGTTGTCGCTCCACCAGACCACCAGGGTGTTCTCCGCAATGCCCTCCTCTTGGAGAGTGTCGAGGAGACGCCGAATGTGCGCGTTGTGCTGCATCATCATCGAGGCCTGGGCATTGGCGCGATCGACGTGCGGCGCGTCCTTGAAGGCGTCGACACCCGTAATCTGCTGGGTATAGGTCGCCCAGTAGATGAAAAAGGGCTTGTCGGATTTGCCCTTTTCCTTGACGTAGTCGATGATCTGACGTGCGGACTCCTCTTCGAAGGCCGCCTGACGCTTGCCGCCGAGCGTGCCGGCCAATCCCTCGATCGGCTTGCGCCCCTTGCCCTTCTCGCCGACGTAGCCGGCGACGCTGAGGTCGATGCCGGTCATCTCCTTGTACTTTTCGACGCCCGGAAAATCGTAGAACGGGCCCTTCAGCGAGGTCGGCTGATCGAACAGAGCGGCACTGTCCGGCCACATGTCTGGCGCGCCGTTGAACAGGCCATAGTAGGCGTAGTCGTAGCCCTGGTTCTCGGGTGCCTGCTCCGGCAGCTCGCCGAGATGCCACTTGCCCCACATGGCGGTGTGGTAGCCCGCCTCGGACAGCACCTCGGCCACGGTCACCTCCTCCGGCGACAGGCCCTCGGTCTGGCCCGGCCACAGGACGCTGAGAAGTCCCGTGCGCACCGGATGGCGGCCGGTGTTGATCGCGATGCGCGACGGCGTGCAGGACGGCTCGGCATAGGCCGCCCAGAAGCGCATGCCCTCGAAGGCCATCTTGTCGAGCTCGGGCGTCGGTGTGCCGCGGTGCTTGCCACCGCCCTGCCAGCCGAGCTCGCCCCAGCCGACATCGTCGGCCAGGATGTAGACGATGTTGGGCTTCTTGCCGAACTTCTTCTCGAGCGCGGCGAGCTTGGCGTCGATCTGTTTGTCTTGCCCGGCCCACGTGTCCTTGTTCTTCTGCTGCTGCGCCAGGAAGGGCGCATCGGGCTGAAACGCCGGCGCAGCGCCGGGCGCACTCATGAGAACCGCCGCCAATGCGGCAAGCGGAAGACGCAATGCTGATTGTCTGGACTTCTGAGTCACCTGTCGTTTCCTCCCTGACAGCCCGATCTGGCTGGCCAATATACCCGACATGGGAATTCTGCAAACTTGTCCGCGACTTTCCCGCTTTAGAACAGCGCCGGGATGATCGGCGCTATGACAAAGCGGATATTGAACTGTTCGCCGAGGATGTCCGGACTGATGGGGTAGTATTGTGTTTCGATCCCCAGCTTGTTCGGCATCTTGCCGAAGAAGTGGGTCTTGTAGACGCCCAGCCCGATCGGCACGGACCAGCGGTTGTCGCTGTCGGCCTGCCAGTCCGCCGTGATGACCGGCGTGCCGCCGACCTGCCAGCCATCCTCGAAGTTCAAGAAGTAGAACAGGTTGAGCCAGCTGAACTTGACGTCGTCGCGGTCGCTGTCCGCACTCGCATAGGAAAACCAGTTCTGGCTCAAACCGCCGAGGATGAAATCGCGGCCAATGAAGGCGGTGACGCCGGCCGGACCGGCGGACCACTTCTCCGACCCAAGTGCGTCCTTGCTGGCGGTCGGAAACTGGAAGGTCGGGCCAAGACCCCACACGAGGTCGCCGCCTCCCCATTTCTCTGTCGGGAGCGACTGACCGACCAACGAAAAGTGGACGATGTCGCCGAAGCCGCTCTTGGAGGTGCAGGGAAGGTTGCCGGGGATGGAATCCCCCGGCGGCAGGGGCCCACCGCCGGGTCCAAGGCCGGCTTGGATCGCCTTGATGTCCGTGAGGTCCGCGTTCATGATGAAAGGAAAGGTCGGGCGGTTGACCATGATCCAATCGCCGCCGAGCCCGAGTCGCCTGCGAGACCTGCGGATTGTCGAAGGAGTCGAGCTTCTTCTCCCAGTCCCTGTCGAACTTCAGCCCAGCGGGATCGGGCGGCGCCTCGGCGCCGACGGTCGCCTCGACCCGCGCCGGGCCGGCGTCTATCGCGTCTTCCGCCGGATCGGCGACCGCCATCGAACCCGGCATGGCCGTCGCCCCCACCGCCAGCAGCGGCGCGCCGGCGAGTACGAACAGGATCTTCCTCATCGGACTGGCCTCCTTCCCCGCTAAAGGGTCCAGTTCTTCTGGACCTTGGACTGACTCTATTGTGCAGGTTGGAGTACGCGCTATCCGGTTCGCAGCGGCACTATCCATATTCGGGCCTTGTTGGTGCACACTTTCAGGGCGCGGTTGCAGTAGGGGATCAGAGCCGACCTGCAATCGGAGGGTAAAGAACCATTTGGAAGCAGTGCTGAGGCCGCACATGGATCGCCTGGATATCACGTTCGACGATCCCGAGGAGATGCCCGAGCGCATGTCGAGCGTCGCGAGGGATTTCGCGGTTCGCCCGACCCGATGGGGGGCGTACCAGGCACGATTGAACGCCGTGCGGCTTGGCGATGTCGCCCTGTTCAGGATCGCGATGACCGAAGCCCGGGTGGCTTCCCTCGACAAGCTTGGCTATTTCTCCGTCAACATATCCCTGTCCCGCCCACTCTGGTCGAGCCTCGGCCGCCACGGGTACGCCGAGACCTTCGCACGTGACTCAGCCTACGTCGTAAACCCGGAGGATCCTTTCGACCTGGGCTTTCCCCGGAACGGGCACTGCTTGGTCATGAACGTGTTCCGGCCCACGCTCGACGACTATGCGGCCGCGATGGACGGCGGCACGGGCGGCCAGCCCCGTCGCCTGCCGAACCGTCTGCGGCTGGACCATCCGGCCGGACGGGCCTTCCAGCGCTATCTGACCTTCCTCTGGTCGGAGATTGAACGTCGCAGCCCGCTCCTCGCCTCGGACCTCGTGGTCGAGGAGTTGGAGAAGTCGCTGCTCGGCGCGTTGCTGCTCGCGGCCGACGCCCGGCAACAGGACACCGCAGGGACGGTGCCGCCGGCCTATCTGCGCCGCGCCGTCGATTTCATCATGGCGCACCTGGACGAGCCCCTGTCCCTCGGCCGGATCGCCGCCGCGGCGGGCGTCAATGCCAAAACGCTGCAAAGGGCTTTCCAGAGGCAGCACGGCGCGAGCGTGATGGCCCTGGTCCGCGAGAGCCGGCTCGAGCGGACGCAGGCGCAGCTGCTGGCGGCCGATCCGGATGCCGCCTCCGTGACCGAGATCGCCCTGGATAACGGCTTCGCGCATCTCAGCCGCTTCTCGGCGGCCTACCGGCAGCGCTTCGGCGAACATCCCTCCGAGACGCTGCGCCGACCCTAGCGCGCCGCTTACATGTTGCGGCGGTATTGGCCGCCGACCTCGAAGAGCGCGTCGGTGATCTGGCCGAGCGAGCAGCAGCGCACCGCCTCCATCAGCACGGCGAAGACGTTGCCGCCGCTTGTCGCCGCCTCTTTAAGGCGCGCGAGCAGGACCGGCGCCTCCGCGGCGTGGCCCGCCTGGAAGTCGCGCAGGCGGGTGATCTGGCCTTGCTTTTCCTCCTCCGTCGAGCGCCTCAGCTCGATCGGCCCCGGGTCCTTGGCGGCCTCGGGGTCGAGGAAGGTGTTGACGCCGACGATCGGCAGCGCGCCGTCGTGCTTGAGGCTCTCGTAATGCAGGGACTCGTCCTGGATCTTGCCGCGCTGGTAGCCGGTCTCCATGGCGCCCAACACGCCGCCGCGCTCGGAGATGCGCTCGAACTCCTGGAGCACGGCCTCCTCGACCAGGTCGGTCAGCTCCTCGATGATGAAGGCGCCCTGGCCCGGGTTCTCGTTCCCGGCCAGGCCCCACTCCTTGTTGATGATCATCTGGATCGCCATGGCGCGCCGAACCGACTCGGCGGTCGGCGTGGTGTAGGCCTCGTCGTGGGCGTTGGTATGCAGGCTATTGCAGTTGTCGTAGACGGCGATCAGGGCCTGCAAGGTCGTGCGGATGTCGTTGAAGTCCATCTCCTGGGCGTGCAGCGAGCGGCCCGAGGTCTGGATGTGGTACTTGAGCTTCTGGCTGCGCTCGTTGGCGCCGTACTTGTCGCGCAGGGCCGTCGCCCAGATGCGCCGCGCCACGCGCCCGATCACGGAATACTCCGGGTCCATGCCGTTGGAGAAGAAGAACGACAGGTTGGCCGCGAAGTCGTCGATCTCCATGCCGCGCGCCAGGTAGGCCTCGACGTAGGTGAAGCCGTTGGCCAGGGTGAAGGCGAGCTGCGAGATCGGGTTCGCCCCGGCCTCGGCGATGTGGTAGCCGGAGATCGAGACCGAGTAGAAGTTTCGGACGCGGTGGTGGACGAAGTACTCCTGGATATCCGCCATCATCCTGAGCGCGAACTCGATCGAGAAGATGCAGGTGTTCTGGCCCTGGTCTTCCTTGAGGATGTCGGCCTGGACCGTGCCGCGCGCGGTCTCGAGCGCCCAGGCGCCGATCTTGTCGATCTCCTCGTCGGTCGGCGGGCGGCCGTTCTCGGCCTCGAAACGCGCGAGCTGCTGGTCGATCGCGGTGTTGAAGTACATCGCCAGGATGGTCGGCGCCGGGCCGTTGATGGTCATCGAGACAGAGGTCATCGGGTGGCACAGGTCGAAGCCGTCGTAAAGCGCCTTCATGTCGTCGAGCGTGGCGATCGAGACGCCGGATGTGCCGACCTTGCCGTAGATGTCCGGCCGCTCGTCCGGGTCGAAGCCGTAGAGCGTCACCGAGTCGAAGGCGGTCGAGAGGCGCTTGGCCTCGCTGTCGCGCGACAGGTACTTGAAGCGCTCGTTGGTGCGGAACGCGTCGCCCTCGCCGGCGAACATGCGCGTCGGGTCCTCGCTCTCGCGCTTGAAGGCGAAGATGCCGCCGGTATAGGGGAAGCTGCCGGGCAGGTTCTCCTCGAGCAGCCAGGTCAGGATGTCGCCGTGGTCCTCGAACCTGGGCAGCGCGACCTTGGGGATCTTCGTGCCGGAGAGCGACGTCGCCGTGAGCTTGGTGCGCACCTCCCGGTCGCGGATCCTGACCACGTACTCCTCGCCGGAATAGCTCTCCTTCACCTTGGGCCAGATGTCCAAGAGCTTACGGCAGCGCGGATCCAGCGCCTCCTCGCGCGCGGCGACCAGGGGGTCCAGCGCCGCGCCGTCCTGACCGGCCTCCGCGAGCATGCGCCTAGCCTCGCCGAGCTGCTGGCGCTCGCGGGCGACCGCCGCCTGTTCGCGCACGAAACCGTGGTAGGCGCGCACCGTCTCGGCGACCTCGGCCAGATAGCGCTCCCGGCCGGCCGGCACCATGGCCGTGCGCGCCGAGGACGCGACGCCCTCGACCGGCGGCAGGGCGCTCGACCAGGTACCCAGGCCGCGCGCGTTCAGGGCGCTCAGAAGGCCGTGGTAGAGCGCGGTCACCCCGTCGTCGTTGAAGTGCGCGGCGATCGTGCCGTAGACCGGCATGTCCTCGGGCGACTGCGAAAAGGCCTCGCGGCCGCGCTGGACCTGCTTGCGCACGTCGCGCAGCGCGTCCCGGGCGCCCCGCCGGTCGAACTTGTTGATCGCGACGAGGTCGGCGAAGTCCAGCATGTCGATCTTCTCGAGCTGGCTGGCGGCACCGAACTCCGGCGTCATGACGTAGAGCGAGCAATCGACGTGGGGCACGATCCCGGCGTCGCCCTGGCCGATCCCGGGAGTCTCGACGATGACCAGGCCGAAGCCGGCCGCCTTGCAGGCCACGACGATGTCGGGCAGGCAGGCCGGGGTCTCGCTGTCGGAGCCGCGTGTGGCGAGCGAGCGCATGTAGACCTGCGGGCCGTCGATCGCGTTCATGCGGATGCGGTCGCCCAGGAGCGCGCCGCCGCTCTTGCGCTTCGAGGGGTCGATGGCGATCAGCGCGATGCGCCGCTCGGGGTCGTCCAGGCGGAAACGGCGCACCAGCTCGTCGGTTACCGAGGACTTGCCGGCGCCGCCGGTGCCGGTGATGCCGAGCACAGGAACCGCGGCCGCTTTCTCCGCCACCTTCTTCAGCTCCGCCGTCAGGCCGGGATCCAGAACGCCGCTTTCCAGGGCCGTGACGACCCGCGCCAGGACCCGCCCGTCGCCGGCCAGCCCGTCGAGCGAGGCCGGCGGCTCCGCGTTCAGGTCGAAATCGGCCTGCGCCAGCATGTCGTCGATCATGCCCTGCAGGCCCATCTGCTGGCCGTCCTCGGGCGCGTAGATCCGGGCCACGCCGTAGTCGTGCAGTTCCTGGATCTCCTCGCGCACGATGACCCCGCCGCCGCCGCCGAAGACCTTGACGTGGGCGCCGCCGCGCTCGCGCAGCAGGTCGATCATGTACTTGAAGAACTCGACGTGGCCGCCCTGGTAGGAGCTGACGGCGATGCCCTGCACGTCCTCCTGGAGCGCCGCGGTGACGATCTCCTCGACCGAGCGGTTGTGGCCCAGGTGGATGACCTCGGCGCCCGAGCCCTGCAGGATGCGGCGGAAGATGTTGATCGAGGCGTCGTGGCCGTCGAACAGGCTGGTGGCCGTAACGAAGCGGACCTTGTGCTTCGCCTTGTAGGATTTCTTCCTGGCCGGTATCGGCTTACGGATTCCTTCGTCCGGCACGGTCTTCTCCTCGCACCCGCGGGACCCGCTTCATTGTCCCAGCCCCGGGGCGCAATGCAACAGCGAATTGGGCGCCGGGCGGCCAAACCGCACCCTCGCGGCCGGCCGAGCGTATCCGGCAAAGTTTACGTTTACGTCAACGTAAATACTCTTTAGGCCTAAGACTGTCAATGCCGGCCGGTCTAGGATTGGCGGCTAGCCACGGCTTTTTGCGCATCTCGTGGGGGGCGCCGAAGGAGGGCCAGTGCGACCCCCCTTTGGTTGGCGCTAAGCGATGAACTCGGTCCAGGGCATGGGGGTCGATTTGAGGCGCGCCGCCACGTCGGGGCCGCTGTCCGTCTGCAGGCGGCCCACGGCCTGCTGGACGGCGGGTCCGATCACCGCGGTATCGGCGTCCTCGGGAAACTCGCGCCAGACCATGTACTCGACCATGGCGGTCCGCCCCTGGCGGATCGGCAGCACGTTGAACGGCAGCGATTCCAGCACGAAAGCCTGAAACGTGACCTCGTTGGCGGGCGGCGCGCTGGGCTCGACCCGCCAGCGCTCGTAGAGCACGTTAACCAGCGCCGTCTCGTGGCACTTCCCGAGCGCCTTGCCCCCCAACTCGGCCTTGTCCCAGCCCATCTCGTAGGCCGCCCGGGCGGCCGACCTCAGCCGCTCGGCGGAGCCCACGGCATCCGAAAATCCCGATGCCGGCTTGCCGACCCCTGCGGATCCGCGCGCGACATTCGTATCCTGCCGGGCCTCGCCCCTGCGGACGCCGGTTCCCCCGAAGGCGCCCGCCGCAACAAGCCCGATCACGATTACCAGCCCCCCAGCCAGAATCAAACCGGTTTCCATTTCCTAGCCCCTCTACCTGATCTTCGAGCCCATACCCCCTTGTAGTAGATCCCAGGCATAACCTCGCCGTACATCGGCGAAAGCCCTTAAGATTACTATGATTATTATACTATAAACGCTCGATTTTTGCATCTTTTTTTCGGTTCGCGTGGCTCTTTTCGCACGGAATCCCGCACCCGACGTTGACCGCGGGTCGAAATCGGCGCTTGACAGACGGGCCCCCTTTGGTGTTGCCTAGGCCCAAGCGCCGATTTGAAGCTTAGCTTGCGGGCGCTCTAGAAATGCGGCTAAAGCGAGCGGTTCGACCGCCCGGCAAGAGCCGCGGCGGTTTTTTTGTTCGGCGCGGTCCGGCCGGAAAACGGACCCCCGGGATTTGATTGGGGCAGCTTGCACCGGGTCACCAAAAGCTAAAGCGCCACTCTTGTGGGCCCCGCGGTTGTAAGCAACTGGTGCCGGGAGAGTCCACATGGTGACCGTTCCTTCAAACCCCCTCCCCGACTGGTCCGACGGTGCGCTCTGGCGCGCCGCGCTCGACCGCTGGCTGCCCGCCGCGCCGCTTTCCGCGGCCCGCCCCAAATCCCGACTAACCGACCAGACGGAGGATCCGACATGCCCGTGAACACCCAGAACCCCGAAACCCTCGTGCTGCACGCCGGCTACCGCAAGGACGACGGCACCGGCTCGGTCGCCGTGCCGATCTATCAGACCACGTCCTATCAGTTCGAGCACAGCGAGCACGCGGCCAACCTCTTCGCACTCAAGGAGCTCGGCAACATCTACACGCGGATCATGAACCCGACCACCGCCGTGCTCGAGGAGCGCATCACGGCGCTCGACGGCGGCGCGGCGGCGCTCGCGGTCAGCTCCGGCCAGGCGGCCTCGGCGATCGCGATCCAGAACATCGCCCGGGCCGGCGACAACATCGTCTCCTCGACCGACCTCTATGGCGGCACCTGGAACCTCTTCGCGAACACCTTCGACACCTTCGGCATCGAGGTCCGCTTCGTCGATCCCGCCGATCCCGAGAACTTCCGCCGGGCGGCTGATGCGCGCACCCGCGCCTTCTACGCCGAGACCCTGCCGAACCCGAAGCTGACCGTCTTCCCGATCGCCGAGGTGGCCGGGATCGGCCGCGATCTGGGCATTCCGCTGATCGTCGACAACACGGCGGCGCCGATCATCTGCCGGCCGCTCGACCACGGCGCCAACATCGTCGTCTATTCCACCACGAAGTATATCGGCGGCCACGGCACATCGATCGGCGGGCTGATCGTCGACGGCGGCAACTTCGACTGGGAGGCCCACGCCGAGCGCTTCCCGCTCCTGACCCAGCCGGACCCGAGCTATCACGGCGCGGTCTGGACCGAGGCGGCCAAGCCCTTGGGGCCGATCGCCTACATCCTGAAGGCCCGGGTCACCCTGCAGCGCGACCTCGGCTATGCCTTGAGCCCCTTCAACGCCTTCCTGTTCATCCAGGGCCTCGAGACCCTGCCCTTGCGGATCCGCGAGCACTGCCGCAACGCCGAGGCGGTCGCCCGCTACCTCGCTGTCCACGAGACGGTCACCAAGGTGATCCACCCGAGCCTCTTCGAGGGCGAGCAGAAGCGAAGGGCCGAGACCTACTTGGGCCGCCACGCCGGCGGCCTGGTCGGCTTCGAGCTGAAGGGCGGCAAGGCGGCGGGGCGGCGCTTCATCGATGCGCTGAAGCTGTTCTACCACGTCGCGAATATCGGCGACGCCCGCTCGCTGGCGATCCACCCGGCGACCACGACCCACTCGCAGCTGTCGCCCGACGAGCAGCTCGCCACGGGGGTTTCCGAGGGCTACGTGCGGCTCTCGGTCGGCATCGAGCACATCGAAGACATCCTGGCCGATCTGGACCAGGCGCTGGAGGCCGCCGGCGCGACCCGGCAGGCCGCCTGACGAACACCTACGGACAGAAGGAGAAAGACCCATGACCCAGAGCTACAAGACCGTATTCGACGGCACCCAGGAGGCCCTGCGCGCCGAGCCCGGCCAGGCGCTTGCCACCTTCACCGCGGAAAGCCGCCAGGCCGAAGGGCTGCGCAGCGAGGTGCAAACCCGCCAGTTCAGCCTGACGGTGGACGAGCCCGAGGCGCTCGGCGGCACCGACCAGGGCCCCAACCCGGTCGAGCTGGTGCTGGCGGCCCTGGCGAGCTGCCAGGAGATCACCTACAGGCTCTACGCCGACAGCCTGGGCATCCCGCTCGATTCGGTCTCGGTCAAGGTCGACGGCGATCTCGACCTGCGCGGCTTCTTCTCGGTCGACGAGGCGGTTCGTCCGGGCTTCCAGGCGATCCGGGCGGAGGTGACCCTGGACAGCCCGGCCAGCGAGGCCGAGCTCGACCGCCTCAAGGCCACGGTGGACCGCTTCTGCCCGGTGCTCGACATCCTGGGCAACAGGACCCCGGTGAGCCTGACCTTCGCCGAGGCGGACCGCGCAGAAACGCAGGCCGCGGAATAAGCCCGCGGGGCCGGGGCGCGACGGCGCCTCCGGCCCCGCGCCAATTTCGGAGCGTAATCCGGTGCCTTCGCCCTATATTTGTTCGATGACAAACGGGGAAGTCCAAACGTGCCCATAAAGATCCCCAACGATCTGCCCGCCCGACGCATCCTCGAGGAGGAAGGCGTCATGGTCATCAAGGAGTCCGACGCGATCCGTCAGGATATCCGCCCGCTCCGGCTCGCGCTCCTGAACCTGATGCCGAACAAGATCCGGACCGAGGCCCAGATCGCCCGGTTGATCGGCAGCACGCCGCTGCAGGTCGAGATGACCCTGCTGCAGACCGGCTCCTACCGACCCCGGAACACGCCCAAGAAGCACCTGATCGACTTCTACAAGACCTGGGACGAGGTCTGTCACGAGAAGTTCGACGGCCTGATCGTCACCGGCGCGCCGATCGAGACCATGCCCTTCGAAAAGGTCGACTACTGGCGGGAGCTGACCGCCATCTTCGACTGGGCGCAGGAGAACGTCTTCCGGGGTTTCTACATCTGCTGGGGCGCGCAGGCCGCGCTCCACCACTTCCACGGCGTGCCCAAGCACGAGCTGGAGCAGAAGATGTTCGGCATCTTCAGCCACCGCTTGACGGGGCTGAGGTCGAGCCTGCTGATCGGCTTCAACGACGAGTTCTCTATCCCGGTCTCGCGCCACACCGAGGTGCGCCGGGAGGAGATCCCGGACAAGCCGGGCCTGCGCATCCTCGCCGAATCGCCGGTCTCCGGCCTCTGCCTGATGGAGGATATCCCGCACCGGGCGGTCTACATGTTCAACCACCTGGAATACGACGCCGATACGCTCAAGCACGAGTATGATCGCGATATCGACGCGGGCGCCGAGATCCAGCTGCCGAAGAACTACTTCCCCGGCGACGATCCGAAGAACCCGCCGGTCAACTACTGGCGCGCCTACGCCCACCTGCTGCTGTGGAACTGGATCAACGAGATGTACCAGCACACCCCCTACGACATCTCGCAGATCGGCCGCGAAGGCGCCCCCAGCCTGGCCGAGGTCGGCTGAACCCGTCGGAGCCAGCCGTGCCGTTGCTGCCGGGTGCGTGAAAACCGCCGCAGACCGGTTTGCCCGGGAGCGCGGTTCGATCCTGCTGTCCGTCCCGACGCGACGCGCGGTGCGCCGATCTCAACCATGAGGACTTGGTGGACTGCCGTGGCGCCAGCGTCGAGCAGACCCGCCGCCAGCCGGTCGCCGCTCGCATGGCAGTTCCCGGCCGGTTCTCCACGCTGGCAAAACCAATATTGATTTCACCAGGAGGATGCGCAGGCCCTTGTTGCTATCTGCCATCTGATTTATACTGGTGCGTGCAGACAAATCCACGCTAAGCTCAACCATTGCCATACCCAACGCCAAAGGCATCCTCTTCCCTCTGCGCCTCCCGCAGCAGACGGCCGCGCCTTCGGGTACCTATCCATCGGTGTGGACACTGTCCGACCGCTGGGATGCCTGGATCCGCCAACCGGTGACCGGAACACGGCATACAGGGAAAACGTCTGATTCAGACTGTTTTCGGCTGGAACGTTCACGGCGGAAGATTCGCGGGCGGGAACATGGTGGCGGGACCGCCGCGTCCTGCATCCCTGGGGTGCCGGCCCCGCACGGCCGCTCGGGGGTTTCGCGAAGCGGCGCCTTCGAAACGCGCGCGGCCGTGAGCACGGAAAGCGGAACGGGCGATGACGGACCCCGGATCCCAGACGGGAGAGCGACCGTGGTGACCAGGTTCGCTCTCACCAAGAACCTGCGCCTCCGGCCCCTCTACCGCACGGATTACTATTTCGCCGCTCTCTTGGGCTTCGGCCTCGTCCTGTTCTACGGCGCTTTCGTTTACCGGAACTACGTCTCCGCATCCGGACTGTTCGAAGCGTCCGGCCAGCTGATCGGCCGAGACTTCGTGGTCTTGTGGACGGCGTCGAAACTGGCCCTGTCCGGCCGTATCCAGGAGATCTACGACCTCGCCCTGTTCCATGGCGCCCAGCAGCAGTTCGTCGGCGACCTGCCGCTCCGGCCCTACCTCTATCCGCCGCACACCCTATTGTATTCGCTTTTCGTAGCCTGGCTTCCTTATCTCGCGGCGTATGTCCTATGGTCTTTGGCGAGCTTCGGCCTGTTTCTCTGGGCCGTAGTGGAACGCGATCAGCCGAAGTTTGCCTTCGCCGCCCTGGTCCTGGCGCCGGCCACCTTTGTAAACTTCGTGATGGGCCAGAACGGCTTCCTCACCGCGGCACTCCTGATCGGCGGTATGAGGTTGATCGACAAGCGGCCGATTCTCGCCGGCGTGCTGCTCGGCCTGCTCGCCTTCAAGCCGCACCTTGGCCTCCTGGTGCCCGTCGCTTTGCTGGCAGGCGGCCTGTGGCGGACTTTCTTCAGCGCCGCCGCTACCCTCTTGGCGCTGGTCGCGCTCAGCGTGGTGGTCTTCGGGCCAGTCGCTTGGCAGGCCTATTTCGAGCTCGGCACGCTGAATCAGCTGAACGTGCTCAATCAGAGCGAGGGATGGAAATTCAACATCGCGGTCACGCCCCACATGGTCGCCCTCGGGCTAGGCGCCCAGCCCGGCGTCTCCCACCTTGTTCAGGCGCTGTTTTCGATCGCCGTCGCCGCGGGCGTCTTCCTGACCTTCCGCGAGACAGCGAGCAGAAGGGCCCAGACCGCGGTGCTCCTGGCCGGCGCCCTGCTGGCGAGCCCCTATGCGCTCAACTACGACATGACCCTGGTCAGCGTCGCAGCGCTTTGGGGCCTGCAAGAGGCAATGAAGAAAGGTTTCGCGCCGGGCGAGCGCGTGCTGCTCGTCACTGCGTGGGCTCTGCCGATACTGGTGGTGGTTGACTTCCTCAGGGCCTCTCCCATGGCGCCCTTGGTGCTCACGGCACTCTTTGTCGCCTTGCTGTCACGCACCGCAGGCTGGGCCCCGACGGTGAAGTGAGAGACATCGCGCCCCGGGTCGCCGCAGTGTATGGTGCCCTCTTGTTGGCCTCGCACCTGCAGGCCTAGTATGGAGGCCCAGGACAGGCGAAGGGCCGAAAGCGAAACGCCATGGCGACACCGAAGACCAAGGACAACCTCTTCCTGCGGCGCCTGCCGGAGCGGCCGGCCGCGCGCGCGCCCGAGGCGTTGGGCGCCTATCCGCAGGTGCGCATGCGGCGCAACCGGACCGACGCCTGGAGCCGGCGCCTGGTGGCCGAGGCGCGCCTAGCCGCCGACGACCTGGTCTGGCCGGTCTTCGTCCAGGAGGCCCCCGGCGAAAGCGCGGTCGCGGCCATGCCCGGGGTGGTGCGCTACGGCCTCGACACACTGATCGAGGCGGCCGGACAGGCCGCCGAGGCGGGCATCCCGGCGCTCGCGCTGTTTCCCTACTACGCCGACGATGCGCTCAAGACCGCGGACTGCGCCGAGGCCGCGAACCCGGAGAACCTGGTGTGCCGGGCGGTCCGCCTGCTCAAGGAGAACCTGCCCGATCTCGGCGTGTTCTGCGACGTGGCGCTCGATCCCTACAACAGCCTGGGCCACGACGGCCTGGTCGCCGACGGTTGCATCCTCAACGACGAGACGGTCGAGATGCTGGTCCGCCAGTCCCTGGCCCAGGCCGAGGCCGGGTGCGACGTGGTGGCGCCCTCGGACATGATGGACGGGCGCATCGGCGCGATCCGCGAGGGCCTCGACCAGGCCGGCTTCCAGGACGTCAAGATCTGCGCCTATTCGGCCAAGTACGCCTCGGCCTTCTACGGGCCGTTCCGCGAGGCGGTGGGCTCGGGCGGCGCGCTGGTCGGCGACAAGAAGACCTACCAGATGGACCCGGCCAACACCGACGAGGCGCTGCGAGAGGTGGCGCTGGACCTCCAGGAGGGCGCCGACATGGTCATGGTCAAGCCGGGCCTGCCCTATCTCGACGTGGTGCGCCGGGTCAAGGACGCCTTCGGCGTGCCGACCCTGGTCTACAACGTCAGCGGCGAGTACGCGATGCTCAAGGCCGCGGCCCAGCAGGGCTGGCTCGACAACGACAAGGTGGTGATGGAGAGCCTGCTGGCCTTCAAGCGGGCCGGTGCCGACGCCATCCTGACCTATGCCGCGCCGGAGGCCGCCGAGCGCCTGAAGGCAGGGTGAAACGGCCTGGCCGGCCGATGTCCTCGCGGCCGGCGCGGCCGGCCTGCCGTACCCTCGTCCTGCTGATCCCGGCAGCGCTGGCGCTCGCTGCCTGCGAGCGGGTCGACATCGAACAGCTAAGGGACTGCGAGCGGGTGATCCCGGCGCTCGAAGAGCCCGAACGCAGGATCGAGGTGCTGCGCGGGGAGCGCGACTCCGCCGCCGAGAACGCGGTCATCGTTCACTACCGCGTTCATGGCAGGCCGGAAGGCCCGGAGACCCATTGGGTCTCCTGCCGCTTCGCCGGCGGCGGCCTGGAAGCCGAACGGCGCAAGCTGACGGCGGTGGTGACCGACCGGGCCGGGGCGCTGAGCGAGATACAGCTGCAGATCCTGCGGCGGTTCTGGCTGAGATCGGTGGAGGCCCAGGCCGGCGCGCGCGAAGCGGCGGTTCCCGACGAGGTCACGGCCGTCGGCTCCCCGCTCTATCTTCTGCAGACCGTCATCAATGCGCTCGTCATATGCAGCGTCTACGGCCTGCTCGCCGTCGCCTATACCCTGGTCTACGCCATCATCGGCAGGATCAACCTGGCCTTCGGCGAGCTGTCGATGATCGCCGCCTTCACCGCCTGGCTGGCGATCGTGCTTTTCGCCGCGGCCGGCGGCTTGGCCCTGCCGCTGGCGCTCCTGGCCGCCCTGCTGCTGGCCGTCGCCGCCACGGCCGTGCACGGCTGGGCCATCCAGCGCGTCGTGTTCCGCCCCTTGCGCGGCAGCGGTTCGCAGGCGGCGCTGATCGCCACCATCGGCCTGGCGATCTTCCTGCAGGAATCCGTGCGCCTGACCCGCGGCGCCGGCGACCGCTGGCTGCACCCGGTGTTCAGCGAGAGCTACCCGATCGCCGAGGCCGCCGGCTTTCCGGTCGCCATCAGCGCGGCGCAGATCATCGTCGTCGTGCTGGTCGCCGGACTCTACGCCGCCCACTGGGGCCTGGTCGCGCGCAGCAGGTTCGGCCACGCCTGGCGGTCCTGCGCCCAGGACGGCGGCATGGCGGCGCTCTGCGGAATCGACGTCGACCGGACCGCGGGGTTGACCTTCGCGCTGGGCGGCGCCTATGCCGCGGTCGCCGGCTTCGTCGTCGCGCTCTACTACGGCGGGGTGAGTTTCCACATGGGCGCGCTGCTCGGCTTCAAGGCGCTGACCGCGGCCGTGGTCGGCGGCATCGGCTCGGTCCCCGGCGCCATGCTGGGCGGCATCCTGATCGGCCTGCTCGAGACCTTCTGGTCGGCCTACCTGACGATCGCCTACAAAGACCTGGCAGTCTTCGCGCTGCTCGCCGTCGTCCTGGCCCTGCGGCCCGAGGGACTGCTCGGCAAAGGGCATTTCCCCGACAGGTGAAATCCGCTATCTCAAGGGACGGGAAAACGCAGCGGGGAAAGACCATGCCCAAATCGAAGAAACGGCAGAAAACGGGGTCCCAGGCCGGAAAGGTCGGCTGGGGCGGCAAGGCCACGCCCGGTACGCGGTGGCTCAACGCCGCGATCGCGGTCGTGGCGCTGGCCGCGCTGGTGGCCGGCGGCGTCTACTGGGTCAACGCCTCGAAGGTCGAAAGCGCCTTCGAGGTCCTGGCGGCGCAGGGCCGCGACCGGCTCGACGCCGTGGAGACCAAGCAGAACAAGGGCCGCCGGCACCTTAACGCGGGCGAGCGCTATAACTACGGGGAGAGCTTCCCGACCTCCGGCCCGCACGCGCAGACCGGGGCACCAGCCGGCTTCCACGAGACGGCGCCGCACCCGACCCTCTTGGTGCATGCGCTCGAGCACGGCAACATCGTGATCTACTACGACCGGCCAAGCGAAGATGTCGTCGAGACTCTGGAGGATTGGGCCGGCCTCTACACAGGCCAGTGGGACGGCCTGCTCGCGGTCCCCATGTCCGGACTCGGCGAGAGCCTCATGCTGACCGCCTGGACCAAGCAGCTGCGCCTGGACGAGTTCGACCCGCCGCTCGCCGCCGCCTTCATCGACGCCTACCGCGGCCGCGGCCCGGAACACCCGGTGCGTTAGATCACGCCAGAATGCTCTCAGCGAAGTTCGTGATGCAGCGGTCGTGCCAGGCGGCGCGGGCACCGCGGCCGTGGAAGCCGACGTGGCCGCCGGCGGCCGGCAGCAGCGGTGTCAGCCTGGGGTTGGCGCGCCAGTCGACCGCGTCGTAGGCGGCGGCCGGGATCCAGGGGTCGTCGCGGGCATGGACGACCAGCGTCGGCACCGCGACGGCGTCAAGGAAGCGCCGGGCGCTGCAGCGCCGGTAGTAGTCCTCGGCATCGGCGAAACCGCCGACGGGCGCCACGAAGCCGTCGTCGAACTGGTAGACCGAGCGGGCCCGCGCAACGGCCCTTCGCTCGGGCGCGCTCAAGGCCGCGCCGGCCAGGGTCTCGGCCTTCATGCGGGCGAGCAGGTAGCGGTGGTAGAGCGCGTTGCGCGGCGCCATCAGCCGGAGCTGCGCGGCCTTGAGGTCGATCGGCGCCGAGACTGCGGCGGCGGCTAGCACGGGAAAACGGCCGCCGTGCTCGGCCAGAAACTTGAGCAGCATGTTCGCGCCCAGCGAATAGCCGACCAGCAGCAGGCCGCCGGCAAAGAGGTCGGGCGCCAGCCGCGCGAGGGCGGCGAGGACGTCGCGCAAGTCCTCGCTTCGCCCGGCGTGGTAGCGGAACCGGCAGAGCGGGCCGGAAGGACCGGCGCCACGCAGGCTGAGCCGCAGCACCGGATATCCGAGCCCCAGCAGATGACGGGCCGAGGCACGGATATAGCTCGAGTCCTCGCAGCCGGTGAGCCCGTGGATCAACACGGAGAGTGGCCGGCCGTCCGGCGCTTCGGGGCGATGGAGCATGGCGGCCAAGCGGTCGCCGCTGCCGTCGGCCAGTGCCAGCTCGAGCCGCCGCCCCGGCCAACCCGCCAGCTCCGGCGGCCGGGCGCGCAGATAGTTGCGCAGCGTCTGCAGGTCGCCGCCCAGCCAGGGCAGACGTGGCCGGAACGGCGGAAACCGCTTCGCGGCAGCACTCGAAACAGCCGGTTCCGCGAGATTCACTCCACGACCTGCAATCTCGCACTGAACAGCTGTCTCGTGGCCGGCCACCGGCGCACCACGCGCAGAGGCGCGCCGCTCATTAGGGCTCCACCTCGACAACGAAGGTATAGCCCGCGCTACGCACCGTTTTGATCATGCGCGGGGATTTCGGATCGGCCTCGATCTTCTGACGGAGTTGGGCGACCAGCACGTCGATGCTGCGATCGTATGGGGTCCAGCGCCGATCGGCTACAGCGCTCAACAACTCGTCGCGATCGAGGACCTCCCCGGCCCGGCCAACCAGAACGGCAAGCAGCTTATACTCGGCATTCGTCAGACGCACGCGTTCGCGCCGCGGCGAGGTCAACTCCCGGGCCCCGAAATCGAGCCGCCACCCGGCGAATTTCGCGGTCTTCCTCGTCTCGGCCTTGGGCGCGCGCCGCTCGGCCCGGCGGCGGCGCAGCACGCTGCGCACCCGGGCCAGCAAGACGCGCAGATCGAAGGGTTTCGGCACGTAATCGTCGGCCCCGGTCTCCAATCCCACCACCTGATCGGAGGTTTCGATCTTGGTGGTCAACATGATAATGCCGACGTCGGACTCCCGCCTCAGCGACCGGGCGATTTCGAACCCGTCTTCGCCCGGAAAAATCACGTCCAGGATCACGAGATCGACGGCCTTATCGGCCATCAGCCGGCGCATCAGCGCGCCGCTGGCGGCCGTGTCGACCGAGAATCCCTCGTCGCTCAGAAACCGCTCCAACAGGGAGCGGATATTCGGGTCGTCGTCGACGATCAGGATGTGTGGCACCCTCGTCATGGCGTCCCTTCGCCGATGCTGCCGATACTTGCGGTGCCAGATTACAGCAAATTATCTGCTGATGCATGCGCACATTTCAACCACTGCTTGCTTGCCTGCAGCGCACCGATCCTCGGGGTGACCCGCGGGCACGACAGGCCGCGCCGACCCGGCCGCCGTCAGTCCACCGCGATCTCGGCGTCCTCGTCCGCCGGCTCGTGCTCCGGGAAGGTCGGATACAGGCCCAGTTGGCGCCCGAGCTGCTGCACCAGGGCGAGCACGGAGTCGATGTGCGGCGTCTCCACGTCGACCATGCGGCCCATCTCCTGAACCACGGTCAGGAGCGCGTCGATCTCCAGCTGGCGGCCGCGCTCCACGTCCTGGAGCATCGAGGTGCGGTGCGCGCCGACCTTGGCCGCGCCGTTGATGCGCCGCTCGACATCGACCCGGAAGTGGACCCCCAGGCGCACGGCGATGCGCTGCGCCTCCATCATCATTTCGCGTGCCAAGGTGCGGGTGCCGGGGTCGGTCGCCACCACGTCGAGGGTCTCGCGCGTGAGCGCGCTGATCGGGTTGAAGCAGAGGTTGCCCCAGAGCTTCAGCCAGATCTCGTTGCGGATGTGCGGCAGGATCGGCGCCTTGATGCCGGCGCTCTCCAGCGCCCGGCTCAAGCGCTGGCAGCGCTCGGACGTGCTGCCGTCCGGCTCGCCCAGCGCGAACTTGTTGCCGTAGGTGTGCTTGATGACGCCGGGTTCGACGATCTCGGTCGCCGGATAGACGACGCAGCCGATCGCGCGCTCCGGCCCAATCGCGTTCCACTGCCGGTCGTCCGGGTCCACGCTGGCCAGGCGCAGGTCCTTGTACTGGCCCCGCAGCCCGTGGAAGTACCACCAGGGCACGCCGTTCTGGCAGGTCACGACCGCCGTTTCGGGCCCGAGCAGCGGCATCATCTGCTCCGCCACCTCCCAGGCCTGATGGGTCTTCAGGGCGATGATCACATGGTCTTGCGGACCGAGCTCCGCCGGATCGTCGGTGCATGGCAGGCGCGCAACGCGCTCCTCGCCGCCGATCAGCAGCTTGAGGCCGTTCTCGCGCATGGCCGCCAGATGGGCGCCGCGAGCGATCAGCGACACCTCGACGCCCTCGGCCCGCGACAGCTCCACGCCGAGGTAGCCGCCGATCGCTCCGGCTCCGTAGATGCAAACCTTCATGTCCCTTTGCTCCCACACGCTTGGCGCCCCGGCGCCGGCCATCGTTCCGCTGCCGGTATCACATTCACAGTTACGCGGCGCTGGTCCCCCTCCCGGGTCAACCGGCCTCGCGCAACGCTACCACCGGACACGCCCCCGCCGTTACCGATTTCCCCCATTTGTTGGCGGTCCCGATCAGCGGCCCGTCGCCTCGAGGAACCGGCGCGCTCGTGCCAGAGCCTGGACGTTGCTCCAGTTCGGCGCCAAGCGGAGGAGCTCCCCGTAGTACTTGGCCGCGTCCGAGGCATCACCGAGTTGCTCGCTCAACAGGCCCAGATTGAACAGCAGCAGGAGATCGGCCGGCGCAAAGCGCCTGGCCTGCTCGTAGGCATCCCGCGCATCCTGGTAGCGACGCAACATCCAGTAGTTGTTGCCGACGCCAAGCAGGCCCTTCGCTTCGAACCCTTCCTGCTCCGAAATCCAGCGGTAGATTTCCAGACTTTCGGCAAACTTGCGTTCGTCCGCGTAATGAAGCCCGAGCACTTCGGCGGCTTGGGTCTTGTCCGATGCCGGAAGGTCTTGGTCCATGACCTCGCGATAGACCGCCGTCGCCTTTGGAACCTCTCCTAGGTAAAGGTGGTACCTCAGCAGAGCGATCCAACCGCCTATCGCGCCCGGATCGAGCGACACGATCTTCTTAGCCCAGGCCTCCTGGCTCCTCCAAGTCTGCGTTTCGACGACGGTGAGCGTCGTCAAGATCACCGCCAGGCCGATCGGCAGCGAGGGCCAAACCCACTGCCAATGCTTTTTCACCGCCGTCAGAAAAATAGTGGCGAAAACGGCGCCGCCCGCGGCTGGAAGATAGAGGAAGCGTACGGCAAACTGCCCATTTGCGTGCAGCGCGAGAAGCAGTGGCGCCGCCAGGGCGAAGACCATCCATATGACCGCAAATCGGCCTTCGCGGTGTCGAAGGACGCCATAGACCATGCCCGCGGCGGCGACAACGCCGATGAAGATGTCGTAGCCGTCGGCTACGCCCCCCGGGACGTGCCTCATATAGTCCACCACCGGCCACGGCACGGCCAGGAACCGGGCATAGAGCAGTGCGTATTCGACAAGTCGAGAGAGCGACTCGACCGACATTTCGAAATGGCTTTCGCCGTCCGGTGGAGACGATGTCAAGGCCACTGCGCGGACGGCAAGGTAGCTGCCGGCGATCGCCAGGAGGACAACGTAAGTGCTGATCGGCAGATCCCTCCAGGACCGCCCTTTGGATACGTCGTAGGCGATCACGACGAACGGAAAGACGAACCCCGGCTCTTTGGTCAGAACGGCGATCGCGAACCATATCGATGCCCAAGCGAAATCCCGCCTTCGACCACTCTCGCGGAAACGGGCGTAACAGAGAAAGGCGGCGACGAAGGCGGTGGTCAAGAGGATATCCGTGGAACCGCTGATCCCGGCAACGCATTGTGTAAGGGCCGGATGCACCCCAAAAAGCGCGGCGCCCGCGTATTGCTCGGCGACCGAAGCCTCGGGCAGCACGCGCCTGATCAGCGCCGCAACCAGCAGGGTGTTGACGGCGTGAAGCGCCACATTGGCCACGTGCCATCCGAAAGGGTCTTGTCCGCTGATCTGGTAGTTGAGGAAATGCCAAACGAGCCACATGGGACGATAGAGGGCACCGTCGTCATGGTTGAGATTGCTGGAGGCCCAGACCCCTGAGGTGAAGAACTTCGGGATGGCTGCTAACGATCCCATGTTCTCTTCGTTGTCGACAATCATGGCCCAGTCGTCTCTGGTGAACCCTCCGAACAAGCTGTACGAGTAAGCGGCCACGACCAAGGCAAGGACGAGTCCCTGAGGCCAGAAGCGGTCGAGTCGAGTGGTGCCCAGCAGCTTGTGAGCGGGTCCGGGCGGGAGACGGTTTCTCAAGTCGAATACTTGTCCTGCGCGATGCTTGCGGGCAAGCCCGAAACGGTTTCGGTCTTGGCGGAACCGGCCGATTCCAAGCAAACCGAAAGCGCTCTACGTTCCCGGCCACTCTATAGACGGCACGGCGAACTTCAATAGGCCGGCAGGTAACTCCGGATCATGGCCTTGGCGCCGCAGAGCCGCCCCGGGGCCCGCGTGAGTGCGGCCGGTTCGACTAGGAGCGCGATGGTCCGCGCGGCCTGTCCTGCCGCACGTCGGCAAACTTCGGAGCGTGCGCCCCGGCCGTCTCCGGCCGGTCGAAGCCGATCGTGTCGCGCACGAGGTACAACGGGCGGTGTTTCACCTCGATGAACACGCGGCCCAGGTATTCCCCGATGATGCCGAGGCCGATCATGTTGAGGCCGCTGAAGAACAGCAGAATGACCATGATCGACGCATAGCCGGGCACGTCGACACCCAGGACCAGCGTGCGCACGGCGATCAGGACCGCATAGCCCAGGGAGAAGACGGCGATGATCGCCCCGAAATAGGTCCAGATGCGCAGCGGCAGGGTGCTGAAGGAGAAGATCCCGTCGAGCGCGAAGTTCCACAGCTTCCAGAAGCTCCACTTGCTCGCGCCGGCGACCCGGGCCGGACGGTCGAACACGATGCTGGCCTGCCTGAAGCCGACCCATGCGAAGATGCCCTTCATGAAACGATTGCGCTCGGGCATCGCCTTCAGGGCATCGATGACGCGCCGGTCCATGATCCGGTAGTCGCCGGCGTTGGCCGGAATGGGCACGTCGCTCATGCGCCCGATGGCCCGGTAGAAGAGGTTTGCGCTGAGGCGTTTTACGAGGGAATCACCCTGGCGGTCGCGCCTGACGGCGATCACCATGTCGTTGCCCTCGCGCCACTTGGCGACCAGATCGGGAATCAGTTCGGGCGGGTCCTGCAGGTCGGCATCCAGCGGAATGATCGCGTCGCCCTCGGCATGGTCGATGCCCGCGGTCATCGCCAGATCCTTGCCGAAATTCCGTGCCAGATCGACGATCTTGATGCGCCGGTCGCGCGCGCGCGCCGCCGTGAGCAGCTCCAGCGTTCGATCGGTGCTGCCGTCGTTGACGCAGACGACCTCGTAGTCGCAGCCGACCTGCTGCACCGCCGGCAGCACGTGGGTCATGAACTCGCCGATGCTGTCCTCCTCGTTGTGCATCGGCACGACGAGGCTGAGCAGGAAGCGCTTGCCATGGGCTTGCGGTTGATCAGGCATTCTCCAAAAGTCCCAGGAATCGATGCCTTCGAACCTACGGAGCTTCCGCCAAGAGCCAGTCGCGGACAAGCGCGATCTGGCGCTCGTCCATCAGGGCCGGCGCGTGGCCGCAGCCGGGAATCTCGACGATCTCCGCCCGGGGGCCGCGCGTGGCCATTTCCGCGGCCGTCTCGGAGAGCAGCAGGTCCGAGTCCGCGCCGCGCAGCACCAGCACCGGGATATCGATCGCCTCCCAGACCGGCCATAGGTCCACGTCCTTCAGCTCCTCGACCTGGAAGGGCGTGGCGATCGCCGGGTCGTAGGCGAGCCGGTAGCCATCCCCGGCCGACACCACGCTGTGTTCGGTGAGGCGGCGCCACTGCGGGTCGGTGAGGGCTCCGAAGGGCCTGTGCACCTCGCGAAAGTAGGCCTCGGCCGCGTCCAGGCCGGCGAAGCGCGGGTCGCGGCCGACGTAGTCGCCGATCCGCCGGAGCGCCGCCACCGGAATGAAGGGGCCGACGTCGTTGACCACCAGGCGGCGGAGCGGCGTGTTCGGCTGGGCCGCCATCATCATGCCGATCAGCCCGCCCATGGAGGTGCCGATCCAGTCGAGCCACGGCACGTCGAGGCGCGCGATCAGGGCGTTCATGTCCGCGAGGTACTGCGGATAGCCGTAGCCGGCGGGATCGGACAGCCGGTCGCTGCGGCCGCGCCCCACCACGTCGGGACAGGCGACCTTGAGGCCCCGCTCGGCGAGCGCGCCGGCGAGCACGTCGAAGTCCCGGCCGTTGCGCGTCAGGCCATGGACGCAGAACGCCGCGTGGCCGGCCTGCGGCCCGCCCCATTCGGTGTAGGCCAGGCGATGGAAGCCGGACTTCGAGAGGCCGAGACAGCTCCCGGTGCGGGGGTCCGCGGCCGTCATGTCGCCGCCGCCGGGGGCAGGTCGTGCACCTCGACGAAGGTCTCCGGATAGAAGCCGTTGAACCGCGTCGAGAGCGCGTTGGAGTAGGCGCCCAGTTGATCGATCTCGATCCAGTCGCCTTCGCGCGCATCGTCGGGCAGCGCGAAGGTCTTGGGCAGCACGTCCAGGGAATCGCAGGTCGGGCCGTTGAGCGTGAAGGCGCGGGTCTCGGCAGCCGGTGGGTCGTCCAGGCGGATCAGGCGCGCCGGCAGCTCGATGCCGACCTGCGACGGCTCCGACAGGCTGCCGTAGATGCCGTCGTTGATGTAGAGCTGATCGCCCTTGCGCAGCTGGATCTGGGTGAGCAGCGAGCAGCCCGGCGCGGCCAGCACCCGGCCGGGCTCGGCGAAGACCTCGACCGCCGGCTTCAGCTTGATGTCCTTCAGGCCGGCGCGGATCTGGTCGATGTAGTCCTCGAGCGGCGGCATGGGCCGGTTGCGGTACTCGGCGGGAAAGCCGCCGCCGACGTCGACGCAGGCCGGGTCTTGCCCAACCGCCTCGATGACATCGCCGACCACGTTGAGCGCCGCGCGGTAGGCCTTGGGGTTGGGGCACTGCGAGCCGACGTGGAAGGCCAGGCCGGTGCTACAGCCGCGCCGGGCGGCCTCGCGCAGCAGCTCGGCGGCGGCACCCGGCGGCGCGCCGAACTTGTCGGCCAAGTGATAGAGCGTGCCCTCGTCGGGCGGCGTCGCCAGGCGCACGACGATCACCACGCCCTCGCCGCCGGTCTCGTCCAGCACCTTCGCCAGCTCGTTCTCGTGGTCGACCACGAAGTGACGGATGCCGTAGACCGTGTAGGCGCTCTTGATCACCGCCCGGGCCTTGACCGGGTGCATGAAATAGGCCTTGGCCTCCTCGAAGGACTCGCAGACCTGTGCGATCTCGGGCAGCGAGGCGGTGTCGAAGTGCCGGATACCGCCGCGGTAGAGCGCCTCGAGCACGAGATCGTGCGGATTGCACTTGACCGCGTAGAGCACCGTGCCGGGAAACTGGCCGATGAAGCGCCGGGCGTTCTTTTCCAGGATCTCCGGGCGCAGGCAGTAGACCGGATAGCTCGGCCGCAAGGCAGCGACCACCGAGCGGGTATCGGGGAAACCTTGGCCATTGTCGGTCACGCGCGGCACCCTCCGGCCCGTGAGTCTGCGGCGATCTGCCCTGACAGGTGGGGTCATCGTCGTCTCGAATAAACCGGCTTATGGCAAGACCGGAGCGCCGGCGCAAGAGCCCGGCGCCGCGGCCGGAGCGATTCCCCGGTTTATCCGATTTATGGTTTACCGATTGTTAATCCCGGCGCGCTAGGCCGGCCTACCGGCGCCCCGCTTGTTTCGCCAGCCCCCTGACCTCGGCGCTCATGACGACCTGGCCCTGCTCCATGTAGGCCTCGTGGTTCTTCTCGATGTCGCCTGGGAGGTAGCGGTAGTTCACCATCAGGCCGGCGGACTGGCCTAGGCCCTTGTCCGAGGTGTCGGCCAGCCAGTTGATGCGCTCAAGACGCGCGCCGTTCCTCAGGTGGAAGCGCGCGACCGGATCGATCGGCGTGCCGTTCTTCCCGGTCTCGAGAAAATAGCGCCCGCAGAGCCGCGTGAGCGGTCGTTTGAGCACCACCGCGACGGCCGGGTCCCGGTGCCAGTCGGCGCGGGCCAGGACCGCCAGCAGCGCCACGCCGGCGTCCTCGCTGCCGCCGAGCGCGCGGATGCCGTCCAGCTCCTCTCCGGCGAAGGCCTGGGCGACCAGCTCCGCCGGCGCCCGCTCCAGCCAGCCCCGGAACCCGGGGACGGGCGACAGAGTGGCGTAGGTCTTGAGGCGCGGCAACTCCTTGCTGAAGCGCTCGACCACCCGCTTGATCAGGTAGTCGCCGAAGGAGATGCCGGTCAGACCCCGCTGGGTGTTGCTGATCGAATAGAAGATCGCGGTGTCGACCTCGCGCGGGTCGATCGGCGGCACCGACTCGTCGAGCAGCGCCTGTATGTTGCCGGCCATGCCCTTGACCAGGGCGACCTCGACGAAGGCGAGCGGCTCGTCGGGCATGCGCGGATGGAACAGGGCGTAGAGCCGGCGGTCCGAATCGAGACGGTTGCGCAGGTCGTCCCAGGAGCGGATCTCGTGCACCGCCTCGTAGGCGATCAGCTTCTCCAGGAGCGAGGCCGGCGAATCCCAGTTGATCGCCCGCAGGTCCAGAAAACCGACGTCGAACCAGGACTCCAGCAGCTCGCGCAGGTCCCCCTCCAGGCCGCGCAGGTGGGGGTCGTCGGCCATCACCGACAGCAGGTCGCTGCGCAGGTCGGCCAGGAACTTGACGCCCTCGGGCAGCACGTTGAACTGGGTCAGCAGCTTGACCCGCGGCGGTACGAGCGCGCGGCGCAGCGCGTCCTCCGCGGCCAGTTTCAGGTCCGGTTCCTCGGCGTCCCGATAGTCCGTGATCGCCCGCTCCAGGGCCGCCACCTCGACCGCGAAGCGACGCGCCAGCACCTCCAGGAAGCCCCGCCGGCCGGGGCCGTCCAGGTCCAGGTAGGCGCGGCCCAGCTCGGCCGCGCGCAGACGCGCCGAGACCTCGCCGCCGCGCGCCTCGAGGCACTCGGCCATGAGGCGCTCCAGCGCGTCGGCGTCGCGCGCCGGCGAGCCGAGCCCGCTCAAGCCCACGTTGCGCGCGGCGCCGGCGGCGACCTCGCGCCAAGCGCCCGCCAGGTTGGCGAGCGCGCGCTCGAAGAAGGATTCGCGTGGCGTTTCGTTCATGCCCGGCACAATGTCCGCCGCCCCCCGGGGCGTCAAGCCGCGACGACAAGCTCGCCAACAGCTTCCCCGGCGTGCTCTACTGGGCGGTGGTCGAGCCACGACCAGAGACTGTTCACGGGGCGCACTCAAAGGCGGCGGACCAGTTGCTGGGTATCGACGAAATCGTCACCGGCGGTTTGTGCATCGGTTGCGGCCTCTGCAAGAGCGTTGCAGGGGCGGAATGCATCCGCATGGTGACGACACCCGGGGGGCGGGAGCGTCCAGTCGCGGTGAGGCCGATCCCGGACGAGGCGCTCGCGACGATCAACGCGGTCTGCCCGGGGACGCAAATCGAGGGCGCGAGGCCGGAGACTCTTCCCGACGACGTCGAAACCGACCCGATCTGGGGCCCCGCCGTGCCGTCCACGCTCGCGATCGCCCACGCCAGCGACCCGGTCGTCCGCCATCGCGGCGCCGCCGGCGGCGTCCTCACGGCCTTGGGGCAGTATCTCCTGCGCAGCGGCGAGGTCGAGCTGGTGCTGCACGTCAAGGCATCGCCGGACGCGCCCTTGCGCAGTCTGGCGACGGTCAGCGAGACGCCGGAGGCCGTTCTCGAAGCGGCCGCCTCGCGTTACGGTCCGGCGGCCGTGCTGGAGGACCTGGGCGGCGTCCTGGCGCGCGGGCGCCGGCTCGCGGTCATCGCGAAGCCCTGCGACATTGGCGCGGTCCGGCGCCTGGCCGAGGTCGACGACAGGGCGAACGAGCTGGTCCGTCACTGCCTGACCTTGGCGTGCGGCGGCGCGTCCGACCTGGGCAAGTCGCTCGATGTGCTGGACCGCCTGGGCGTGCGGGAGAAGGACCTGCGCCTGTTCCGCTATCGCGGCCACGGCAACCCCGGCCCGACCCGCGTGGAGACGAAGGACGGCCGCCGCTTCGACCTCACGTACCAGGAGATGTGGGGGGACGAGGCGGGCTGGCGGGTCCAATCTCGCTGCAAGATCTGCCCCGATGCGATCGGCGAGGCGGCGGACCTGGTCTCCGCCGACTGCTGGCCCGGCGGCGCACCCGAAGGCGAGGACGAGGGCTTCAACGCCGTCCTCTCTCGAACGCGAGCCGGGGTGCGTTTGTTCGAGAGGGCCGTCGCGGACGGCGCGCTCACGGTCGTGCGCGCCATCGGGTTCCGCGACATGGACCTCTTCCAGCCCCATCAGGTGCGCAAGAAGCGCGCGGTCTGGGCGCGCTTGGAGGGAATGCGGGCGGCCGGCATGGCGGTCCCCAAGGTCCAACGCCTGCGCATCGCCGAACTGGCGGCCGGGAACGACGAAGGCGTGAACGAAGAGGAAATGCTGGGCGCGCAGCAACGAGCGAGTGCCGGCCGCCTCGGAGAACCGCCGGCCGGCAAAGGGCAAGTTCGTGAAGAACGCCCGGAAGAGAAAAGCGCGAAATCTTAAACAAAAATTCAAGGATCGGTGGCAGAATCGAGGGATCTGTAAGGATCGTGGGGGAGCCGTGCAGTTCTCAGCCGACATTTCGCCGGACGATCAACGTGATTTCATCGCTTTCCTCGACGAGCGGTACGCCGAGGAGAACGGTGGCTCCCAGGATCGGGATCCCGAATCTGCCCGAGAGTCGGTTCTTGCCCTCCTAGCGGCAGTCGCCTTTGTCGGGTTTGCCCCCTATCTCATCTATAGCAAAGGCCTGGACCACTGGATCCAACATCCAATCTACTTCACCGTCCTCGTGATTGGGCTGTTGTTCGCCTGCCTTGGCTTAGCCGTGTCATGGGAGCACAGGCGCTGGGATGGCGACAGGCTCGACCATTCGGCGCTGCGCGAGGGGTTTAACCTTGGCCGGGCGCGCTTCGACCTGCGGCCCGAGGGCCTTACCGTCACCTTTGGCTTGGTGCGAAACTTCTACGCCTGGGAGGGTTTTCGCGACTTCGGCGAAGGCCCGGACACCTTCTATCTGGTGTTCACCAAACGCGACAACATCATCGTACCCAAGCGGGCCTTCACGGACGAAGCGGCCGGTGAAAGCTTCAAGGATCTCGTCGCGTCACGCATCGGGGACCGTAAATGAAGACCGGCGGCATCGAGCTCGCGTTCACCGTCTCGGGCAAGGAGTTGGACCGCGTCTATTCCAAGCTGAAGGCTAAGCAGATATGCCGTAGCTGGCCCGTCATGGCGTCCCTGTGTATTCGTATCATATTCATCGTCCTGATTCCGTTTGCCTGGGTGGGCATGCTCCTGGACCGCGATGACCCGGCGAACCGCGGGCAGGACGGGGTGCACTGCGGGGCGCAGCGGATGATCGCGGGGCCGGACGACCTCACGCTGCGCGGCGCGGCCTGGAACGCGGTCTATCGCTGGGCCGCGATCCGCGAGCTGCGGAAGACCAGGGCCATGATCCTGCTTATGCTCACGTCCGTGCATTTTGTCCCCGTTCCGCGGCGCGCCTTCGCCAGCAGGAAAGACGAAGAGCGCTTCTGCGAATTCGTCCGTGGCCGAATCGCGGAGGCCGCAAAGTCGCGCCAAGTGCCATTGGATTCTGGTTATCGGTACATCTGAGCGCGGCGACTTTCGCGGCTCATTGGCCGCGTCGGGTCATGAATAGCCGATCACGACACGCGCTCACCACATTCGCCCCGCCCGCTCACCCGTCTGCCGCCTGTCGGGCGGCGTGGCTCAGGCCCTCGAGGGCCTGGTCGAGCAGGTCCTGGTCGCTGGGATCGGCGCTGTAGACTAGGTAGGCCGGACGCTGGAACACCGGGGCCTTGGCCACCCGGTAAAGACGCTTGTCCTTGAGCAGGGGCTGCACCGCGCGCAGCGGAAAGTAGCCCGAGCCGCCGTTGGCCAGGATGTGCTGCAGGCCCATGGCGCCGAGGCCGACCGAGACGGCCGGTGTCTCCATCTCGGGAAAGGCCTGGCGGTGCCGGACCAGGAAGTCCTCGCCCCAGTCGACGAAGACGTAGTCGGCTACCCAGTCCGGGGCCACCTTGCGCGGCCGGGTCGATACCAGGACCAGCTTCTCGACCAGCAGGGTCTCGACCGCGCACGGTCCGGCGGAGCTGGAAGACACCCTGCGGATCCTCGACGCGGCTTGCCGCACTCTTGGTCGGCAGCTTCTCGATGCGGCGATCACCGTCGAGGAAGAACCCTATCCGGCACGGCCTCCCTGCGCCGCCTGGTAAAGGCGGCCGTTGCGGGTTCGCAGGAACGGGTCGAGCGGGATCTGCTCCTGCTTGAGGAACCCCTTGGCCGGCAGATCTCCCCGGTTGACCATCTCGATCACTGCGCAGACCGAGGCGGAGGTCGTCCAGGCGATGGCGCGCCAAACGCGGCCCGAGATCTCGATCGGGTAGTAGGAGCGGACGTATTCCTTCCGCTGCAGGCTCCCATCGATCATGCCCTCCGCCGAAACGTGGATATGAACGACGTCGTCGTCGACGGGCGGTTTCGCGTAGGTCAGAATCTCGCCGGCAAGGTCGCGCTTCTCCCGCATCAGCAGTTCATGAAAGAAGAAGTTCATCAACTCCACGTGTCCCGGGTAGCGCAACGACTTGTAGTCGAGGTTCTCGATGTGCCCCAGATAGGTCTCGCACATGGTACCCAGGCCGCCGGAGGTCGTGAAGGCCTCCAGCCGGTGTCCGTCGACGTAGATCTTCTCGACCCACTCCATGGGCGAGATCCATTTGTGCTGCCCCTCCTCGATCACCTCGCAGTCGTTGAGGTATTCGTTGACCACCCCCTCGGGCGACCAGTTGAAGGCGTAGCCCAGCAAGCCGGTCGGATTTTGCGGCAGGGCGCCGACCCTGAGCTTGATGGAGCGGACCTGCTCGAACTGCTCGGCGAGATGGGCGCCGATGATGCCGACGAGACCCGGCGCCAAGCCGCACTGCGGCGCCATCACGCCTTTCGACGTCCCGCTCATCTCCAGGATCGCCTTGGTCGTGGGCACGTCCTCGGTCAGATCGAAATAATGCAGCCCCAGCCGGTGCGCCGCGGTCGCGACCCCGACGTTCATATGATAAGGCAGACAGGACAGGATCGCGTCGAATCCGCCGCACAGCGCCTCGACCTCGCTTTCGGCGGCGGCGGACTTGTGCTCGACCCGGAACGGCAGGTCGTCCTGCGGCATGTCGACGTCGAAGCCCGTGACGTCCAAGCCCGTCTCGTGCAGCAGCACCGCCGCGAGCGTTCCGACCTTGCCCAGGCCGAGCACGGCGACGCTTTTGATTTTCTTGCTCATGCTCGATCCTCATACCAAAGATCACTGATAATGACGCATTTCATGGGAGCGGATCGGGTCGCCCGGGCCGATCGGATACCAGGTCTCGCGCATCGAATGGCGCGTGTAGCGCGAGCGTCCCGCCGGTGATCCGGCCTCCGTCCCTCGACAGGCTCGGGATGAGGGGCTCAATTTGAAGCCCTCATGCTCTGAGCTTCCTCATCCCGAGCTTGTCGAGGGACGAAGTATGAGGGCGAGTTCGCAACGACTTCATTCATCGGCTCGCTGGTATAATACTAAAGGCATAAGCCCGCCAGCGCTTTCCATCATGACCCGTAGGGCATCGCCAATGGTAGCCGACAAGCCGATTCGCGTGAAGGGTGGCATCCTCGAGGCAGTGTTCGAGCCGGGTCATCGCGGAAGCCATCCAACCGGCCCCGAGGTCGGCTAGGCTCGGCGTGTCGCCGGCTGGACCTGGAAGGCCTGAAACGCGGTCTCTACGTCCTGCCCGCTCAGTAT
This sequence comes from uncultured Kiloniellales bacterium, assembly GCA_947258885.1. GTDB lineage: Bacteria > Pseudomonadota > Alphaproteobacteria > Kiloniellales > JAKSDN01 > CAMYKD01. The sequence continues at coordinate 31,055 of CAMYKD010000019.1, read as the reverse complement.
CATCCGTCCGCCGCCTGCCGGGCAACGCGGCGCAGGCCCTCGAGGGCTTGGTCGAGCAGGTCCTGGTCGCTGGGATCGGCGCTGTAGACCAGGTAGGCCGGACGCTGGAACACCGGAGCCTTGGCCACCCGGTAGAGGCGCTTGTCCTTGAGCAGGGGCTGCACCGCGCGCAGCGGGAAATAGCCCGAGCCCCCGCCGGCCAGGATGTGCTGCAGGCCCATGGCGCCGAGGCCGACCGAGACGGCCGGCGTCTCCATCTCGGGGAAGGCCTGGCGGTGCTGGACCAGGAAGTCCTCGCCCCAGTCGACGAAGACGTAGTCGGCGACCCAGTCCGGGGCCACCTTGCGCGGCCGCGTCGACACCAGGACCAGCTTCTCGACCAGCAGCGTCTCGACCGCCAGGCCGGGCATGTGGCGCGGCATGTACATGACGCCGATGTCGAGCAGGCCGTCACCCAGCTTCTGCATCTGGCTGGGCGAATAGTCGGCCTCGAGCCTGAGCGCGACGTCCGGCAGGGCCGCGCGCATCCAGGGGATCCATTTCAGCACCAGGCGCTCCCAGAGGCTGACCTGGGTGCCCAGCGCGATGGAGGCGCGGAAGCCCTCGGGCAACGCGGTCTCCTGGCGCCCCTGCTCCCAGGCGCGCACTGTGGCCACGGCGTAGCGGTGGAAGCGCCGCCCGGCCGTGGTCAGCGCGACCCCGCCGCGGCCGCGGGTGAACAGCGGCTGGCCGATGCGCTGCTCGAGTGCCTGGACCCGGGCGCTCACGGTCGACTGGGTGACGTGCAGGCGCTCGCCCGCGCGGTGGAAGTTTCCCGTCGCCGCGACCTCGAGGAAGCTCCGGATGTGCTCGATGTTCACCGGCTCTACTCCGCACGTTGATCGAAAAATTCGATCGATATGGTTTAGATAATTCGTTTCCCAATCGCAACCGCCGACGCCACATTCCATCAGATTCGGTTGTTCCGCGGGGGGACCATGACGGCCATGAATCCGGACGGCGCATCCGGCCCGATGATCGCCGGGGGCGGTGCCAACAACCCGATGGTTGCGGCGGTCGCGGCCTGCTGGGCGCTGCTTCTCGGCATGGCCCTGGTCATGCTCGGAAACGGGTTGCAGGCCTCTCTGCTCGGCGTCCGCGCGATGCTCGAGGGATTTCCGACGACGGCCACCGGCTTTGTCATGTCGGGCTACTTCGCCGGCTTCGCGGCGGGCTCGACCCTGGCGCCCAAGCTGGTCGCCCGGGTCGGCCACATCCGGGTCTTTGCGGCCCTCGCCTCGCTCGCCTCGATCGTGGCGCTGCTCCACGTGGTCTTCCTGACGCCGGTCAGCTGGACCGCCATGCGGCTGGCCACCGGGTTCTGCTACGCGGGGATCTACGTGGTCGCCGAAAGCTGGCTAAACGACCGGGTCACCAACGAGCTGCGCGGCCAGCTGCTCTCGGTCTACATGGTCGTGGGCCTCGCCGGCATGGCGGCCGGCCCGCTGCTGCTGAACGCGGCCGATCCCGGCGGGTTCCTTCTTTTCGTCGCCGTCTCGATCCTGGTCTCGCTCGCGCTGATCCCGATCCTGCTGACCGCCAGCCCGGCGCCGCGCTTCGACACGACGGCGAAGGTCAGCCTGAGGCAGCTCTACCGCATCTCGCCGCTCGGCGTCCTGGGCTGCGTGGCGACCGGCCTGTCGAACGGCGCACTGGTCGGCATGGGCGCCGTCTACGCCGAGAACGCCGGCCTGTCCCTGGCCCAGATCTCCTTCTTCATGAGCGCCGCGATCCTGGGCGGCGTCGCCCTGCAGTGGCCGATCGGCCACCTATCCGACCGCTTCGACCGGCGCCGGGTCATGATCGTCGTCACCCTGGCCGCCGCGCTTGCCGCCGGCGCGGCGGTCGCGGTCGCCGGCCATTCGGTCTGGGGCCTGCTGGCCCTGGTCGGCCTGTTCGGCGCGCTGTCGTTCCCGCTCTATTCGCTCAGCCTGGCCCACACCAACGACCACCTGACGCCCGAGCAGATGGTCGGGGCCAGCAGCAGCCTGGTGCTGGTGACAGGGGCCGGCGCCACCCTGGGGCCGATCGGCGCCGCGCTCGCCATGTCGTTCCTGGGCACGGCCGGTTTCTTCTGGTTCCTGGCCCTGGTCCACGTGGCGCTCGGCGGCTTCGCCCTCTACCGCATGGCGCGGCGCGCCGGCATGCCGCCCGAGGAGCAGGGCCCGCACGTCTACGTGCCGCGCACCTCGCCGGTCGCCGTCGCCATCGCCCTGGAATCCGCCCAGGACCAGACGCCGGATGAGTAGAGACCGAAGGCCGCTCTGAACGACCTTTGGTATTTGGGCTGCGCGCGAGGCGCAATTCATGTAAAAGCCCTTTACATGAGCTGGTCGAGACAGGGCCGCAAACGGCGCGGTTATCACCACGGAAATCTGCGCGAGACCCTGATCGCGGCGGCGCTGGATCTGATCGCCGAAAAAGGCCCCGCCGGCTTCACCTTCGCCGAAGCCGCCCGTTTGGCCGGGGTCAGCCCGGCCGCGCCCTACAGGCATTTCCGCGACCGCGACGCGCTGATGGCCGATGTCGCGCGGCGCGGCTTCGAGCGCTTCGCGGCCGAGCTCGCGCGGGCCTGGGACGAGGGCCGGCCCGAGCCTTTCGAGGCTCTGCAAAACACCGGCCGGGCCTACCTCGCCTTCGCCAGGACCGAGCCGGCCTATTTCACGGCGATGTTCGAGGCCCAGCTTCCGCCCGACCTGGACCCGGAGCTGGCGCGGGCCGCGGACCAGGCCTTCGCGGTCGTGCGACAGGCCTCGGAAACGCTCTGCGCGCGGCTGCCGAAGCCGACCCGCCCGCCGTCCCTCATGGTGAGCCTGCACGTCTGGGCCATGGCGCACGGCATCGCCACGCTGTTCGCCCGGGGCGATGCCGCACGGCGCGCGCTGCCGATGCCGCCGGAGGACCTGCTCGAGGCCGGCCTGCTGGTCTACCTGGGCGGGCTCGGCCTCGGCGGCGACCAGAATCGCTGAGTCGGTTTTTTTTCGCTGCGGAGAATGCGGCAGCCCTTGACAGGCGGAAAGATCGTCGCCAGCTAGATTAATGTAAACACCATTTACATGAGGCTCCGATGGAACTCGCGGCGAAATTGGACGACTACGGCAAGCCGGCCTGGATCCTTGTGATGGTCCTCGGATTCATCCTCTTCTGGCCCATCGGCTTGGCGATCCTGGCCTATCTGATATGGAGTGGACGTATGGGATGCTGGAGACATGGCGGCCCCGGCCGCTGGCACCGTGACGGCACCGAGCGCAAGCGTTCGGGCGCCGAGAGTTGGTTTGGCGGGGAGCGGCGCGCGGCGTCGAGCGGCAACCACGCCTTCGACGAATATCGCGAGGAGACGTTGCGCCGTCTCGAGGACGAGCAGACGGAGTTCAAGGACTTCCTCGAGCGCCTGCGCCACGCCAAGGACAAGGCCGAGTTCGACCAGTTCATGGCCGACCGCAAGCGCCGGTCCGGGCGGCCCGAGGCCCCCGAAGGCCCCGCGCCGCAGCCCCAGGGCTGATCCGCGCCAATCGAGACGGCCGGCGCCGGGCACGCATGTGCCCGGCGCTTGTCATGTCCGGGTTCCTGCTCGTCCAACAGGGCAGGGAACCATCAGCCGTCCTTTGATGAGGCGCGCGTCGCTTGTGGTGCCAGCACCACGGCACAACGCGCGCCTAACTGGCGGCCAAAATCGTCCCGGTGAAATGGGTCAGTATTTCCTACCTTTGGTATAAGCCACGCGAACTCCTTGTTCACTTTGAATCCGGCTTTCTCAAAACAGGCTCGGGCCGCATCGTTGAACGACCAGAAATCGATGCCCAACAGGGCAATATCCTCCTGCCTTGCCGCCTGCTTCACATGCTCGATGAGCATGGCGGCACAACCCGTCCGGCGATGCTCCTTGTCGACAACCAAGCCATGGACGTAGCCAACCCGCCGTTCCGGCTGAAAGATGTTCCGGGGGCGGAGGCCCAGGACGTACTGGACGAATCCGACCTCAACGCCATCGAGGCAGGCGAACAGAAGGTGTTGATCCGGATCGCCCAGGATGCCTTCGAAATACTGTCGGAAAGTCTCGTCCTTCTCGGGCGGACGAAAGAATTCCGGTTCGGCATCCGCGTGGATCGACTGCACCTGCGCGAACAAGCCGTAAAAGGCATCCAGATCGGCGTTGTTTGCCCTGCGCAATTGAAAGTCAGGCACCTTCATCACGTTCTCCGTGATTGGATCGCTCAAAATTGGGGTCAGACCCTAATTAGGGGGAAATTGGGGTCCGACCCTAATTTTCCCCTAATTTCCCTAGAGCTGCTGGCCCATCATGGCGGTGGGCAGCCAGAGCGCGATCTGCGGGAATAGGCAGAGCAGCACGATCCCGGCCACCATGCACAGCATGAAGGGCAAGGCGCCCCAGAGAATCTGGGTCAAGGGAACGTCGGGCGCGATGCCGTTGATGACGTAGAGGTTCAGGCCGACCGGCGGCGTGATCAGGCCGATCTCCATGTTGACCGTGAGCACGACGGCGAACCAGATCGGGTCGAAGCCCACGGCCTCGATGATCGGCACCAGCGTGGGCGCGGTCATCAGGATCACCGCGACCGGCGGCAGGAAGAAGCCGGCGACCAGCAGGAACACGTTGATGCAGCCCATCAGCACCCAGCGGTTCACCTCCAGCTCGCCGATCCACAGCGCCAGCGACTGGGTGATGAACAGCGAGGACATCATGTAGCTGAACAGGGCGGCCCCGGCGATGATCATCAGGATCATCACGGATTCGCGCGTGGCCTCGCGCAGCACCCGCCACAGGGCCATCGGATCCACCATCCGGTAGATCGCCACGACCAGCAGGATGCAGAACACGGCGCCGACCCCGGCCGCCTCGGACGGAGTCGCCACGCCGCCGTAGAGCACCCAGAGAATGCCCGCGATGATCGCCAGGAAGGGCAGCACCTTGGGCAGGATCTCCAGCCGCTCGGCGAGCGTATAGCGCGTCGCCTGCCCGGCGAAGCTGTAGCCGCGCCGCCAGGCCGAGAACAGGCCCCAGAGGACGAACAGGCCGGTCAGCATGGCGCCCGGCAGGAGCCCAGCGATAAACAGGCGGCCGATCGAGGTCTCGGTCGCGATGCCGTAAACGATCATGGTGATCGAGGGCGGGATCAGGATGCCGAGCGTGCCGCCCGCCGCGATAGAGCCGGTCGCGAGGCCCGCCGGATAGCCGCGCTTGCGCATCTCGGGGATGCCCATCTTGCCGATCGCCGCGCAGGTCGCCGGCGAGGAGCCGCTGAGCGCGGCGAAGATCGCGCAGGCGCCGATGTTGGAGATCATCAGCCCGCCCGGCACCCGGGTCAGCCAGCGGTCGAGCGCCTCGTAGAGGTCGGACCCGGCCCGCGAGGAGGCGATCGCCCCGCCCATCAGGATGAACATGGGGATCGACAGCAGCGCGAAGCTGTCGAGCCCGCCGTAGAACACGTCCGCCACGATCGTGAGCGCCCCCGTCCCCTCGAAGATCAGCAGGAAGCCGATCGCCACCGCACCGAGCGAAAAGGCGACCGGGGCGCCGGCCATCAGCACCACGATGGTCACGGCGGCGACCAGCAGGCCGAGGGCGAGCGGGCTCATGGGCGCGGCCTCTCGATCCCGAACGGCATGTCGCGGCCGGTCACGAGCGCCAGGATATCGGCCAGGTACTGCAGACTGAGCAGGCCGACGCCGACCGGTAGGGCCAGGCGGGGGATCCACAGGGGCGGCGCCCAGACGGTATCGCCCCGCCAGCCGCCGGCCCAGGCCTCGTGCCACCAGAAGAAGCCGGTCACCGCGATGGTCACGCAGAAGGCCAGCGAGAGCCCCGAAGCGAGGAGCGCCAGGGCCAGGCGGCCGCGCGGGCCCAGGTAGAGCGGCAGCAGGTCCACGTTGACGTGGCCCCGGGTCAGCAGGACGTAGGGGCTGCCGATCAGGGTGGCGCCGACCAGGGCGAAGGTGACGAACTCGTGCTGCCAGATCGCCGACTCGCCGAGCGCGTAACGCACGACCACGAGCTGGCAGACCACGATCACGGCGGCCAGGAGCAGCGCGGCCGAGATCGCGCCGCAGAGCTGCGACAAGCGGCGCACCGTATCGATGAAGAGCGTCATGGCCGAGAGTCCCGAGGGAACGGCCGCCGGCCCCGGCGGCCGCCCTCGCTAAGCGACGATCTAGCGGTTACTCGACCGCCAGCGCCTTTTCGATCAGTTCCTTGCCGCCGGGAACCTTCTCGGAGAAGATCTTGTAGGACGACTGCTTGGCGATATCGAGCCACGCGGCGTGCTGCGCGGCGTTCATGCCGACGACCTCGACGCCGTTCTTCTTGTAGGCATCGACCAGCTTGCCGTCGAGGCCCTTGGCGGCGTCGAAGAAGAACTCCTCGGCCACCTGGCCGGCCTTCTTCAGGGCCGCCTGCTGCTTGCCGTCCAGCTTGTCCCAGCTCTTCTTCGACATCAGGATCGGCTCGTACATGAACCAGAGCGCATAGTCGCCCGGCTCGGTCAGGCAGGTGACCTGCTCGTAGATGCGGTAGGAGACGAAGCTGCCCGAGGAGGTGTTGGCGCCGTCGAGCACGCCGGTCTGCAGCGCCGAATAGATCTCGGAGCTGGGCATCGAGTTGATAGAGGCGCCGGCCGCGACCAGCATCTGCTCGAAGGCCGGGCCCGCCGCGCGCAGCACCTGGCCCTTGGCGTCGGCCGGGTCGAGGATGCACTGCTTCTTGGAGGCGAAGCCGCCGGCCAGCCAGGCGTCGGAGATCACGACCACGCCCGCGTCGTTGACGATCTTCTTGATGTCGTCCATGAAGGGCGAGCCGTTGAGCCGCTTGGCGTGGTCGTGGTTCTTGACCAGGCCCGGCATCAGCGTCGCGCTGAACTGCGGGTGCCGGCCCGAGGCGTAGTCGAGCGGGAAGGCCGAGATGTCGAGCTGGCCCTTGACCATGGCGTCCCATTGCTGCTTGGGCTTGAACAGCGACTTGCCGGGATAGATCTGGACCGTCAGGCCGACGTTGGCCGCCTCGGCCTCGCGCTTGATGATCTGCACCATCTCGTCGCGCACGTCGCCCTTGCCGCCGGGCCACTGGTGCGAGGCGCGCAGCTTCATCTCGCCGGCCACGGCCGAACCCGCCACCGCCGCGACCGCGGCCAAGGCGACGACGCCGGTTAGAACTCTCGATAGCTTGGTCATGGGTTTTCCTCTCCCTGTTGGATTTCCCGCCGGCCTCATACGTGCGGCCGGCCGTTTTGTTCGCGATGCCGGCAAGTTAGCATGTCGCCCCCGGCGAATCGATAACTGTCTGGAGACACGCCGCGCCCGCCCTTCCCTTCCGGGGTTCCATTCGGGGCCGCAATTGACGCTCAGATCCGGGGCTCCTCGTGGGCCGTAAGCTCGCCCCCGGCATCGCCCGTGTTGATCGTTCCGGCCGGTTCTATGAGGAGAATTTCGCATTCCTCCGCGGCGATCGGCTTGTGCTCGACGCCCTTCGGAATGACGTGCAGCTCGCCGGCCCCGAGCGTCACGTTCCGGTCCCTGTATTTAATCGTGAGTTTTCCTTTGTGAACGAGGAACAGCTCGTCGGTGTCTTCGTGTCGATGCCAGACGAATTCTCCCTGCACCTTGACGGACTTGATATGGAGATCGTTCACCTGGGCGATGATATGCGGCGACCAGTGCTTGGAGAACTTGCTGAACTTGTCGTCCAGATTGATCGCGCCGGGATCGTAAGGCATCGCGCACTTCCTTTCGTTCCTGGTTCCAAAGACGTCCTGCAGCGGTCCGGCAGGAAACCGCAAGGTGCCAGCCGATCCAGTTCGTGCCGGTTCCATCGCCGGCCTTTTCGCGGGCGGATAGCCTAACCCCTTGGTCGCGGCGTGCCGAGCGGTTAGCTTGCGCCCACCGGCGCGGCAACTGTCCTGGAAGATCACTGCGATGAGCGACAACCTGTTCGAGCTGTTCCGGTCGCGCTTTCCGGCCGACATCTCCCGGCCTTTCATCGAGACGCCCGACGGGCGCACCATAAGCTACGGCGATCTGGAGGCGGCGACCGGGCGCATGGCCCGGCTGCTGGCCGCGCGCGGCGTCGCCGCGGGCGACCGGGTGGCGGCGATCGTCGAGAAGTCGCCCGAGGCGGTCTTCCTCTATCTGGCGACCCTGCGCGCGGGCGCGGTCTACCTGCCGCTCAACACCGCCTATACCGCGGCCGAGGTCGCCTATTTCCTGGGCGACGCGGAGCCCAAGGTCACGGTCTGCCGGCCCGAGGCCGAGGCCGCGCTGGCGCCCCTCGCGGCCGAGGCCGGCAGCCAGCTCCTGACCCTGGGCCAGGCCGGCGAGGGCAGCCTGATCGAGGCCAGCCGCGGCTTCGCCCCGGACTTCGCACCCGTTCCGGCGACGAGCGGCGACCTGGCCGCCCTGCTCTACACCTCGGGCACCACGGGGCGCGCCAAGGGCGCCATGATGAGCCACGGCAACCTGGCGTCGAACGCGATCGCCTTGCACCGAATCTGGGGCTTCGAGGCCGGCGACGTGCTGCTCCACGCCCTGCCGATCTTCCACACCCACGGCCTCTTCGTGGCGATCAACTGCGTGCTCCTGAACGGCACCGAGATGCTCTTCCTGCCGAGATTCGACACCGAGCAGGTGATCCGCCTGCTGCCGCGCGCCACCGTGATGATGGGCGTGCCGACCTTCTATACGCGCCTGCTCGCGCGGCCGGATTTCGACGCCGGGGCCTGCCGCAACATGCGCCTCTTCGTCTCCGGCTCGGCGCCGCTTTTGGAGGAGACCTTCGAAGATTTCCGCGAGCGCACGGGCCACACGATACTCGAGCGCTACGGCATGACCGAGACCGGCATGAACACCTCGAACCCGCTCGACGGCGAGCGCCGCGCCGGCACGGTCGGCTTTCCGCTGCCGGATGTGGAGGTCCGGGTCGCGGGCGAGGACGGCGCGGTCCTGGGGCCCGGCGAGACCGGCGTGCTCGAGCTGCGCGGGCCGAACGTGTTCCAAGGCTACTGGCGCCAACCGGAGAAAACGGCCGAGGAGTTCCGTCCGGACGGCTTCTTCGTCACCGGCGACATTTCGCGGATCGACGGGGACGGCTACGTGCACATCGTGGGCCGCGCCAAGGACCTGATCATCTCCGGCGGCTTCAACGTCTACCCCAAGGAGGTCGAGCTGGTGGTCGACGCGGTCGAGGGCGTCGTCGAGTCCGCCGTGATCGGCCTCGCCCACCCCGACTTCGGCGAGGCGGTCGCCGCCGTGGTCAAGCGCGCGTCGGACGGCACCCCCGACGAGGCCGCGGTGATCCAAGCCGCCAAGGCCGAGCTCGCCAACTACAAGGTGCCGAAACGCGTCTTCTTCGTCGACGAGCTGCCGCGCAATGCCATGGGCAAGGTGCAGAAGAACGCGCTCAGGGAGCGCTACGCGGCGACCTTCAGCGGGACGGCATAGCGCCAGCCGTTCAGCCGGCGAAGAGCAGGCCGCGGCGGGCTGCCATCTTGCGGCCGAGTTCGGCCAGGTCCTCCGGGGTCAGGCGCTCGAAGGCGGCGGGCAGCACGACCCGGTTCTCCAGGGCCTGGTGGCCGCGCTGAAGCTTCACGAAGGCGTGGACATAGTGCCGGAACATTTCGGGATCCTTGGGCGTCTCGCCTTCGGCGATCAGACGCAGGGACGCGAACAGCGAGTGGCCCTGCTCGATATCGTCCCGGTGCTCCTGGCGCAGCACCACGAGCGAAGACAGGAGCTCGTCGTGGGAGCCCGTTTCCGGGATCGGAGAGCGCCGCTCGAGAAGCGGAAAGAGGTCCTCTTCCTCGTCGGCCCTGTGCAACGGCAGGTCGGTCTCCAGGAAACCCAGGATTGCCGCGGCGATCTCCGGCGCCCCGGCGGCCGCCGGGTCCTTGGCCAGCCGGACTAGGTTTTCGCACTGCCGGCGCAAGCGCTCGTGCGCGCCGTAGAGGAACTCGATCGGCTCTCGAAAGTCCTCCGGCCCAAACGGCGTTTCCGCGTTCTTATGGCCAGTTGCTTCGCTGCACATCGGCCCAGACCCGCGCGCGCCCGAAACGGCGCCCGATGGAGACAAGACTAGCACGAACTTCGATCGCCCGTATTGTTCTACATCAAGGCGGCAAACGCGCCGCCCCCCCCAGCCGGCGGCCCGGCGCCCAAGGCGAAGATCACTTTGCACGAGGAGGCGTGTCCGGCCATGCTTACTTTCCGAATCGGCGAAGACGGTACCGGGAGCATGGCGGCCGAAGCGTTTTGTGACAGCCGAAACCGGCGCGGCCCGAACCCGGGACTTGACCGAAAAGCCCCCGCCGCCCCAATGATGGGCCGAACGGACAGCGGAGAACGGCACCAGCGATGCGGAGATCCCACCGCCTGACCTACTGGACCCTGGGCCTGGTCCCCGGCTTGGCGACCGTCGTCCTGGGTGCGGGGCTGGTCTGGCTGCGCGGTTCGCTGCCGGACCTGGACGGCACTCACCGGGTCGTCGGCCTGGCGGCGGAGGTCGAGGTGCTGCGCGACGCCGACGGTATCGTCACGATACGCGCCGGCGGCGAGCTCGCGCCGGCGGCGAGCTGGACGCGGCCCGGGCGCTCGGCTACGTGCACGCCCAGGACCGCCTCTGGCAGATGGACTTCATGCGCCGCACCGGGGCGGGGCGCCTGTCCGAGGTCGTCGGCCCGGCGACGCTCGGCTTCGACCGCCTGATGCGCGGCCTCGGCCTCTACCGCCTGGCCGAGGCCAGCCTGGATTACCTGACGCCCGAGGTCCGCGCCCTGCTCGACGCCTATGCCGAGGGCGTCAACGCCTTCATCGCCGCGCCGGGCGGGCCCTGGCCGCCGGAGTTCCAGCTGCTGGGCACCGAGCCCGAGCCCTGGCGCCCGGCCGACAGCCTGGTCTGGGGCCGGCTCATGGCCTTTCAGCTCTCGAGCAACTGGCCGGACGAAGTCCGGCGTCTGCAGTTGGCCGAGCGCCTGACCCCGGCGCAGATCGATTCCCTCTGGCCCGCATATCCGCCCGACGGACCGGTCACGCTGACGCCTCCGACGGGCCCGCGGCGGGCGTCAAGGGCGGCACCGCCGGGGGCTTCCGATGCACGCGCAGCGGCCGTCGCCAGGACACCTCGGCCGGACAGGGGCGCGGCGGCGCCGACAACGCCCCTCCTCGGCGAACCGCTGCCCTGGTCCTGGGCGCCCAAGGACGCGTCGAACCTCTGGGTGCTGGACGGCGCGCGGACGGTGACCGGCCGGCCGATCCTGGCCAACGACCCGCACCTGCCGCTCGAGGCGCCCGGGCAGTGGTACCTGGCGCGGATCGAAACGCCGGCGCTGACGCTCGCCGGCGCGACCGCTCCCGGCGTGCCCCACCTCGTGGTCGGCCACAACGGCCATATCGCCTGGGGCTTCACCACGACCCACGCCGACACCCAGGACCTGTTCGTCGAGCGCCTGAGCGCGGACAGGCCCGGCCACTACGACACCCCCGACGGCCCCAGGCCCTTCGAGGTCCGCGAGGAGGTGATCGCGGTGCGCGGCCAGGCGCCCGTGGTCCTGACGGTCCGCGCGACCCGGCATGGGCCGGTCTTCTCCGACCTGCGGCCGGGGCTGGCCGAGACGCTTCCCGAGGGCCAGGTGCTGGCGCTTGCCTGGCCGGCGCTGAGGGCCGACGACCGGACGGCCGAGGCGGTCTACCGCCTCAACCGCGCCCGCGGTTGGCCGGACTTCCTGGCCGCCATGGAGCGCTTCGACGCCCCGGTGCAGAACGTCGCCTATGCGGATACGGCCGGCACCATCGGGTTCGTCACCGCGGGCCGCGTCCCACTCCGCGAGGCGGGCGACGGCCGGGTCCCGGTGCCCGGCTGGAGCGGCGGGCACGACTGGCGCGGATCCATCCCCTTCGCCGAGCTGCCGCAGGTCGCGAACCCGCCGGGCGGGCGCATCGTCAACGCCAACAACCGGGTCGTGGACGGGACCTACCCGCACCTGATCGCCGCCGACTGGCCCGACCCCTATCGCGCCCGGCGCATCGCGCTGGTCCTGGACGCGCTCGACAAGGCGACGGTGGAAGACAGCCTGGCGCTGCAGCAGGACGCGGTGTCGCTGGCCGCGCGGCGGCTCTTGCCCCTGCTGCTCCGCCATTCGCTGCCCGAGAGCGAACAGGTGGCCCGGGCGCGGGCGCTGCTGGCCGAGTGGGACCACCGCATGGCGCGCGGCCGGCCCGAGCCGCTGATCTTCCAAGCCTGGCTGGCGGCGCTCAACGAAGCCGTTCTTGCCGACGAACTGAACGGGGCCTTCCCGAGCTACCAGCGTGCCAAGGCCGACCTGCTGGTCGCGGTGTTGACCGAGCGGACAGAGTGGTGCGATGACATCACGACGCACGCGACGGAGACCTGCGACCAGCTGATCGGCACGGCCCTGTCGGCCACCCTCAAGGAAATCGAGGCGCGCTTCGGCCCGGACATCGGCGATTGGCGCTGGGGCGAGGCCCACGTCGCGCGCTTCCCCCACCCGGTGCTGCGGCACATCCCGGTGATCGGCGACTGGCTCGAGTTCGCGGTCGAGGCCGACGGCGGCTTCTACACGGTCAACCGCGGCGGGCCGCGCCTGGACGGGCCGCCCGACAGCCGCTTCGAGGACCGCCACGGCCCGGGGTTCCGCGCGGTCTACGACCTGGCGAACCTGGACGAATCGCGCTTCATGATCGCCACCGGCCAGTCCGGCAACCCGTTATCGGCGCACTACGGCAGCCTGGCCAGCCGCTGGCGCGACGGCGACTACCTGAAGCTGGACGGCGCCGGGACGGAGCCGCGCTATCGGCTGACACTCGATCCGGGTTAGGATTGTCCCGACCAGGGGGCTGGGAGCAGACATGGCCGTTTCGATCGACGACATCCGGGCCGCCGCGAAGACCATCGAGGGCGCGGTGATCCGCACGCCGCTGGTGTCCGCCCCGCGGCTCTCCGAGCGGCTCGGCGCCGAGGTCTTCCTCAAGCTGGAGAACCTGCAGATCACCGGCTCGTTCAAGGACCGCGGCGCCTTCAACAAGCTCAAGAGCCTGACGCCCGCCGAGGCCGAGGCCGGGGTGATCGCCATGTCGGCCGGCAACCACGCCCAGGGCGTCGCCTACCACGCCCGGCGCCTGGGCATCCCGGCGGTCATCGTGATGCCGGAGTTCGCGCCCTTCTCCAAGGTCGAGCGCACGCGCGGCTTCGGCGCCCGGGTGGTGCTGACCGGCGACACGCTGGACGCCTCGGCGGTGGCGGCGCGCGAGATCGCCGAAGAGGAGGGCCTGACCTTCGTGCACCCCTACGACGACGCGGCGATCATCGCCGGACAGGGCACCATCGGCCTGGAGATGCTGGCCGACGAGCCCGAGCTCGGGACCATCGTCGTGCCGATCGGCGGCGGCGGCCTGCTCGCGGGCATCGCCGTCGCGGCCAAGGCGCTCAAGCCGGAGATCGAGCTGGTCGGCGTCGAGGCCGAGCACTTCGCCTCGATGTACCAGGCGATCAACGGCCTGCCGCCGAGCGCCGGCGGCACGACCCTGGCCGACGGCATCGCGGTCAAGAACCCGGGCGCGCTGACCCGGCCGGTGATCGAGGCGCTGGCCGCCGAGATCGTCCTGGTCGACGAGCCGACCATCGAGACCGCGGTCGTGCTGCTCTGCGAGCTGCGCAAGCTGGTCGCCGAGGGTGCCGGCGCGGCCGGCCTGGCCGCCCTGCTCGCCCGGCCCGAGCGCTTCCGCGGCCGCAAGGTCGGCGTCGTGATCTGCGGCGGCAATATCGATATCCGCCTGCTCAGCTGGGTGCTCACCCGCGGCCTGGTGCGCGACGGGCGGCTGGTGCGGCTGCGCGTGGAGATCGTCGACCAGCCCGGCGTGCTGGCCAAGCTGGCGCAGTTCATCGGCGCGTGCGGCGGCAACATCATGGAGGTCCACCACCAGCGCCTGTTCTACAACGTGCCGGCCAAGCAGGCCGAGATCGACGTCGTCGTCGAGACCCGCAACGCCGACCACGTGCACGAGATCGTCGCCCGCCTGCGGGCCGGCGGCTTCCCGACCCGCGTGCTCTCGGCCCGCAGCGACGAGGCGGGGGGCTGAGACGACGTGATGCGCGTATGATACCCCGATGTTCACATGGACGGAGTCACCGCCAAGGCACGAAGACACCAAGAGCGTATCGAACGTCTTCGTGTCTTCGTGCCTTTGCGGTTAAGGTTCGCCGCCGACCGAAGTTATCTTCTCCCGGAGCGAAGCGCCGCGAGCACGCGGATCAGGCGCTTTTCGAGGCGTCCTCGGCCGGTCGCGACTCCCAGCTTTCGACGACCAGGCCGACGCGGTACAGCTGCTTGGCGAAGACCACCATGACGGGTCCCCAGAAGGCCAGCAGGACCGCCACCCTCAGGACCGTCCCGACGACGGCGCCGGCGTCCGCGACGACCGCCCGGCTGAGGACCAGCTCGCCGACGGCCGCGCCCAGGCTCGCCGCGACGATCAGCCCGGCGATGCCGGCGGCGACCAGCAGCCAGTGCCGCGAGGCGCGCGGGCGGACGGTCATCAGGACCACCAGGGCCGTGACCCAACCCGCCGAACCGAGCCCCATCTCCCCGGGCTGCAGCGGCACGCCCAGCAGGGCGTATGCAAGACGCCCCACGAACACGCTGGCGACCAGGGCCGCCACGAAGAGGCCGGCCTTGAGCGCCAGGGTGGAAAATCGGCCCGCCAAGGGCTTGGTCCTCTCGGGGGGCGCCGCCGGCGTGCCGACGGCCTCGGGATCAGTCGCGCTCATGTCCGTCCTCGGGTGTTGAAGGGATGCATTTCATCGCACCACGGTCGTTGTTGGGTTGCGGAGTCCAAAGGGTCGTCCCGGCGGGCGCTCAAGGGCCTTGCGACCCATGCCCGGAAGGCCCGGGGTCCCCGCCGATCCCCAGACCGACGGCGCGCAGAATTCGGACGAAGGCCAGCACCGCCAGGCCCCAGAAGGCGAACATCACGCCGAACTCGACCACGAGCTCGACGTAGAGGCCGGCATGCTGGAAGTCCTTGGTCTGCAGCATGAGGCGGGCGAAGGCCGAGCCCATGGCGATCGCGACGATGACCCCGGCGAAGCCGCCGATCACGACGATCCACTGCTTGCGCGTCCGGGGATTGAGGCCGGGGGCGAGAATCACCGCGAGCACGACCAGATAGACCGCCAGGACGCCCAGGCCCTGAAGCCGCGTCTGCAGGCCCAGGGCGAAGTCGAAGAGACGCGCCACGAAGACCCCGGCGATGACCACCCCCATCATGGAGCCGAGGCGAAGGGCCAGCGAGGCCGCCCGGTTCGGGGCCCGCTCGGGTTCCATGTCCGGTTCCATGTACGGTTCCGCGGGCGCGCCGTCGCCGGGCGGCTCGCTGATCGCCGTGCGCAGCTCGCGGGACGCCCGCAGGGCGGGCGTCCGGGCCGGGGCCGGTGCCCGGGCCCGGGCCGGGGTGTCAGGCGTGGCGGCGCGATCGCCCGGCCCGCTGGGCGCGGAAGGCGCGTCCGGCGGCCCGTCGGCCGTCTCGGCCGACTCTTGCGCGGCGGCGTCCAGCATCGCCTGCAGGCGACGCGAGAAAGCCGCCGGCGCCTCGTCCTCGCCCGCCGCGTCCACTGCGTCCACTGCGCCCTCTGGCATGCCGCGCGCCTCGGCCGAGTCGCCGAGAGGTTGCGCCGCCTCGCCGCGCTTTCTGTGACCCGGGACAGACATGTCCACCCTCGATCCAATTTGGGACAAGTGTAGGCTACCAAGGTTACCGCCGGGTTAAGCCTTTGATCCCACACGACTCCTGAGAGTTGCGACCGGCGTGGGATTTTCTTCCGCGGGGCAGAGGTCCCCGGCGGCGGGAGGCTCGATCCCGGGCCACGCTTCGTGCTAAGCTGGTGGCTGGCTGGGGGGCGGCCTGGGCAGAGAGGTGGATCATGGGGACGTTGCGCCATCTCGAAGGAGGACGTCGCGGCATCGTGCTTTCGGGTGCGCTGGTTTGGGCGATGCTGACTTGGGCGCTGCCGGCGGCGGCCCAGGCGGCGGCCGAGGACCTGCGCGCGCAGGTGCTCGAACTGGCCCTGACCGAGGGCTTCCAGGTCAGCGGCCTGGATCTGATCGACGACGCCCCGCCCAGGAAGCTCCGGGCAAAGGGTCTGGCGCGGCGGATCTCGGCCCTGCTGAGCGACTACAACTACCTGCTGCTGCACGACCGGAAGGGCGGCGTCCGCGAGCTGTGGATCCTCGAGCCCAAGCCCACGGCCACCGCGGTGGTCGGCCGCTATGCGGTCGGCACCACGCGGCGCGGCCGGCACCACCTGGTCGAGACCGCGCTGGTCGGCCCCAACGGGCGGCGCCAGGATATGGCGCTGGTCCTGGACACCGGCGCGACCACGATCGTCCTGCCGCAGGAGATGATCGAGCTGCTCGGATTCCAGGACAAGGACCTGAGGGACGGCTGGTCCCGGACCGTGGGCGGCCGGATCCCGGTCAAGCTGGGCAAGCTCAAGACGGTCAAGGTCGGCCACGCGCTCGCCAAGGACGTCGCCGTCGCCTTCTTCGCCGAGGAGGACGCCGGCATGGAGCTCTCGCTGCTGGGCATGAGCTTCCTCGAGCACTTCCGCCTCACCATCGAGGACGCCAAGGACCAGATCATCCTGATGGCCAAATGAGAAAAAGGGGACATTCAACTTTTCCCGAAAAGTAGAATGTCCCCTTTTTCTCGGCGCCAGCTCTCGAAAAAAGCCCGCGAGGTGTCCTGCCGGCGGGCGCTAATGCGCCAAGGCCTCGGCCGGCACGAGAGGCATGGTTCCCTCGACGCCCGGCGGTCCCCAGAACATGCGCAGGGTCGAGGTGTTCTTGCGCTCGAAGTACTTGATGGCGAGGGGATACCAGCCGGGTTTCGCCACCTCCATGATGCCGATGTCGGAATAGCGGTCGCCGTGGACGTCCGGGTCCTCGATGATCAGCTTCCCGTCGATCTCCAGGCGCACACCGTCGTTCGACTCGAAGGTGAAACCGTAGGCGCCGGGCGTGTCGAGATGGATGAACCCGGTGATCTTCGCCATCACGCCGTCGTCCGACTCGCTGGTCAGGACCTTGTCCTTTCCGACCCGGGAGTCCAGATGTGCCAGCGGCTCGCCCGGCTTGCAGTCCTTGTACTTCTCCCACTCGGCGATCTCGTCGATATGCCGGACGAACTCGTAGATGTAGCAGACCGCCAGCCCCGGCTTCAGGTCGGTCGCGGCGGTGGAGACCTGCGCCCGGCCGCCGGGCGCCCAGGCCAGAAGCCCGCCCGCGACGACGAGGGCACAGGCCTGGACCGCACTCAAGTTTCGCATGCTTTCCCCCTGATGCATCTGCATGAATCAGTATCAGCCCGCTCCCGATTTTGGTCAACAGCCCCACTGGAGCCATTCTACACTTGCACCCGATTGCAGAAGCTTGTCGAAGGGGCGAGCGAAGCCAAGCGGCCGGATGGTCGCGCCCGTCATCGTCGGCTTGACCCTCGACCGCGGACCCGTTGGGCACCTCGCCCCATCGTCCGTAGGTGTTGAGGGTTGTCGGGCGCCTGCGGTGGCGTGGTGGTAGCGGCGCTTGGCCTCGGCCGGCGGGCGTCCAGGTGACCCAAATCGGTCGTTCGGGGCGCACCGTCAAAGCCCTGAAATGTTACTTTGCACGGAAGATTATGCGACCACTTTCCTCATCGATAATCTCTGCGATTTCGCTTGTGTAAAAGAAGTCTATTGGCGCACCATCTTGAAATGGACTTATGTTTGTCGTGATGTGTGCATACTCGTCACCGAGATCGTAACCTATTGTGGACCCGAAGGGTGGAGCCGGACTTCAATCGAACGATTGTCCACCGACAATCCTGGCGTTCCAAATACTAAATGATATCGTCGTCCTGGGGCATGGATGACGGTTTTACAGGCGCGGCTTGTAGACTGCAATTCCATTCACTTCGCGAGTGATTGCCTCAATCGGTTCGTTTCCACCTGGTATCTGCGTACCAGACCGATGTCGCCTCCCGGCTAGGGACGCCCTAACTGACGGGCGCAGTTGGACGACCGGTTTATGATCCGAAAGCCGACTGTCGCGCCACCGACCGTGCGGCCTAAACGGGCCGATTCCAACCATCTAGATTTCTAACCACCGCAACTGCACGGCCGATCGGAGGGCGCGGCCTTCAGCCGCCGGGCCTTGCCCCCCGATATCCGGTCGCCGCGACGTAGAGCTCGGCGGAGTCCTTGCGGCTGGCCGGCGGCTTGATGTGGCGCACCTTAGCGAAGTCCTGCTTCAGGCGATCGAGCAGCGCGCGCTCCGCACCGCCCTGGAGCACCTTGGCGAGGAAGGCGCCGCCGGGGGCCAGGACCTCCTCGGCGAAGGCGAGCGCCGCCTCGGCCAGCGCCATGACCCGCAAATGGTCGGTCCCGGCATGGCCGGTCGCCGCCGCCGCCATGTCGGAAAGCACCAGGTCGGCCGGCCCGCCGAGGGCCTGTTTCAGGCGCTCGGGCGCCGTCTCGTCGAGGAAGTCGCCCTCGAGGAAGACCGCCCCGGCCAGCGGCTCGATCTCGGCCAAGTCGATGCCGACCACGCGCCCCTCGGGGCCGCAGCGCTCCACGGCGACCTGGCTCCAGCCGCCCGGCGCGGCACCCAGGTCGACGACCCGCGCGCCGGGCTTCAGGAGGCCCAGCTTGTCGTCGATCTGGAGCAGCTTGAAGGCCGCGCGCGAGCGGTAGCCGCGCTCCTGTGCTTCGCGCACATAGGGATCGTTGAGCTGGCGCCGGAGCCAGCGGGTGGAGGAATTGGAGCGCCGTTTCGCGGTCTCGACCCGAACGCTCAGGCCGCGGCCCCGGGGCGTGGCGGTCCGGCCGCGCCGCCGACCCCGCCCGTCGCCCCGACCGGCACCGCTCACCCGACGCCGCCCGCCGCGCAGGGACTGCAGGGGGTGCTCCCCTGCATCAGGTTGAACAGGATGCCTTCGCGCAGGCCCCGGTCGGCGACGCGCAGCCGCCCGACGGGCCAGGTCCGGCAGATCGCCTCCAGAATCGCGCAGCCGGCGACGACGAGGTCGGCGCGCTCCCGCCCGACGCAGGGCTGTGCGGCCCTTTCGTGGTAGCTCATATGCGACAGGCGCCGGCACAGCGCGCGAACCGTCCCGAACCGCAGATAGGCGCCGTCGACCCGGGTCCGGTCGTAGCGACGCAGCCGCTTGTGGACGCCGGCCAGGGTGGTCGCCGTGCCCGAGGTCCCGAGCATCTGCATCTGGCTGCGCGCGGCCAGATCCGCCAGGCCGTGCCGTGCCTCGAAGGGCGCCAGCGCCGCCGTCACCTCGGCGACCATCCTGCGATAGGTCTCGGCCGGGACGTCCCGGCCGCCGAAGGCTTCGGACAGGGTGACGACGCCGATCGGCACCGAGTGCCAGCCGCGCAGGGCCCGGGCAGGCCGGCGCTCCGCGTCTCCGCCCCCGGAGAGCTCGAGCCAGCTCACCTCCGTGCTGCCGCCGCCGATATCGAAAATCAGCGCGTGGCGCCGGCGCGGATCGAGCAGCGGCGCACAGCCGGCGTGCGCCAGATGCGCCTCCTCGCTGTTGGAGATGATCTCCAGCTCGAGCCCGGTCTCTTCGCGCACCCGCTCCAGGAAGGGCCCGCCGTTGGCGGCCCGCCGGCAGGCCTCGGTCGCCACGGCTCGCAGGCGGGTGACCCGGCGCCGGCGCAGCTTGCCGGCGCAGGCGGCCAGCGCGGCCAGGCTGCGCGTCATGGCCGCCTCGGACAGCCGTCCGCTCGCCGACAGGCCCTCGCCCAGGCGCACGATGCGCGAATAGGCGTCGATCACCCGAAACCCGCCCCCCGCCGGGCGCGCCACCAGCAGACGGCAGTTGTTGGTGCCGAGATCGAGCGCCGCATAAACGTCGCGCCGCAGGACTCCGTCCCGCGGGCCAGGTCGCGCGTCCGAAAGCCGGTCGTCGCCGACAACCGCCAAGCACACCCCCTATGCCTTCGGCCGGCCCTTGTCCGCATCGCCGGCCGTTTATCGTCGTCAGCTATCCTAAACCGAATTGCCGGCCCGCGGCCAGGGGGCTGAGGCCGGCAGTAGTACCGCAAAGACATGCATACTTAAGATTGTATATTGATATTGATATACTATCATTACGAGATTATTGCGCAGATCCGCCGGCTTCCTCGGCCAAACCGTCCACCTTCATGGCCCGCTCGCAGCCGCCAGGAGCGCCACGGAACCCGTCCAAGACGGTTGAAATCGGCCCCTTGGTCGCGGTTGAAATCGGCCCCTTGGTCGGACTACATAAGGGCACGGACGGCCCTGCTCGGAGCGCTGCGGGGCGCCTGCGGCCCGTCCGGCCCCGTCGCTGGGGGATAGTTTAGCGGTAGAACTCGCGGCTCTGACCCGCGCAGCCCTGGTTCGAATCCAGGTCCCCCAGCCACTCCTTCAAGGCGTCGTGCGATCCGCCGGCGGGCGCGCCAAGGGCCGACTTCGGCCAGGCGGGATCGGTGATGGCGCGCGGCGCGGGTTGCGTCTAGAATCCGCCGGGATTTCTCCGCCCCAGGGATGATTCCCGCCCGTGACCCAACCTTCGAACGTTCTCTTCATCACGGCCGACCAGTGGCGCGGCGACTGCCTCTCGGCGCTGGGCCATCCCTGCCTCAGGACCCCGAAACTGGACCGGCTCGCCGCCGAGGGCACGCTGTTCGCCCGGCACTACAGCCAGGCGACGCCCTGCGGGCCGGGCCGGGCCTCGCTCTATACCGGCCTGTACCTGATGAACCACCGCTCTGTGGTGAACGGCGCCCCGCTCGACGCGCGCCACGGCAACGTGGCCCTCGAGGCGCGCAAGGCCGGCTACGAGCCGGCGCTGTTCGGCTATACCGACGTCAGCGCCGATCCCCGCGCCCATCACCCGGGCGACCCGGCGCTGACCGGCTACGAGGGCCTGCTGCCCGGCATGACGCCGGTCGTCTGGCTGAAGGACGACCAGTTCCCCTGGCTGGCCGACCTCAGGGCCAAGGGCTACGACATCCCCTCCGGTCACGCCGAGGTGTTCCGGCCCAAGGCGAACGTGCCGGGGGCGGCCGGGCGCGGCCCGACCTTCGCGCCGGCGCTCTACAAGGCCGAGGACAGCAACACCGCCTTCCTGACCGGCGAGGCCATGAAGTACATCTCGGTGCGCCGCGACCGGCCCTGGTTCGTGCACCTCTCCTATCTCGCGCCGCACCCGCCATTCATCGTGCCCGAGCCCTACCACGAACTCTACGACCCGGCCGAGGTGCCGCTTCCGGTCCGCGCGGAGAGCCCCGAGGCGGAGGCGGCCCAGCATCCCTGGCTCGCCCATTACCTGTTCAATCAGAAGGGCACCGGACCCTCGCACGGCGTGCCGGTCACGGACACGATCGGTTTCGGCGAGCGCGAGTTGCGCCAGGCCCGGGCCACCTACTATGCCATGATGTCGGAGGTGGACGCCCAGATCGGCCGCCTGATCGATTTCCTCGAGGCCGAGGACGCCTACGAGCGGACCCTGATCGTCTTCGCCTCGGACCACGGCGAGCAGCTCGGCGACCACTGGCTGTTCGGCAAGTACGGCTACTTCGACCAGTCCTTCCACATCCCGCTCATCCTGCGCGACCCGCGTCCCGCGGCGGACCAGGCACGCGGCCGCCAGGTCACGGACTTCACCGAGAACGTCGACGTCCTGCCGAGCATCGTGGAATGGCTCGGACTCGAGACGCCGGTCCAGTGCGACGGCCTGTCGCTCTTGCCCTTCTGCCATGGCGAGCAGCCGGCCGGCTGGCGGCGGGAGGCGCACTGGGAATACGACTTTCGGGATATCGTCGGCCACAGGACGCAGCAGGCGCTCGGCCTCGCCCCCGACCAGTGCGCGATGAACGTGATCCGGGGCGAACGCTACAAATACGTCCACTTCACCGCCCTGCCCCCGCTGTTCTTCGACCTGGAAGCGGACCCCATGGAGCTGCGCGACCTGGCCGGGGACCCCGCCCACCGGGAGCCGATGCTCGCCCATGCCCAGAAACTGCTGTCCTGGCGCATGAACCACGACGAGCGCACGCTCGCCAACCAGAGGCTGACTCCGGAGGGCGTGATCGAACGCAAAGGCCGGCGCTGGTCTTAGGGGCGGCAGCGGGAGAGTTGGGGTCGGAGAATTGGAGAATTGGGGTCAGACTCGATTTAATCCGACCTTGCCATGAACCTCAGAGGCTGAGGCCTGTTAAATCGAGTCTGACCCCAATTCTCCGGCGGCAACCGTCACTCTACCGCGGGGCGCGTTTGGCCGGCGTCGGCCAAGCCGACCTTCACCCTGAGATTGCCCATGTAGGTTTCGAGCAGCTTCACCGTGATGCTGTCGCGCAGCTCCGCGAGGCCGAGGCCGGCGGCCGGGACACGGCCCGTCTCGGGCAGCGCCAGCGACCCGTCCGGCCCGACCTCGAGGTCGGCCGGATTTGCCGCCTCCGCGGCCAGGCTCACGGAAAGGCGGTCGCCGGGCGCAAGGATATGCGTCTTGGAGTCGGGCGTCTCACCCGCGATGGCGCCGGGCTCCCCGTGCGCCTCGATCAGGGTCACCCTAACATCGAGCTTGCCCAGGTAGCTCTCGATCAGCCCGACGGTCACTTGGTCCCGCAGTTGCTTGAGGTCGAGGCCGGCCGCCTGCACGCTGCCCGCCTCGGGCAGCGCGACCCGCCCGTCCGGACCGATCTCGACCTCGGCGGGCGTCGTCTCCCTGCCGCGATAGCTGAGCAGAACACGGTCGCCGGGCGCAAGAATGAGGTCTTGCGGGTCCGGGGCCGCGATCTCGGCCGATTTGTCCCCGGTCCCGGCAGAGACCTCCATCGAGGGCTCGGGTTGCGTGTCGCCGGGCCGGGCCCCCGCCGCATCCCGGGCCTTGGCCAGTTGGTCGAGCAACCGCGCCGTGGCCCGGCCATCCCGCGGCAGACCCTGGGCTTCTTGAAAGGCCTCGACCGCGCGCCGCGTCCGTGCCCCCACCTTGCCGTCGGCGGGGCCCGGCTCATAGCCGAGAGCCGCCAGCTGTTCCTGCACCTCCGCGACCAGGCGCATTTGCTTGTCGCGCTCGAGCCGGGCAACGAAAGACTCGCTGACCCGGCCGTCGACCTCGAGGCCGGCTACGGTCTGGTAGGCACGAACCGCTTCGCCGGTCAGCGGCCCCTCGATCCCGTCGACCACGCCCGGCCGGTAATCCATCTCGGCCAAAAGCGCCTGGGCCCGCGCCACGAGCGCGGCGGATGCCGATTCCGTCTCGAGTCCCGTGCCGGTCGTGCAGGCGGTCAGCACTGTCAAAGACAACACGAGACCGAACCGGCACAGCTGTCTCACCCGCTTCGTGACCGCCATGATGTGACCTACCTAGCCAAACACAATACTCACGACCAGAGCCCTGTTATATCGTGACCGAAAGGTCGACTATTTGCCCCCTCGCACCCGAACCGCTCAACCACCCATCCAAACGACGAAAGCGGTCTCGTAGACAATCACGACGCCAAGCACCAGTGTGGCGCAGCCGATCGCCGCCTGGAGGGCCTGGTTCAGCCGGGTGAGCAGGCGCGCGGACCAGCTGAGCGGCACGGCGATGACGGCCGAGAGCGCCGCCATGCCGACAATCGAGCCGAAACCGAAGATCACGACATAGAGCAGGCCGGTAAGCGCCGATTGAACCGAGGCCAGCGCCAGGACCAGGAGGGCCGCCGAGCCCGCCATGCCATGCATCGTGCCGATCAGCAGCGCGCGCAGTGGCAGGGCGCGCGGATGGTCGTGCCGGTGCAGCCGGGGATCATGCGGTCCCCGCTCGCCGGCGTGAGAATGGGCATGGATATGCACGATCCCGTTGCCGTGCCGATGCCGGTGGAAGTGGACCCTTCGGCGCAGCACGCGGCGCAGGACGCCCAGTCCGAGCAAGAGCAGCATGACGCCGACCGCAAGCTCCAGGATCCGGGCCAAGCTCTCGGGCACCGCCGCGTCGAAGGACAGCACCGCTGCACCGACGACCAGCAACGTCATGCTGTGGCCGAGCCCCCAGGCCGCGCCCTGCCGCACGATGCGCCCGACCGAACCGCTTCGCGTCGCAATCGACGCCACCGCGGCGACATGATCGGCCTCGAGCGCATGCTGCATGCCGATCAGGAAGCCAAGCAACAGAACCGAGCCCACGTCGCCCCCTCCCTGGACTGCCGGGGTCCTGGCCGTTCGCCGGCCCCGGATCGAAGACCGCTCTGCCGTACCGGCCGGGCTCGTCTGTGGAACCATGCGCGATACAGCGCCCCGGGTCAAAACCGAAGTGGCGCCGTCCGTCGATTTGTCCGGCCGACTCCACGGGCGCGCCGTTTTCGCGTCGCGTCGCGGAACCGGCGGGAGCGCGGCGGTCGAGCCGCGTCACGCACGGCCAACGCCTTGACCGCCGTGCGAGGCGGGGCGTAAGGTTTTGCTCATGATCAACGTAGAAAAACAACTAAACCTATTTCGCAAGCAGGACAGGGCTCTAAAAGGTCTGTTTTTTGCAATCTCCTGTCTCATGGTCGTGGCATTGGTTGTCGGCTTTCGCTTTTCGATGGACCTCGAAGCAGGCATGAAGCAAAGCATGATCCCCCCGCCTGGCTGGGTCGAACAGGCTTATCTGGATCAAAATCCGGACGTGGCCGCGGCGGTACGCAGCGGCAAGTTCGAATCCGGGTGGCAGCACTACCTGTTGCACGGCATCGAGGAAGGCCGCGCCGGCGTCACTCTCCCCAAATAATACCGGAGGTCATCGATAGCGACCTCTGGTGTCAGCGCTCGGCCGGCAGTTCCGGCGCAAAGCCTCGCGGCGCAAAATCGAGGCACGAGCGCGCCGGCGCGCTATCGAAGGTCAGATCCCGGTTGATCCGCCTGACCGCCTCGGCCGTGACGCCGAGCAACCCCAGGCGCCGCGCCCCGCCGACGGCGGCGGCCAGCGCCAGCTCAGGGAGCGGCAGGATCAGGGGACGCCGGTTCGAGGCCTCGAAGACCCGCTCGACCATTTCGCGGTAGGTCAACGTCTCGCCGCCGGGCAGGTCGAAGCCGGTGTCGCTCGCGGCGGGGTTGTCGACCGCCGAGAGCGCCGCGCCCGCCAGATCGTCGGCGTGGACCGGCTGGCGCAGGCCGCGTCCCGGCGCGGCCAGTGGAAAGAAGCCGAAGCGGCGGATAAAGCCGGCGATCGCGCTGATGTTGCGGTCCCGCCCGCCGCCATAGACCAGGGTCGGCCGCAACAGGGTCCAGGGAATGCTCATGCGCTCGCAAGACTCGGCCAAGACGCGCTCCGCCGACTGCAGGCTTTCGGCAAGGCCGCGCTCGCCGGGATCCGAACTGGTCGCCTTGACGGTCGCGGAGGTCGACCCGAAGGCGACGATCTGACGGGCCGGCTGCAGGTTCGGAAGGACCGCGGACAGCAGCCAGAGCGGCAGGAGGGAAAAGACCACCGCATCCCGGCGTGGGGCCCAGTCGCCCGGCGCGCTCGCGTCGAGCGTCGTCCAGTGCAGACCGGGGGAAGGGCCGGCCGCCTCGCCATGTCGCGTGATGCACTCGATCGTGTAGCCGAGATCGACCAAGCGCCCCACGAGATATGGGCCGATGAGGCTTCGAGCGCCCAGAACGACGGCGTTCCTTTCCTCTGTCATGTCGCGGTACGGCCGGCTGCAAGGGGAAGCAGAGCGGCGCCTATGACGAGTTGGAGGGTCCGGCTGAGGTCTGCCTTCGTCATTGTCCGGGTCCCCGGAGCGGTGTGAAGACCCGGTGTGACGGAAACGGCTCTGATTCGCAACCTGGGCGGTCTGCCTCTCCCGTTGCCGGTCGGCGATCGGAAGCCGAGGCTCAGACCGACCGGCCGGTGGTGGAGCTCGGCCCCACGAGGTCCTCGCCCGAAACTCCTTCGCCCGCCACGCCGGGTCCCTCGAGACCCCGGCCCCGCGCTCTCCTCTGCGAATCGCTTGGCGCATCCCTGCGCAGCAGTCCCCGCAGCGTGAGCCAACCGGCCCTGACAACGAACCTGAGGCAGACGGCAAGGTTCGTAAGCAGGATCACGAATCGCGAATGGCTGTCGGAAAAGTTCTTGCGGAAGTAGCGCAGGAAGCCGCGCGTCTTGCACCATTCGACGAAGACCGGGTGCGCCCGGCTCGTGCTCCGGTAATGCACCGGCCGGACCTGCGGCAGGAAGAGCACATGGCCCCCGGCCTTGCGCATCCGAAAACAGAAATCGATGTCGTCGACGTGCAGGAAATACCCTTCGTCGAAGCCGTCGAGCGCCTGGAAATCGCGGGCTGCCAGGAATAGGCAGGCGCCGCTGACGACCGGGACCTCCGCGACCTCCTCGGGGGCCGGCCGGTCGTGCTGGTTGAGCCGGACGATGCGCGGATTGTCCGGCGCCAGGCGGTCGAGGCGCAAAGCCTCGACCAAGGCGGTCCAGGGCGTCAGAGCCTCGCGCCGGGAGCCGCGCTGCTCCGTACCGTCGGGATTGCTCAGCCGGCAGCCCAGCACCGCCGGCCGCGGGGTGCGCCGCGCGACGGCGAGGAACTGCGCTATGGCGTCGGCCGGCAGCAGACAATCGGGATTCACGAAAAGCAGATAGTCGCCCCGCGCCGCGCCGGCGCCCAGATTGCAGGCCGCGGCGTAGCCGACGTTGCCGTGACCGGTCAGGAGCCTGACCCGGTCCTCGGCGGCCTCGAGCCGGTTCAGGGCCGCGCGGACCGGCTGCGGATTGCCGTTGTCGACGAGCACCAGTTCGTCGAGGCCGGCCTGGCCGAGCACGGCCTCGATCGCCCCGAACAGAGCAGGGCCGGTCCGGTAGGTCACCATCACCGCGCTGACCAGGCCGCTCGCCCTCATCCTGCCGCCTTTTCGATATCGAACAAGCTCATATCCCGGCGCCTGTCGCGGCCTATCAACAAGAGCCGCGAGCGCTCTCCCCGTGCCGGTCCCGGCCCATTCACCATATCGCGGGACTGCTGGTCGAACTAGAGGGTTTTACGTCTCGGAACCGGCCCACCTCCTTTCGTTGCGGCAAACGACCGAGGGCGGCGGACCGCGCCGCCGCCCCCGAAGCCGGCAGTTACCTGGCGGTTTCGTGCGCTCTTATTGCACTTCCCATCCGCCGGTAACGGTCCCGATCGACTGGGCGGCCTCCAAGTCGAACCCGTTCATCTGCCAGATCACCGTGTTTCCATCGCTGCGCCGCCGCCACAGGATGTCCGCCTCGCCGCCGCCATTGTAATCGCCAAGGCGGGCGACAAGCCAATCGGAGTCGACGGTCCCGATTGCCGACGAAGCCTCCAAGGTGTAACCGTTCATCTGCCAGATGACGACCTGGTTGGTAATGCTGTTGCGCCACAGGATATCGTCCTGGCCGCCGCCATCGAAGTCGGCCATGCCCACGATCTTCCAGGCAGGAGCCGGCGTGCCGATCGTGATACTGTCGGCCATGGCAAGCGCGTTCATCTGCCAGACGGCAGTGCTTCCGCTGTCCGAGTTGCGCCACAGGATGTCGGACACACCGTCGTTGTTGAAATCGGCAACGCCCGCGATCTTCCACGCGAGAGGGATCGTGCCGATGTTCTTGCCGAGCAGCAAGACGAAGCCGTCCATCTGCCAAATCGCGGTTTGTCCGCTGCTACCGTCGCGCCACAATATGTCGAGATTACGGTCGCCGTCGAAGTCGCCAAGGCCCGCCACATCCCAAGCGCCGCCGGCGGCCCCGATCGAACCCGAGGACACCAGGGTGAACCCATCCATCATCCAGATGACGACCTCGCCCGTGACATTCCTCCGCCACAGGATGTCGGCCCGTAGATCGTTATCGAAGTCGCCGACATCTTTGATCAACCAATCTGTGCTCGGCGTCCCGATCGAGGCTATGGCGCTCTTGTTGAAGCCGTCCATCTGGTAGATGACCGTGTTGCCGGTGCTGGAATTGCGCCACAGGATGTCCGAGAGGGCATCGGCGTTGAAGTCGGTCGCGACGGCATCCTTCAACGCGCGGAGAGCAGCCGCGGCATCGACGATGCCGGCGCCCGAGTCGCGGTCCACGCCGGGGGCCTCGATGTCGAGGGCGGTCTGGGCAAGGATATCGCGCAGATCGGCCGTGCTGAGAGCCGGTTTCTTCGACAGCATCAGACCGGCAATCGCCGCGGCGTGCGCCGCCGAGGCGGAGGTGCCGAAGAAGGTTTCGAATCCCGGCGTTGCCGTCGAGACGTTGTCGGCCGCCGCAAGATTCGGCTTCTGCCGCAGTTCGCCGCCCGTCGCCGAGACGTTGCCCGGCGTGATCGGGGTGCCGTCGGCCTCGTAGAAGACCCGCCGCGGGCCGTCGGAGCTGTAGTTTTCGACAGACTCGGCGCCCGTAAAGGGGGTGGGCGTGGCCGAGCCCTGGAACCAGTTCACCGCGGCGACGCTGACGGCGCTCCTGGCGCTGCTGTGACCCCAGGTCTGCCCGGCCGTGGCGACGGCCAACTGCCCGCCCAAGGCGTTGAGGTGCAGGTGGCGGTCGGCAGCACCCGCCATCCGCGCGATCAAAAGATGCATCCCGGTATGGTCGAGGCTGCGCGAATCGATGAACTCAAAAGGGTTCCCTGGTGATCCGCTGGTTTGGAAGGTTGTGGACGCGAGGACCACCGAATTGCCGTCGGCACTGACGAGGAAGAGGTCGTAGTCGTTGGTCGAAGCGCCCTGGGGATCGGACCATTGAAGGGTGAAGCCGAACGGCGAGTCGGTGCTGATCGTGTTGAGAGCGGTGCCGCCGCCGAAGTCGTGCGCGGTCTCGTATTCGGAGCCGAGGGACCCGACGACGGGAACGGCCGTGGCGAAATAGTCGCCTTCCCACACACTCGAGGTGCCGTTGCTCAGATTGCCGAAGTTCTGGGCCGCTGAGAAGTAAACGGCGCCGTCGGCGACCACGTTATCGATCGCCTGCGCGATGATGCCGTCCTGGAACACCGGCTCGGTGACATGAATCACGTTGTCGATCAGGACGTCGCACCCAGAGGTGCGCAGGTCGCTGATGTTCTGGGCGAAGGATGCCTGGTCGAGCCAGCCGGTGGCAAAGCCGAGGGCCGCGCCCGGCGCGAGGTCATGGATGATCTCCAGGGTGGCCGTGCCCTCGCCGATGGTTTCCGGCACTCCCTCGGCCGCCCCGAGGGCGACGCCGTCCTGGCCCGGCAGGATGTCTATGGTCGGCGGCAGGTCGCCCAAGGCCTGTACGTCCGCCAGGGAATCGACGCTGTCCGACAGCACGCAAACCTTGACCCCGGTGCCGTCGACGCCCAGATCGGTGCGCGCCAGATCCGCCATGTGGGTGACGTCGCCCTCCGAGGTGTTGAACTTGCTGGCGATGGGGAGAGAGGCCGTGCGGATGAACCGCACCTGCGGCGACTGGGCCAGGGCCTCCAGCTGCTTGAGCGGAACGTTGGCGCGGATGGCCCCATAGCCCGCGTGGGCACTGACCACCCGGCCGCCCAAGGCCGCGATGCGCCGTAGCAGACCGTCCGTGACCTCGGCCTGGATGTCGATCGGCACTCGGCCGGTCCGGTCGCTCCTGACCGAGGAGCGCACGCTGGACAGGCCTTCGACGATCGTCTCGCCGCGTTGCCGCCTGATCTCTAACAAGAGGTCGGAGGATAACCGGCGCTGTGCCGGCGTGCGCGAGGCCTTCTCCTGCATCAGGGTCTCGATCTGCTGGAGAGCCGTGGCGCTGATCCGCGGTTCCTGCGCGCTAGCCGCGGCGCTCAGAGTCATGCCCGCGAGAAGACCTGCCAGTACACTCCCCGCGACGGATGCGAACTGTCGATTCATGGCCAACCTCCTGATCGGTCTGTTGGGAGCGATCCCCGGTACGGAACCAACACCCGGTGCAGGACGGTCAAGGCCGCCCTCGCCCCGCAAGGAGGTGTCAGAGTATTCTGTCTTTTCAACGGTCTGCCCGAATCTTCCCGGCACCGTTATCCTCCACTGAAAGGGCATCGAGCCCTCGGCGTCGTATCCGACACCGAAGCTTCGCCAACACGCGGCCAAACGCCGCATCGACAGCCCTTTACCTCCTTACGGTCACGCAATTTTAGTGTTGAAATTGTAAACCATTGGTAAAAATTTGATACAATTTGATATAATTATTTAAATCGATTGGGTATTCATAAAATTAGATCTAATTAGTATATATCTACCCAAGATTAATTCCGTATACATTTGACATTAATTCTATAGATCCTGGAAATCTGACTATCCGGCGAAGGTCGGCCAGAGGGGTGTTGTGCGAGACGCTTTCTACCGGGCGGCCATCCAGGGGGCGCGTTGGACTGCCTTCGGCCCCGCCTGTTCGTGTTCCGGTCGGACTCCACTCTTCGGTCGCGGGCTCACGACAAACGACGGGCCGGCGGGCTTGCGCCGGCCGGCCCATCGCAATGTCACTTCAAGTTTCCGATCGCGCCCAGGACTCACCGATCTCAGCGAGTGCCGGGCGCGCCGCGTGCCTAGTCCTCGATCTGCCAGGCCGGCGGCGGGCTGGCGATCTGCCTGCCTCGCTGCAAGACAAATCCGTTCATCAGCCAGACCGCGGTCCTCCCGTCTGTGTGGTGCCACAGGATATCGGCCGCGCCGTCACCGTTGTGGTCACTGATGCCCCTGATCCGCCACTCGAAAGGCGGTCTGCCGATCGTCCGCCCGGCCAGGAGGGTAAACCCATCCACTAGCCAAATCGCGAGTGTTCGGTCGCCGGGGTTGGTATTTCGCCACAGGATGTCGGCTCGGCCGTCCCTGTTGAAGTCGCCGTAGCCAACCATCGACCAGACCGTATCGACGGTGCCGATCGATCCGAAGTCCACCACATCCGCCCCGTCCATAAGCCACATCGACGTCTCGAAGGTGCTCTGGTTACGCCACAGGATGTCCGATTCGCCGTCGCCGTTGAAGTCGTTGGCGACCGGCCGGTTCGGGCCCGCATAGACGAAGAGGTTGGCCAGGAAGATATCGTTGCTGTTG
>CAMYKD010000018.1:93400-94726 GCA_947258885.1 uncultured Kiloniellales bacterium | reverse complement strand
TTCGCCCCGACTCGGCAACAGCATCCGGAAATGGCACCGCGGTCCAGTCTCCGAGTTTGATCGAATCGGGCGCCGGACCGAAGGGGGTCACCTCCATGTGAGATGAGCTGCCGATCATATCCATCCGCTGAATCGCTTCGGCCTGGCCGGCACCGAAGACGACTACCTTGATGTTCAGACGCCGCTCATCATCTGCTTTGGACTCGTAGTTCCATTCAGCTGATCCCGCGCCACCCGAATCGCTGACCGGATGCGTGCCGCTCCCAACGTACCTCCACGCTTGCCTATGTGGTCGTGTCTCCGCTGGCAACAACGTCCAGTCCGCCAGGACCCCCTCGTCAGGAGGCCTTGGGGGCCGCGCGTCAAATCCCATCCGTTCCCAAAACGATTGCTGCTCGCCGAACTGCATCACGGTCTCGCATTCATCGAGTGATTGACATGCCAGGACACCAGACTGACTGCCTGATATCACACAGAGCAGCCCGTGTTCGTGCTCGTGACTCCGGGTCTTTCGTTGGCATCCGCCTCTGTTCCTGGATATGGCTTGCCGATGTTCAATGTAGTGATATGGTCGATCGCATTTGCAATATACTCTGCCTTGGTCTCAGTGCCCCTCTTCGGACCGGCGCAAGCGTCGAAGATTTTGCTCGATAGGGAGCAAAATGCATGATTGCCGAACGCCCGTCTGCAGGGGTCGTTACGATCGACCCTGGGCGGATCCGGTGGGACGGATATTTCGAAGAAAGGATTGTTGCAGAGACCCTTTACGCCGATCAGCTTGGTCGGATTGATGTAACCGTAGGGACCCATGTATATCCAAGTGATTACCGGGCCGACGGCGCCAGAGAGGCTTTGGACCGCTGCGGCCTGATCGTAGCAATTGACGACGTTGTGCTTCCGCAGTGCGTAATCGACGACGGAAAAATCGCTCCCTCCGAATCTGCCAGCTTCGTAGCTCGGAGCACCGCCCTCGGTGTGATACCTAAGCCTATGATCGGTGTGTGTATAGTTCGTGACCGCCACCGCGACGTCCTCGGGCGTCGTCGCTCGCAACACCCTGGCCTTCTGAGTCAAGAAGCGCAGGACCTCGGCCGGCACTCCGTCACCGTACATCGTTGCCGGCTTGTCGAGTAGCAGATAGGCCTCGATGAATGTTGTGCCCAAGTTCACGAAGCCGTTCGGCGAGTCCAGGTTCATGGTCCAAGTCATCTTACCCACGCACGCATCGACGCCGTCCCCCCAAGATGTTATTTCCGCGTTTACCGTATGCTCCTCGGCGGAGGTGCCGCAGTCGCCTTCGATGACCATCGAACCGAGCTTCCCGAC
>CAMYKD010000018.1:92129-93369 GCA_947258885.1 uncultured Kiloniellales bacterium | reverse complement strand
GCTTGCCCCGCGCCGACCAGTTCTCGCGGATGTCTGCCTTCGTAGCACGCGTCCAATGAGGCGCCGCAATCTCAGCGCCATCGAGAGTGACCAGCTCGGAATCGACAAACTTCAAAGAAACAATGCGGGCCTGGAATATTTCCTTATCAATAGGCTGCTCGTCGCTGCTTCCACCCGCAGCTGCCAACTTTACTTGTGCCATCGTGACAGGTCCTTTACCCCATTATGTTCTTCTTGTTGTGAAACAACGGATCGCCTAGCCGGCAGGCGTTCTTACCCTCCATCTTCACATCGAACGAATAGAGCATATACTCAGCTTCTTTCATCTGCTTGCTGCTAATGACACCCTTCTGAACTCCCGGCTCGTCCCCGCTGGTTTTCTTGTACTTGGCGCCTTTGGCCATCGGCATCTTGCCGTCGACCTTGACCTTTTTCGGGCCCTTGCTGGTATCACTCGCCATGCCGATGTTGGGATAGGGGATCGGGACGACCCCCACGATGGGGACCGGGGTCTTGCACACGTCCGGGAAGACGGGGCTCATGCCTCCGCTTCCCTTGTGATCGACCCCCCGACTGTTTGCGAAGACCGTTTGTGCCATCTCAGGATCTCCCGCCGACATCCATGGTAACGCAAGCCGCCGCTCGCTGCTCGCCTTCGGACGAACACCAAGCAAGGCAGGGGCCGGATAGATGCTGCTCCTGCATCGCTCGAGCAGCCAACCCGACCAGCAGCGGCCCCACCGCCGCGCCGGTGTCGCCGAAGCAGTCGGCAGGGTGCTCGAAGCGGAACTCCTCGTCAAGCTGGGGCCGGTTGCGCAGGACCGCGACGCCCCACTCCTTAGCGCCGAAGTTCTCGCCGTTGAGGCCGCCGAAGACCGTGCGGATCGGGCCGTTCTCGTGCCCCTCGAGCGCCAGGCCGACGGCCTCGGCCAGGCCGTCGCCCTGGTAGGGCTGGTCGCTGTTCCTGTGGCCCGGCTCGCTGGCGAGGCCCGGCGGCAGCACCTTGACCGCGGGGCCGGGGCCGAGCGCCTGCCTGGCGCGCTCCGAGCCGAGCAGCAGGAAAACGGCGCCCTCGCCGGGCGCGAAGCCGTCCATGACCCCGTTGGCGAGCACGCGATCCGCCATGTCGAGCGTGCCCAACAGGTAGAGGTCGAGATAGCTGTCGAGGCCGCCGGCCAGCACGTAGTCCTGCTCGCCCTCCGCCAGCAGGTCGATCGCCGCGCCGATGGCTTCGAGTCCG
>CAMYKD010000018.1:25797-92082 GCA_947258885.1 uncultured Kiloniellales bacterium | reverse complement strand
GAAACAGCCGGCTGCGCTCGAGATCGAGATCCGCTCCCGTCTGCGTGACGATGTGCTCCAGGAAATCCTCGCCGACGACCGGCGGACGCTCCGGCATCGGCTCAGCCACGGCGAGCAGCAGCGGCAGGCTCTCATCGGCGGGCAGGGGCTCGAGGGCCTCCTCGATCGCCGGCTGGGCCAGGCGCAGCATGCGGGCCTGGCGCGCGGTCAGGCCGGGCCGCGCCGCCAGCGCCTCGTTGAGCGGCGGCAGGTCCTCGTCCGGCACCAGGGCCAGGGTCATCGGCTCGAAGCGCTTATTGTAGACTGGACTCTCCTGGTAGCGGCTGAGGCCGGCGCGCACCGAGGCGGCGGTCTGCGCCGTGCAGCCGCCGACGGGGGTCACCATGCCGATGCCGCAGATCCAGGCGTCCGGCGCGGCCATCACGCGGTTCCTCCGGCGAAGTCGAGCGCCTGCAGGCCGACCGCCACCTCCTCGACCTTGAGCGCCTTCTTGTCGCAAGGCACCGCGCCGCGCCAGGTCAGGCAGAGGCGCTCTGCGTCCGGCTCGATCAGCACGGTCTCCAGGTTGACCGGCAGCTCCTCCGTGTTGCCCGCGACCCGCACCTTCAGGTCGAGCCGGCAGACCGGCAGGCGGAAGCGCAGCCGGCCCTTGGGGCTGGCGCCCACCACCTGGATCGGCTCGCCGCCCTGGAGATACCCGTCGCAAATCAGGTCGGGGTGCGCCGCGTTGAAGAAGCGCGAATCGAAATCTTCTGGAAGGTAGGGCGCGCGCGTCTTCTGCCAGGCCTCGTCGTAGGTCCCCGCATAGTCGCGCCGCGGCAGCCAGTAGGGCGCGACGAAGCCGAAGCCCTGGGGCGTTGCCCGGTCGCCCCAGCGCTGGATCGGGGTCTTCGGGTCCTCGATGTTGGGCAGCGGCAGGCCGTTCGCTTCCTCGGCCTTTCGCTTGCCGCGAAAACCGAGGCCGACCGGGTTGCGTCCCTCGCCCAGCAGGGTTTCGCCGTTCGCCTCGGTCTCGTGCACGCCGCCATAGGCGCGCTCGTAGACCAGCGGCATGCTCTCGAACGGCTCGGGCGGCGAGATCGCGGCGCCTTTGTTGCGCCACACCCGCTCGCCGAACACGCGCACCAGCTTGCGCCGCTCGCCCACGGCGATGCCCATGTCGAGCTGTCCGACCTGCTTGCCCTCGGGCGCCCAGGCCTGGCCGACCAGCACCACGTCGGTCGCAGGCTTGCAGAGGTGCAGATCGGACGCGTACTTGAGGCTCGAGACGCCCGGCTCGCTCCAGTACTCGTCGGCCAGGACGGGCGGCACCTGCTCCTCGGCGATCTCCAGGCGGTCGCCCAGGTGGAAGGTGGCCTTGACCACGACGTAGAGCGTGTCGATGCCGTTCTCGTCGGGGAACAGGGCGATCGCCGGCTCGAAGGGACTCTCGTTCTTGAGCTGCAGCACGCGCCTATTCCCTTCCCCCAGAGTGCTTGCGGCCTGCGCCGACCTCGGCAAAAAGTCTAGGCCACGGCAAATCCGGTGGCAACACGGCTTGCCGCCGATCGTCACGCCGACCGACGGTTCGCGGCGACCGGACCGCCCCCAAAAGCGCCGCGAAGAAATATGCCGCCACGGTGTGACTTTCCCCAGATCTCCGTCGCGTCCACCACGCTTTGCTGATCTTGGCCGGAGGCCGGGCGGCGGACACGAACCACTGTAGTGGACCGGCGGAAAAATAATGTGGCAAAATGCACAAACTCTCGTTCTCTTGATGCGGGCGGACCGTTGATCATCAAGGACATCGCAGCCGAGCATGCCGACGAGGCGCCGTTCCTTTGGTTCCTGCGCGACCTCGCGGTGCACGCGCCGCAGTACGATCTCGACGACCTGGTCGAGCTGGACGAACGGGTCGACGCCAACCTGGACGGCCTGCGCGTAGCCGGCGAGTTGGGTTGGGAACTGGCCGCCGCCCAGCTCGAGCTACAGGAGCCGGGCGAGGTCTTCGCGGCCGCGGTGCTGGCGCTCGAAAGCCGGAACCCGAAGCGCCTCGACCAAGTGCTGGCCGTGGCGGAGGAGGTGCCGGAGACGACGCGCGGCTTCGTCTCGGCGCTCGGCTGGGTCACGCCGAAGCAGCTCAAGGGCACCGGCAAGACCTTCTTGAACGGCGGTTCGCCCTTCTTGCGCCGGCTCGGCATTGCGGCCTGTGCGCTGCACCGGGTCGACCCGGGCCCGCGGCTGGACAGCGCGCTGACCGACGACGATGTGCCGCTTCGCACCCGCGCCCTGCGTGCGGCGGGCGAGCTGGGCCGCAAGGACCTGCTGCCTCTGCTGGGCGAGCGGGCCGAGATCGAGGAAGACCCGGGCTGCCGCTTCTGGGCGGCCTGGTCGGCGGTGCTGCTGGGCGAGCGTCGCCGGGCGCTGGAGAGCCTCAAGGTGGAGGTCGTCTCGGACTCGCCCTTTGCCGAGCGCGCGCTTCAGCTCGTTCCGCGGGCCCTCGAAAGCTCGGCGGCGCAGGCCTGGCTCAAGGGACTGGTGGCCGATCCGAGTTGGCTGCGCACGGTCATCATGGCGACCGGCGCGCGCGGCGATGCGCATTATGTCCCCTGGCTGATCAAGCAGATGGAAACGCCCGAGATCGCGCGCGTGGCAGGCGAGGCCTTCTCGATCATCACCGGGGCGGACCTGGCCTATGAGGATCTGGAGGGCGAGGGGCCGGAGGATTTGGAAGCGGTGCCTACGGAAAGCCCCGAGGACGAGGACGTCGAGATGGACCCGGACGGGGACCTGCCTTGGCCGAAGCCGGACCTGGTGCAGGGCTGGTGGGAGGCCAACAAGAGCCGCTTTCACGCCGGCACGCGATACCTGGTCGGCCAGCCGATCACCGCCGAGCACTGCCGGGAGGTACTCGCGACGGGCCTCCAGCGACAGCGGAACGGCGCGGCGCTCGAGCTCGCCCTCTTGGAGCTGGGCCAACCGCTGTTCGAGACCCGCGCGCCAGGCGTCCGGCAGCAAAAGTTACTGGGTCGATAGGGAATACCGGCAGGTTCCGCGAAATATGAAAAGGCTCAGCCGCCCGCCGCCTCCAGCAGGCCGCCGGCGTGGCTGCGCGCCGCCTCCAGGAGCCGGTCCTTCAGCGGCGTCTTCAGGGCCACGATGTCCTCGATGCGCACCACCTCCTCGAAGAGCGGGCTGCCGGAGATCTCGGCGATCTGCAGCATGAGCTGGTCGGGCGGGCGCCGGGTATGGACCGGGGCGCTGACGTAGGTCAGCGGCAGCTCGCCGAACTCGGGCGCGTGCGACGCCTCGATGGTGAAGCCGAGCGCGGAGAGGATGTCGGTCAGCCCTGATTGCTGACTGACCACCAGGTCCATCATCAGGATGTGCAGCAGGGTTTCCGTGAGCTGGCGCTCGTTCACGTTGACGCCCTGGGCCAGCAGCGCACGCAGGTGCTCGGGCGTGAAGCCGCTGTAGGTCAACACCCATTTGAGCGGCGCGACCGCGGTCAGGCTCTTGGTCGCGCCGTCGGCGCTCGCTTCGTAAGGATACTCCACGCGCACGATCTCGGGCCGGGAGGTGGTGACCGGTATCGGCGGCTCGAGCGCCTTGGGCAGATTGTAGAGCTTGGTCCCGGCCAACCTGATGTAGGTCGCCTGCAGATCGGCGAAGGCCTTGTCGGCGCCCTTGACGGTCGCGCTGGTACCCGGGCTGGTGTTGTTGCCGAGCACCCGCTGGGGCGCGAACAGTGGATGCAAAGTCGAGAGATACCCGGCCAGCTGCCCCTGGAGAATTTCTGCGATCGCGGTGGTCAGTTTCCGAAGATCGAGCAGCTTCGCCATGTCAAAGCGATCTTCCATGAGGCGCCCCTTTTTTGTAGCCTGCCCCCCATTGTTCGTCTTTTTTCTAGGTCTTTTCAACAAAAAGCGCGGTGCCGGCGGCTTTTTCACCTAAAGTTTCTGCGACGTCGGGGCAAAGAACCGCGGCCCGCCGGGTCCCCTCTCCGACGACGGTCGATATCGATGACCTTTGGTTCAGGCCCCGGCGCCGCGGAGGAAGGCGGCGAAGTCGCCCTGGTAGGGCAGGCCCTCGTAGACCCTCAGCGAGGGCGCGATTTGGTCCGATCCGGTGGTCCACCACAGGCTGTAGGTCCGGAACTTGGCGCGCAGCAAGTCGTCCAGAATCTCGGGGTAAAGGCCCTGACAGAGCCGGTCCGGCGCGTCCTGGCCGAGAGACCAGCCGAGCCCGCCGGCCGATGTCTGGGGCAGGGGCTGCGCCGGTTGGGCGCCGGCGCCGTCCGGGGTGGCGCCCAGGTTGCCCAGGCGTTCGTCGAGGCCCTCGAGACGAAAACCCTGTTCCAGGCAGGACAAAGCCGCGTCCTCCGCGCCGGCAAACCAGGCTTCCTCCCGTGCCGCGACGTCGAAGGGGTTGCGCGGCGCCGGCTGCAGGGTCGCGATGGTCATGGGATAATAACGCCCCACCGAATCGACGCTGGGCATCAGCACCCCGGCGGCCGCGTGTCCGCCGCACACCCCGGCGGTCAGGGCAAAGCGCCAGATCGGGCTGGTCAGGTAGGCGTCGAGCCAAGCCTCGGCCAGCTGCTCGCGGCTGATCGCCATCGCGCGCTGCAGCCACGCGTCCCAGGGGTCCACGAAGGACCTGGGCAGGCGCCGGAGCACGAAGTCCCCCTTGGTCGGCACCTTGCCGTAGTAGCCGAGGACGGCGGGCCCGCCTTGCGCCGCTACAGCTTCCCCAGGCACCGGAAGCCCCCCAAGGCGCTCGAACGGAAGGGATTGGCCACGCTCGAGGCCCGCAGCTCGAAGACCGCCGTCTGGCCCTGGACGTCGAAGGTCACCTTGAAGCGGTCCGCCATGGTGGTCGAGCCGACCTTGGCCTTGTCGAGCAGGCGGAACAGGGCCCAGGGCCCTTCGGCGCTGATGCTCGACGACTGGGCGCCGGCGCCGCCCAGGGGCGTGAACACGAGCCGGGCCCGGCTTTCGCCGCTTGGTGGCGGCCACTGCATGCTCTCCAGGCGCGTCGGTCCGTGGCGGTAGGTGAGCCGCTGATCGCCGAGCTCGAGCAGCACCTGACGGGCCGACTTGTCCAGACCCAGCGGGCGAATCTGGAAATTCACCAGCGGTTGCGAGGCGCCGCCGGCGAAGAACGCCTCCTTGATGCGCGCCGCCTTTTCAAACTGTTTGAGCGTGCCCTCGGAGATGGCGATTTTCGCGCCGGCGCTCGAGATCGGCCGCCACGGCCGGACCGAGATATCGATATAGGGCTTGAGGTGCATGGAGAAGAAGGCGGCGACCTTGCCCTGCGGGCCAAAATAGTTCGAGAAGTCGTTCAGGTTGACGTCCTGGGCACTGTTCCTCGCCAGGGGGTAACGGTTGGCCAACGCGCTGCGGCAGTAGGGGGCGATATCGGCGGTCCATATATTGTTGAGCCGGGCCTTCACCGAGCTCACGGTCACCTGGGAGCTCTCCCCCGCCAGGCTGCGCAGCCACGCCGCCAGCGGCTCGGGCTGGCGCTCGGCCTCCAGGCGGACGCGCGCGATGGCATCGACCGAGCCCGGCGGCGCGAGCGTGGCACCGCCGCCGCGCGCCGCGCTCAGGTGCACGTAGAGGTCGTTCAGGGTGTCCAGGACACGGCCGATCGGCGGTGGACTGTCGCTGCTTCCCTTGACCAGCGTGTGGATCCGCTCGAAGCGGCGGTCGACGACGCTGGACGCGTCCTTGTCCGGCACGAGCTCCCCGGAGCCCGGGGCCATAGCGAGCAGCTTGCCGAGTCGGTCCTTCATTTCCTTGAGCTTGTCCGAGGCCTCGGCCACCACGCCGATATCGATCGGCGACTTGGACAGCATGGTCTCATCGGCCACCGCCTTGAGAAAGCCCTTGATCGGCGAGTCTATGGACGAAAGGACGTTCATCGCGTTGGCCGCCTCGCCGAAGCCTCGGAACCGGACGATGTCGACATCCGCCAGGAAGTCCTCCCACTGCCGTACATACTCGGCGAAATAGAGGTCGGTGACATAGCGCTCGAGCGCGGGCAGGTCGGTTTCGCCGGGAGTTTGGCTGTGCTCGGTGCCGATGACCCAGGTTTCCGCGACCGCTACACGCGCGAGTTCGGGCAGCTTGACGAGAAAGGCGTCCTTGTAGCCGCTGTAGGTGAACAGCCCGGGAATACCCTTGGTCATCAACTCGCCGCTACGGCGCCTGAAGTAGCGCCCGCCATCGCCGATCTTGTCGGTGACCCGCCAGTCCTCGAGGCCGTCCGACATGGCCTCGCGCTTGACCTGCCCGTAGAGCCGTTCGGCCAGTGGCCGCCGGGCCAGGATCTCCCGCGCCTGGGTGACCAGCGTTGCGTTCAGCGCCGGCGGT
Organism: uncultured Kiloniellales bacterium; assembly: GCA_947258885.1. GTDB lineage: Bacteria > Pseudomonadota > Alphaproteobacteria > Kiloniellales > JAKSDN01 > CAMYKD01. Next base: position 85,723 of record CAMYKD010000018.1, on the reverse strand, counting down.
ACCAAATCGCCCTCCATCAGAGCCGCCAAGTGCGTTTGGAACTGCTCGCGCAAGGGCTCGTTGGTGGCGCCCGGCAGGCGTGCGCCCCAATCCAGCGAGACCCAGAGCTGTACGAACTCGCGGTCGAGGACCTTGGGGTTGCCCATCATCAGGTAGGCCTTGAGCGCCTCGTAGAGGATGTCGGAGCGCTCGACGTAGAGGCGCATCTGGTCTTCCAGGCCTTCCATAACACGCGGCAGAAGGATGGTCTGGAACGCCCTGCGATAGGCGCCTTGGGCGGCCGCCCCGAGCTTGTCGCCCTGATACAGGCCAAGACCCATCATCACCGGCACCGGCTTGTCCCGATCATCGTAACCGCCGGGCAGCGCGCGAAGCGCATTGAGCGGCATCAGCATCTCCTCCACCGAACCGCTGCCGGCAGCCAACGCCTCGGCCAGCTGTTCGTACTCCTGGACCTGGGTCTCCGTCTCGCCGATGTAGTTCTGATTGCGCAGGTAGCTGGTCGACCAGGCCGCCGCCAGCAGGACCACGAGCGCGGCCGCTCCGGCATAGGCGGCGCGCTGGAACCAGACGCGATACTGATGCAGCAGCCCGGTATGGCCGACCAGATCGGCCTCCTGGAACACGACGTCGCGCAGCAGGCGGGTCAGGAAGTAGCTCCGGCCCGGGCCGCTGAACGCAGGCATGACTTGGCGGTCCAGCCCGAAGGTCCCGGATATCGAGCTGATCACGCGGTCGATTGGAGTTCCCTCCTGGGTCCCACTGGAGAAATAGATACCGCGCAGCAGGCAGGGCTCCTCGAATCGGCTCGGCTGGAAGGTCTCTGCCAGGAAGTCCTGGATCGACCCCTTGAGTGCCGCCATCTGCTGGGTAAAGCCTTGGATCGCGCCACGCCGGTTGATGTCCCGTTCCTGATCGAGACGCGTGATCAGCCTGCCATCGAGGCGCTCCATGATCGCGTCGTACTCGGTCCCGAAGTCGGCGATGACGCCGCTTGGATTCTCTGATGTGGCGATCGGAAAGGTCAGGCCCCAGACCTGGCCACGCTCCTCGCGGCCCAGATCGTCGAAGAACTCGATGAAGCCCGCGACCAGGTCGCACTTCGTCAGCACGACGTAGACCGGAACCTTGACCTTGAGCTCGTTGGCCAATTCCTGCAGCCGTTGGCGGACGGCGACGGCATGCAGCCGCCGTTCCTCTTCGCCCTGCCGGGCCATGTCGTCCAAGCTGAAGGCGACGATGATGCCGTCGACCGGGCGGCGCCGGCGGTGCTTCTTCAGCAGCTGAAGGAACCCGGTCCAGGCCGCGCTGTCGACCGTCCGGTCGCTGTCCTGCGTGGTATAGCGGCCGGCTGTGTCTAGCAACACGGCCTCGTCGGTGAACCACCAGTCGCAGTTCCGGGTGCCGCCGACGCCGCGGATACGGACGTCCTCGCCGCCTGTCTGACCCGACAGGGGGAACTTCAGGCCCGAGTTCTTCAACGCGGTCGTCTTGCCGGCGCCCGGCGGCCCGATGATCAGGTACCAGGGCAGCTGATAGAGCTGGCGTCTACGCCCCTTGCCGCCTAGCTTCGCCTTCTTGAGGACCGCCAGCGACTCCCGGAACCGCTCGCGCAGGATCGCCAGCTCTTCCTCCGAGGCCTGGCCGTCCGCGCCCTCCTCCGGGCCGGACGCCAGGCTCTCGATTACCTGGGCATTGGTCTGCCTGGCGCGGATGGCCGTCCAAATCGCCTTGACGGCCCAGATCAGGACGATCGTGACGATGATTGCCAGCCGGGCCTCGGCGCTGGCCAAGGGCTCCCATCCCGCGAAGGCGATCAAGGGACCGACGAACCAGATCAGGAGGCCAAGAAGAAGAAGCCCGAGGATCGAAATGACCCACCGGTTCAGCAGCCATCCAAACAGGCGTTTCAGCATCGCGCTTACCTTTCGCGAGTTTCCGGATTCCGGGCGCGCTCGCCGGCGGCCTCGCCATGGACTGTGTTGGTCTCTCTCGGTGTGGGTGCCTTGGAGCGCATCTTGCTTCCAGCCATTCCCCTTGCCTCCGAATGCCTCTAGTACCTACTTCACTGGGATCTTGATCTCGATACGCCGGTTTCGCTGATGGTCTTTGGCGCTGTTGCCCGGCGCGATCAACTCCGTGTCGGCGCGGCCTTCGGCGACCAATTTGTTCGAATTGCCGACGGATTCGGACATCAGGGCGACAACCGCCTTTGCCCGGGCGTCCGACAAGTGCCAATTGGACGGAAACTTCAACGTGCGGATCGGAATCTTGTCGGTATGACCAGTGACCAGAAGCGGTCCGGGCTCGTTCTTCAACACGTCGCCGATCTTGAGGATCACCGGACGATAGTCATTCGACACCCTGGCGCTGCCGGAGGGGAACAGGCCCTTGTTGTGAACCACGATGTTTGTCGCATAGCCCAGGTCCACAACCTGGAGCAGTCCGCGCTCCACCTCCTCTTGGAGCAGGCCACCGATCCTCACGGCGGGCGGTGGCGGCGGCGGTTCGTCGGAGGCCAGGGCGACGGTCTCGACCACAAGCGGCTCGGTGGCGGCCGGACGCTCGTAAAGCTGCGCGGCCTCGCCGCCCAGAGTGTTGAGCTTGGCGAAGACATCGTCGGAAGCGCGGTTGATGCTGTAGCTGAAGCCCAGGTAGAGGGCCACGGCCACGGCACAGACGGCGACCGGGACCACCCACAGAGGGATATAGCGCGCGACGGCCGGCCGACGGTCGGCGATGCCCCGCCAGTGCGGCGAAAGCTCGCGCTCGCCCTCGCCGCGCTGGTTGCGGATCGTCCGGTAGAGATTGTGCGTAATCTCCTCGAGCTGGGCAGCGCCCCGATCCATGACCGCAAACTTGCCTTGAAAGCCCAAACTGAGGCAGAGGTAAAGAAACTCCAGCAGGTCGATGTTGTGTGCCGGGCTCTCGGACATTCGCTCCAGGATCTGAAAGAACTTGGCGCCGCCCTTGGTTTCGTTGTGGAGCGTGCCCAGGAGGCTTTCCGTGGTCCAGGCGCTCTGGCTGCCCCAGGGCGTGGATAGAACCGTTTCGTCGATCAGGGCGCAGAGCGCGTAGCGGGCCGCATAAGTGGTCTCGGACCCCGAGCCGAGGCCGCGTGCCTTGGTCTCGAATTCCTTTATCGTGGCGAGCACGCTGTCGCGCAGCCCGGGAACGTCGTCGTGGCGTGCCGTGTTGCGCAGGCGTCGGACCAGGGCGAAGGCCGTGGCTGCGGCGCGGATCAGCGGATTCTTGGCCGTACTCTCGACGACCGGCGCCGGCCCACTGGGCCGCGCCATGGGCCGGGGCGGTTCGAAAGCCTCGCTCTGCGTGCGTCGCCGACCGCCAGGCGCCGGCATGATGATTGTCCGTTCGAGGTCTTCCGGTTCCGAATCAAAATCGGAAAAGGGATCTTTGTCCGACATCTACATCACTGCCTGATCGCCCAGAGGGCCATTTCAAGGCCGGGAAATTTGCCCGCCACGTGAATCGCAAGGCCGCCCGAGCGTTCCAGCTCCTTCCAGAATTGACCCTTGGTATCAAGCGCGAAATAGGTCACGCCCGCATGATAGGGAATTTGCCGCGGCGCCACCGGCAAGGCGTTCAGCCCTATCCCCGGAAGCGCCCGGTTCACAAGTTCGCGGATCTTCTCCACGGGTCCGATCTTGACCTGGGCGGGAAAGTTCCGGCGTAGTCCTTCGACCGGCACGTCCGCATTTACCGCCAGCACGAAGGTGGCTTCCGACAACAGGGCCTTGTCGGAGATCATGGCCACCCGTATGCCGTACTTTCGCTCTTCCAGCGGAATGGCGACCGCCGTGCGCTCGAAGACCATGCTGAGCGATTGCCGCAAGGAGGTCATAACCGGCTCGAAGGTTTCCTTGAGCGCATCCTGCCGGTACTCCGGGAATGCTGGCGGCCGCTTGTTCTGCGTGCCGAAGGTGGCAAGTTCGCCGGCCATCTCCGCCAAGAAGCGATACAGCGTCTCGGGGTGCACGTCCGGCACGCGCGATAAATGGGCGACCAGCGGCTCATAGCGGTTGACCGCCTGCAGAAGCAGGAAATCGGCGATCTCAGCGGCGCCGCCGCGGCCCGATTCCGAAACCCGGCCCGCCAGACTTTCGCCGCGCTGGTGGAGCAGACCCTCAAGCTCGTTCACGAAGCCACCGAGCTTGTCGGCGGCGTGAAAGTCGATGCACGACGGGATGAAGTCCTCGTCGAACACCACGGTCTTGTCCGCGCCCACCTGGACGATCCGAGCCAGACCCAGGCAGTGATATCCGCTGCGCTCCTCGTCCTCCAGCATCAACCGGAAGTTCAGGTGGCCAATCTGTATCTGGCTGGCGCCCTCGGCGCCGCCGCTGCTGTCGTGGACCTCCGACTCCTCGACGGCATAGCGCAGCATCCCGTTGCCCACGCCGCCATGGTCGATGTCCATGCCCCGCGCATCGCGCACCGGCAAGGCCAGAAATACCGTCGCGTTCTCTATCTTCTCGCTCAGGTCCAGCGCTTCGGGGGCGGCGGCCTCCTCCGGAAGGTCGAAGGGAGTCCCGTCGGGCATGACGCCCCTGGAACGACTCAGGGCGAACTTACCGGTCTGCAGCAGGTCATGGTCGATCTTCAACTCCTTGAAGCCCCAGGCGTAGGGCCGGAAGCTGGCCGAACTCTGGCGCACCAGATGCTCGACATAACGGTCCTGCTGTTGGAAGTGCTGGGGACGCAGGAACATCCCCTCGCACCAGACCACTTTGTTATAAAGCGTCATGCATGGCCCCGTAATGACAAGTCGCTCTGTTCATGCCGAAAACAGAGGCTCCAGTATGTGAATTTTGACACATGTTCAGACCCGATGGCTGCGGCAGACTGCAGGACCGAGCAGACGACGCCGGGCGGTCATCAGTCTACTTCGACGATCTTCACGGCTAGCCGACCGAAGTCGATCTTCAGGTCGGTCGTCTCGCCCTCGGGCACCTCGGCCACGGCCCGCCACGAGGCGTTCTCGATGTCCCGATAGCCCGCGATAAAGCCGACGAAGCGCGTCTCTGGCTGCAGCTCGCGCTCCAACTCGAGCTTGTCGCCGGGCCGCAGCTCGATTTCCTCCTTGCCCTTGAGGTCGTCGCCCAATTCGGCCACGTCGCTGTCGTACAGGGCGAAAAAGGACGCATTGTTGAAGGCCGTCGGCGACTTTAGCTCGTACATGCGCACGACGAGCGGAGACGCCTGGCCGTCGTAATCCGGGTTCAAGTCCTCGGCAGCGACAATATTCGCCTCTATCGAGGTCGCGCCGGGCTCGAATATCTTATCGATGAGCGCCGTGGTAACACCCGAGGCCGCGTCCGCGATGCATCCCGACAACACGGGCACGACCATGCCGAAAAGCAGCAAAATCCGGGCGGTCTGCTTGTTGACAGGTCTCATGCTCCGGTCCTTCCCTTTTACTCTTTTCGCACCTCCCCCCGGTTCGGGCTTCAGGTGCGGCGTTTGCCCTGCTTGCGAACTTGGTCCTCGTAAGCACGGCCGAACTCGCGCCCGAACACGCGTTGGAAATCGTCCTCGGCTTCCACGGCGATGTTCTGGTACAGGCGAGTGAACTCGTCCCAATAGCGGGATTTCTTTGCCGTCAACAGTGTCCCGATCCCCTTCTCCTGGCCGATCCGTGTCTCGAGAGCATTGGGGTCGAAGCGCGCCAGGAGGCTGGTCAAGGCCACTTGCATACCGGCCAGCACGGCGACCTGATGGGCCTTGATGTCGTCGAGAGCCTCTTGGATCGCGTCGACGGGCGGCAGATACCCCTTGCCGTGCTTGGTGAGCAGCGCGATCAAGGCATCATCCACGCCGAGCGAGAACTTCAAGGGATTGTTCTCGACCGGCTGAATGATCGTCTGGGACAGGCGGAATTCGCTCTTGATGCTGCTGCGCGCCGCCAGCACCTCCATCAGTCCCTGCACGACCTCGCGGAAAAGCGTGCCGAGCATCTCCAGCGTCTGTGCGACCTCCGCCTCGGGGATTTCGACCTCGCTCAGTCCGGCACCCGCGTAGAAAGCCTCGAGCGCTTTTTTCGCGGCTATTGCCGGCGGCTGCGCGGCCGGTTGGGGCGCCCGACGAGCCCGGGACGGGGCCGCCGTCGGTTGTTCCGGCGGCAGCGGCGGCGGCGCCTCGCTCTCGGCCAGGTCCGGCCCTGGCGCCGCGGCCGGGCCAAAGGGGTCGTCGCTGTCCGGCCAGGACGACGTGTCACCGGATTCCGCGTGCTGGGCCGGCGCTTCGGCGGGTGTCCATTCCTCGTCCCAATCGTCCGGGATCTCCGGAGCCGCGTCGGGGACCGGTTCGGGAACCTGCAGGAAATCCTGGTCCAGGGGCGCGTGCTCCATCTCGGCGGTGAAATCCGGGGATACGCTTTCGCCGGCGGGCTCCGGCGCGAAGAGATCGTGACCGGATATGGAGCCGGGCTCCGCTTGCTGCTCGCGCGCGGGCTCGAGATCTTCTGAAAAGCCTAGGATGTCATCCAGCGACGCATCGGTAGCCGAAGGCTCTCCCGGGAGTTCGGGGAAGGTCGACACGGATTCGCCTCCCATGGCGTCGGCGTGTCCGGCCGGGGCGGTGTCCCGCTGTTCGCTCACTCCCACTTCGATTTCGAAATGGCTGACCCTGAGATGGTCGCCGTCCTTTAAGGCAACGGAATTGCCTTGGCCGATGGGCGTATCCGACCGGTTGAGAAAAACCCCATTGGAGCTCATGTCGATGAGCAGATATTGGCCGCCGGCCGCTTCAATGGCGCAGTGTCGCTTGGAGATGACCCTTTCGGGATCGGGCAGCACCCAGTCGTTCTCCAGCCCCCGACCAATGGTCAGGGTGCCCGTCTCGAGGACCCTCGAGCAATCCGCTTCCGGCAGCAACCGGTCGAAATCTTTGACCTGTAAGGTCAGGGACACGACTGCACCTTCCCTCGCCTGACGCCTAGCTGGCGGCGCCTCTGCAGCTCGTCGGCTAACACATTGACAAGACAGCCTCTCGTTCCAGCGTCGGGAGGCGATCTCTCACCTTAAGGTTAGCACAGAGCGTTGCGGGATGCTAACCCACGACAGACTGCGCCTTCGCCTTGAAAACCAGTGAATGCGGGTCCACCGCACCCTCTGACAGCACCCACCAGTGGATCTGTTGAGCGTTTGATCACCGGAAAGAAATCCATCTCTTCACGGTCGGGTCTGGGCCCCGACCGCACCCGAAGCGCCCGAACCACGGCAACCAGCGTTTCCATGTATCGCGCTGCGCCTGCAACGACACCGCCTGCAACCTGCTCGACGCTCGAAACGGCGCCGGTCAGCGTGGTCATCGCTTCCTTCGCTCCTCCCTACTGTCTTTTATGTAGTTATTATTGCTTGATTGTCCCGGGACGCCCCGTCTTTTGCAACTTCAAAATAGCGTGCCTGCCGGGGGGCGCAACGCACCGCCCGGTAGGACCACCACCGGGGTCCGATGACGAATTCGGTCGGCAGACCGAGCTTGGCGTCGCCCTCCGAGGAGACCGGCGGTGTTACCTCACCCTTCGGTACAGGGCCAGGAAGGAGGATTGGGCGAGAACCCGCGAACCTTCGTCGTGTTGGCCGCTCTGATCTCTCACCTCGACGGAATAGCGAATGTGGGGAATGCCGGCACTATCGGTGACCACCTCCAGCACGCGCGCGGTCTCTGTGACGTTGGCCGAGAGCAAGCGGGCGAAGGACATGCCTTCGCGGACATCCTGCGCCGTTCCCTGGCCACGGGTGCGCCGTCCCGGCAACGGAATACCCAGATCGCGAAGAACAGAACCTACCCTCTCAAGCATCCACACGCTCCTATGGTGGAAAACCACGCTCGAGGCGGGCAGCGGCACTGTATTTGCCGGACCTGTCCGAAATCTCGACGGTTCCACCAATATGCCACCAGTTTTGTCTATACTCCTACCTCTTAGTTCGGAGTTCGCGCAACCGGAAATCGCCGGTCAGGATCGTTGTAATCCTTTGCAACATCAGCAATTTATCTTGGATTTTGATCAAGAACGACAGGCACTAATGGACTAATTCTCAATATAGCGCAGTCAGACGTGGCCGGTCACGCGGTATCCGGTGTCAAATTTGTGCTCCACGCCGCCACAGACCCGGGGATCGCATGATACCAAAGCTCATCGATGATCCGAGCGGTGCGGCCGGTCAGATCACCTCGTCCTTGCGGTCGCCGGTCTCGCCGAAGCGGCTCAGGCTCGGTTGTCGCAGGCCTTGGTAGAGAGCCTCGATGCGGCTGTTCACCGCGCGGTTGTTTTGCTCGAAGAGACTGTTGCCGGCGCGGTCGCTCTCGACCAGGAAGGGGCCGATGTTCTCGACCTCGAAAACCCAGAGCGCCTGGGCGATGCCCAGCTCCTCGATCCAGTGGGCACCAAGCACCCGCTTGATGCCGCGGCCCAGAAGCGCGCCGGTGCCGTAGCCGACGGTGGTCAGGTAGACGGCACCGTTCGGCACGAAGACATCGCGGTAGTCGGCCTCGCTCATGCCGCCCTTGCCGATGATCACCTTACAGCCGGAGACCTCGAACCATTTCGGCAGCTTCTGGGAAAAACGGAAGCTCGCCGTGGCCGTGACCGCACCGACGGTGTAGCCGCCGTCCGGATCCACGGCGGCGGCCGGCGAGCAGTGGAAGTTGACGTTGCTGAGCAACTTCACGTCGACCGGCGGCTCGATCCCCTCGTCGAGGATGCGCCGGTAGACGCCCTCGCGGCCGGTGTAGATGATGCCGTCCAGGAACACCACGTCGCCCAGCTCGAGCGCCGCGATGGCGTCGGCCGAGACCGGCGTGGTCAGCCGGATTTCCTTAAGCCTGCTGCGTTCTGAGGCCATTCGACCGTGTCCCGTCTCAGGTAGGGGGTGAACCACTGCGGGTCGGTGCGCTGCTCGACACGGCCGTCGGCGTGGATGCGCGCCACCGCGCGCCGCGACGACAGGCAAAAACAGTGCACGCTCATCGGCATCCCGCCGGTATGGGTATAGCCGACCTCGACGTGGCAATCGACCACCATCGAGGAGCCGACGAAGCCCATCGCCCCCATGCCGATCGAGTTGCCGAGGTCCTTGAGCTCCAGCTCCAGCTTGGCGATCTCGGGGTCAGGATTGCGGTCGCCGACCACCCGCAGGCAGGCCGCCTGCTTGCCGAGCGTCATGCAGACGTCCTTGGAGCCGCCCAGCCCGACGCCGACGATGGCCGGCTGGCAGGCCAGGCCGCGCTTGCCGAAGGCGATCAGGGTATCGAGCAGGAAGCGCTTGATGCCGTCGATGCCGTCGCCGGGGAAAAGCATGCGGTAGTCGCTGCCGAACAGGCCGCCCTTGTGCACCGTGGTGATGTCGAGCCACTCGGCCCCCGGCTCGAAGCTGTAGTCGATCTCGGGCGCGTTCACGCCGACATTGTTGTCGTGGTCGAGCCGCGACAGCGGATGGACCCGGTTCGGCCGCAGCGGGATGTCGTGGGTGGCTCGCGCCGTGGCCGACCTGAGCGCCTGCTCGAGCGCCACGAAGCCGCCCTCGATGACGGCCTCGTTGCCCGCCTTGACGAAATAGCGCGGCAGGCCGGTATCGGCGCACATCGGCCGACGGTCGTCTTTCGCCGCCTCCCAGTTCTCGAGCATGGCCCTTAGCACGAAGGCCGAGAGGTCGCCCGTTTCCGCGCTCGCCATGGCCTTGATGCCGGCCAGGTAGTCCTCGGGGATCTCGATACCCGCCGTGAACATGAGCTGGTAGGCGGTCTCCTCGATCAGCGCCTTGGGGATCATGCCGTCTGCTCCTGCTCCGCGCCGGGCGGCGCCCCGGCCTCGCCCTCGATCAGGCTCTCGCCCGGCCGGACGATGGTGAAGGCGACCGGCTGTTGGCTCACCTCGAGCCCGTCTTCCGCCTGCCGCACCACAGTATACGCGCTTTTCTCCGCATCGCCCGCATCGGGAAAGTCTTCGCGGAAATGGGCGCCGCGCGAGTCTTCACGGGCGAGCGCGGCCCGGGCGATCGCCCGGCTGACCAGGATCTGGCTGTCCAGGTTGAGCCAGTCGTGCCAAGTCAGGTTGAAGGCCGGCTGGCTGTCGGGAATGCCGGTTTCCTCGAGCTCCGCGGCCAGGTCCTCGAGCGCCGCGATCGCCCGCTGCAGGCCGGCGCGGTCGCGCAGGATGCCGACGTCGTCCCACATCAACTGCGCCAGCCGCTCTCGCAGGCCGTTCAGGTCGCCGGGGGCTTGCGCGAAGGGCCGCCGACAGCGCGCCACGGCGGCCTCGATGGCCTCGGGGTCCGGCTCGCGCAGCGCGCCCTCCTTGGCGGCGAAGGCCGCCATGCTGTCGCCGGCGATGCCGCCGAAGACCGTCGAATTGGCGACGCCGTTGCCGCCCAGGCGGTTGGCGCCGTGCACGCCGCCGGCATCCTCGCCGGCCAGGTAAAGGCCGGGCAGGGCGGTCGTGCCGTCGGGCTCGAAGACCACGCCGCCCATCATGTAATGTGCGGTCGGTACCACCTCGACGCGCCCGCCGGCCAGGTCGAAGCCGCAGTCCGCGCAGCGCTCGACCATGCCCTTGAACTGGCGACGCACCTCGTCCGGGCCGAGGTGTTTCATCTCGACGAAGACACCGCCCAAGGGCGAGGTCCGGCCGGCGCGCATCTCGGCGAAGATGGCGCGCGAGACGATGTCGCGCGTGGCGCGCTCGCCGTGGGCGTGGTAGTCCGTCATGAAGCGCGCGCCGGCGCCGTTCAAGAGCCAGCCGCCGGCGCCCCTCAGGCCCTCTTCCAGCACTGTGCCGGTCATGCGCGTGTCGGGCCCTGCCATCAGGCCTGTGGGGTGGAACTGCACCATCTCCATGTCCCTCAGCGCCAGGCCGGCCCTGAGCGCCATGGCCATGCCATCGCAGGCCTTGTCGCCCGAGGGCGTGTGGTAGAGGTACATGGTGGGCCCGCCGCCGGCCGCCAGCAGCACGGCCTTGGCCTGGATCACGCGGAAAAAGCACGCCGGCAAGCCCGTCACCCGCGGCGGCCGGGACGAGGGCGACGGCACGGTGCTCTTCGAGGCGCTTGATGTCGCGCGCCCAGACCTGCTCGGACAGGCGGTTGATGATCTCGATGCCGGTGAGATCCCCCTTGTGCACCGTGCGGTCGAAGCTCTGCCCGGCGAAGGCCTTTTGGTGCAGGGAGCCGTCCGGGTTGCGGTCGAAGAAGCAGCCGAGCTCGTTCTCCAGCTCGCGGATCCGCTCGACCGCGCCCTCGACCAGGCGCCAGGCGAGATCCTGGCGCGGCAGCCACTTGCCGCCGACGATGGTGTCCATGAAGTGCCGCTCGAGCGAGTCGGCGGGCGCCAGGGCCACGTTGTAGCCGCCCTGGACCATGCGCGTGCAGCCGCATTTGCCGAGCAGCCCCTTGACCGCGACCGTGACCTCGAGCTCCGGCGCCGCCTGCTTGGTGTGCAACGCCGCGAACAGCCCCGCCCCCCCGGCGCCGATGATCAGGATGTCGGTGGTGAAGTGTTCGGGCATTGGCTCAACCCGCGCTCAGTAGGAACAGACCGCCAGCGGCGAGGGCCAGGCCGGTGGCGAGCGCGATTAAGCCCTTCTGGCGGTCGGACCAGGGCAGGAGCTCGAGGGCGAGCAGACGAAGGCCGCCGGTTAGGTGAACGGCAAGCAGGACGACGAGGCCGCTTTCGGCCAATTTCGCCAGCGGCGCGTCAGACCACGAGAGGAAGGAGTCGAGCGCCGCTTCTTCGACCGCCAGACCGAGAACCAGGAAATGGGCCGGCAGGAAGAGCGCCAGGACGACGCCCGACAGGCGGTGCAGCACGAAGGCCCAATAGCCCGGGTGGTTGCGGTGCGGCCGGATCACGGAGCTGCCCCCGGCAGCACCACCGCGAGAACGGCGCGCGCGCCCAGCGCGAGCAGCACCAGGCCGAAGGCGAGCAGGGCGCGGTCCAGGCTCCGGCCGCGCCAAGCTGTCATCTCGGCGAGCACCGTGCGCAGGCCGATCGGCCCGTGCACCGCCGCCGCGATCACGAAGAGGCCGTAGAACAAGGCCCAGAACAGGCTGCCCCGGGTGCGCCCCAGGATCTCGGCCGCGGTGAGCCCGTCGCCGATGGCATAGACCATCAGCCCCAGGTGGACCAGCACCAGCGGCGCCAGGACCAGGGCGGAAAGGCGCTGGAGCAGGGAAAGCCACGCGGTCACGACAGCTCCCCCTTGAGCAGGGCGATCAGCGAGGCACGCTTCAGACCGGCGATGGCGGCGGTTGGGTTGAGGCCCATGGGGCAGTGCTCGGCGCAGCCCTGGTGGCTGTGGCAGTTGTGGCAGCCGGCCGCGCCCGAGACTGCCGCGAGACGTGCCGCCCGTGCGCCGTCGCGCGCGTCGTTGATCAGCGTCCAGGCCCGGTTGAGCGCCGCCGGACCCAAGTAGTCCGGGTTCCAGCGCACAACGTCGCAGGCGGCCGTGCAGACCGCGCAGTTGATGCACTCGATGCCGGCGTCGGCCGCGCGCCTCGCCTTGCTGCCGGGGTCGACCGCAGCCGGTTCGTCCTCGCGCGTGCGGGTCGGGGAGAAGCGCCCGCGCGCCCTCTGCCACTTCTCGAAGAACGGGGTCATGTCGGTGACCAGGTCGCGGATCACCGGCAGGTTGCCGAGCGGCGCGATCTTAAGGCGGCCGCCTTTCGCGACTTGGCCGACGTGAGTGCGGCAGGTCCAGCGCGGCCGGCCGTTCACGGTCATGGCGCAGGACCCGCACATGCCGACTCGGCAGGCGAAGCGGTAGGCCAGGGCCGGCTCGAGGTGGCGCTGCACCCAGGTGACCAGGTCGAGCACGCTCTGGTTCTCCCGCGCCGGTACCCGGTAGCGCTCGAAGCGGCCCTCCGCGCCGCCGCGCCAGACCTCGACGGTCAATTCGCGTTCCGATCGCCCCGTTTGACTCAAGCGCCCGGACCTCCCTGGAATTGGGTTCGCGCGGGGCGGTGCGCCCTGCGTTCGGAGTCCCTGGGTCCGGATCGTGCTGAATGCCGCGCCATCTGGCAAGAGGCGCGGGAAGGGCACTTAGGCCGCGCCGGCGATATCCCGTGACTCGGCCCGGCGCCGGTACTGCCAGACTGCGGCGGGCGGCAGGTTGCCGAGCACCCAATGGGAACGGTCGCCGGCGATATCGAGCCCGCTGGCGACCGCACGCGAGATCGGGGCCCTCGGGCCGTAGGTGAACTGGATGAGGACGCCGTAGTCGGCCAGGACGTCGAAGGCCTGGGCGACGATCAGGCGCTCGGCCCGCTTGGGAATCGCCAGGAGCGGCAAGCCCGAGACCACGGCCTTGACCGGTCCGATCCCGGCCCGGCGCAACAGGCCGCGCAGCTTGGTGGCGTCGCCGCAGATCACGCGGATCTGGGGAAAGCGCCTGGCGATGACGCGGCAGAGCGAGGGCTCGCGCTCGATCACCACGATGTCCCGGGGATCGGTACCGATGTCCAGCAGGGCCGCCGTGATGTTGCCGGTTCCGCCGCCCAGCTCGACCACCGCGCCCGGGGCCGTCGTATCGATTTCAGCGGCCATGGCCGCGGCCAGGCTCCTGCCGCTGGGCACAAGGGCGCCGAGGCGCGCCGGCCGTTGCAGCCAGAGCCTCAGAAATCTCAGATTGTTGCGCACCAGATCGTGGCGCAGCTCGGAAATCTCCATGGCCCGCCCAGGTCTTGAAAAGGACACGTCAATACTCGGTTCAAATCACCCCGCGGCCGCATCCGGATGGTGTGGTCTGGTATGTGTGTCGCCGCGATGTTGTTACAAGGGTCCCGGCCTGCCATCGGGATCCTATGCGCCATTCCCTAATCAGTGGTTGATTTTTCTTGGATTAACTACGATTGAGGAGTGTCGGCCACGTTCCTGGTCCGGACGCGCCGGCGCCCCCGGGCGGTGGCGTCATTGACAGACCTCACCGGGACCGCAAAATGGGAGGGCCGCCGGCCGGGCGGTTGGAAAAAGGAGGGCAGGGCGCATGGCCCACGAGCCGATCGCCGCCGAGTTGCTGGGGCGCGCCGAGGTCACGCCTGCCGGGGCCTTCGAGGCCGGCAGCACGGTCGCCTTCACGCTGACCTACACCGCCGGCCTGCACGGCATCGACGACAGCGGCAGCCTCAAGATCGTCTCGCGCTTCGCCTCGGACCAGACCCGCCCGCAGTTCGAGGACCCGGAGGGCTTCAACTACACGACGGTAGAGGCCAGCAACGACGCGGTCCTGCAGGTCCGCTACGACCCCAAGGGCAACGTCCGGCCCTGGGACCGCACGCTCTACATCAAGGTGGTCCGGGGCTTCCTGCGCGAGGGCGATTGGATCACCGTGCGCTACGGCGACCCGCGCCGCGGCTCGCCCGGCATGCGTCTGCAGACCTTCTGCGAGGAGACCTTCGAATTCAGGGTCCTGGTCGATCCGATCGCCACCTACGGCTATCAACCCCTGCCGGTCCAGCCGACTATCGCGATCGTGCCCGGCCCGCCGGAGCGCTGGCAGGCCATCCTGCCGACCCTGCGCCGCATTGGCGAGCCCTTCCGCCTATCGATCAAGGCCGAGGACAAGTGGGGCAACCCGAGCGACAAGGCGGAAGCCCGCCTGCATTTGCGGGCTTCGCGGCCGGTGGCCGGCCTGCCGGAGACGCTGGACTACAATGCCGGACGCTTCGCCATGGTGCTCGAAGGCCTTTCGGCGGAGGGCGAAGGCGAGCTCGAGATCGAGATGTTGGACGGAGCGGGCGCGCTGCTCGCCCGCTCCAACCCGCTGCGCCTCGTCGAGCAGGCCGAGTTGGTGTCCTACTGGGGCGACCTGCACGGCCAGAGCGAGGAGACGATCGGCACCAACAGTGCCCGCGACTACTTCGCCTTCGCCCGAGACCTGGCCTTCCTCGACGCGACCGGCCATCAGGGCAACGACTTCCAGATCACGAAGGACTTCTGGGGCACGCTCGGCGAACTCGCGACCGAGTTCGAGGAACCGGGCCGCTTCGTCGTCCTGCCCGGCTACGAGTGGTCCGGCAACACCGGTCTTGGTGGCGATCGCAATGTATATTTCTCAAGCGAAAGCAGCGTAATACGCCGCTCTTCGCATGCTTTGGTGGAGGATAAGAGCGACGTCGAATCGGACTGCGCCACCGCCGCCGAGCTGTTCGAGGCCCTCGCGAAAGACGGCGAGGACGCGGTCTGCTTCGCCCACTGCGGCGGGCGCTACGCCGACATCAAGCTGGCCCACGACGGGCGGTTCGAGCGATCGGTCGAGATCCACTCCTCCTGGGGCACCTTCGAGTGGCTGCTGCGCGACGCCTTCGAGATGGGCTATAGGGTCGGGATCGTCTCCAACAGCGACGGCCACAAGGGCCGGCCGGGGGCGAGCTACCCGGGCGCCTCGCTGTTCGGCGCGGTCGGAGGGCTGACCTGCCTGTTCCTGCCCGAGCTGAGCCGAGCCGCCGTGTTCGACTGCCTGCGCAAGCGGCGTCACTTCGGCACCACGGGCGCGCGCCTGCATCTGGACGTCTGGGCCCGCATCGACGGCCCGGCCACGCTCTATCACGAGGACCCGGAGTTGGGCCCGGCCGAGGGGTGCCAGGCCGAGACCGCGATGATGGGCGACATCGTCCACCTGCCCGAGGGTGGCGTCACGCTGCGGATCGAGGTTCTGGGCTCTGCGCCGATCGAGCGGCTGGACGTCTTCAACGGCCTGGAGCATCTCCAGACGATCCGGCCCTACGGCGCGGACGAGCTGGGCAACCGCATCCGCGTCGTCTGGGAGGGCGCGGAATACCGCGGCCGCTTCCGCCAGGTCATCTGGGACGGCACGGCCACCCTTTCGGGCAACCGGATCCTGGACGCGCGGCCGATCAACTTCTTCAACCGCGACAAGACGTTGGACCAGGTTTCTGATAGTGACCTTCGCTGGCGGGCGCTGACGACGGGCAACCTGGGCGGCTTCGACGCCTGGCTCGCCGACCCCTATGCGGGCACCCTCAAGCTGGAGACCGCGCCGGTCAAGTGCGGCGTGCCGGTCGAGGAGATCGGCCTGGAGGATGAGACCATCGAGGCCGGCGCCCTGGGCCGCCGCGTCCGCATCTTTCGCCTGCCCGAGGAGAACCCGCACCGCCGCATGACCGTCGAGCGCCGCATCGAGCTGCGCCCCGAGGGCGACAACCCGCTCTATGTCCGCGTCACCCAGGAGGACGGCCACCAGGCCTGGTCCAGCCCGATCTACGTCTATCGGTAGGGCGCGGCGGCTATCGACCCAGATTGTAGAACTCGTCGTTGGGTCTCATCGAGGTGAGGTTCGCCAAGCGGTTGCTCATTGCGAAGAACGCCGCGACCGCGCCGATATCCCATATGTCTTCATCGGAGAACCCGTGACCCCGTAAGGTCTCGAGGTCGCTCTCCCCGACCGAGCCGGAGTCCTGGGACAGCTTCATGGCAAAGTCCAGCATCGCCGTCTGGCGTTCGGTGATGTCGGCCTTGCGGTAATTGACCGCGACCTGGTCCGCGACCAAGGGGGCCTTGGCGCGGATGCGCAGAATTGCGCCGTGAGCCACGACGCAGTACTGGCAGCTGTTGGCGTTCGAGGTCGCGACCACGATCATTTCCCGCTCGGCCTTGGTCAGCCCACTGTCCTTCTCCATGAGCGCGTCGTGGTAGGCGAAGAACGCGCGGAACTCGTCGGGTCGATGGGCCAGCGTCAGAAAGACGTTCGGTATGAAGCCGGACTTTTCCTGGACCGCGATAATTCTCTCCTGAATGTCCCCGGGCAGCGCCGCCAATTCGGGCACGGGAAAGCGACTGATGGGTTTATCGGCCATGGCTTGTCATCCAGCGTCGTTCGGAAGGGTATTCGCCCGCTTATAGATCAGATCCGGCCTTCGGAACAGCCTCCGGATCACAATCACGAATCGGTGGTCCGATCTGTCAAAACAGGTCTTCTAGTCGGCGGGCGCCGGGCCGGACGCGCTCGACTACGATGCCCTGGTCATCGGCGGTGAAGAAGACGAGATAGCGCCCGTGAACGGCTTGTCTCAGACCTTTGGCGAGGTCGTCCCGGCGACTGTAGGCGCGCGGGCTTTCTGCGATACTTGTGCAAAGGGACACGATCTCGTCGATAAAGGAAACGGCGCGCCCCGGATCGTCGGCCGCGATGAAGTCGCCGATGGTTTCGAGATCTTCGACGGCTTTCGGCCTCAGCCGGAAACCACTCACCGGCCTTCCCCGGCCAACAAGGCCGTATACTTCGCGCGCAGGCGCTGGAGCGCCGTATCCGCGTCGACGGGCGCGCCGCTCTCCCGGCCCTCCGCGACGAGCCGTCGCAGTTCCTCGTCGTTGAGGGCGATGACGGTGCGAGAGCGCCGCCAGTGACGCAGGGCGTCGCGTATCGCCTCGCTGGTGTTGGTGAATTCGCCGGCCTCGACTGCCGCCTTGATCTCAGCGACCATCTCTTCCGGGAGCGAGATCGTGATCTTCTCCAGCGTGCCCATGTCCGTCCTCTCACCATGGTATGAATATATCATACCAAATCCGAAGCCGATTCCAAAGGTCGAAGTCCAACCATGAACGGCCTGCGGCGCGGCGTCAGAACACCGCCCGGCGCAGCAGGTTGAGGCCGCTGAGGAGGAGGGCGAACAGGACCATCTTGCGGAAGCGCGCCTCGTCGATGCGCTGGCGCAGCCACTGGCCCGCCGCCTGTCCGCCCAGGGCCGGCAGCGTGGCCGCGGCCGACATGGCCGCCGTGCGCGGCGTGAGTATGCCGTTCTGGACATAGGCCAGGATCAGGGGAAAGCTGCCGCTCAGCAGGACCAGCCCGAGCGCCCTGACGAAGGCCTCCTTGGGCAGGCGCAGCATGATGAAGAACATCAGGATCGGCGGGCTCCAGATGGTCGATATGCCCCCCAGCACGCCCGCCAGAGCGCCGGCCAGGGCCCCCGCCCAGCGCTCGCCGCGCGGCGCCAACCGGCCGGCCGGCCGGGTCAGGTTCATGACCGCGAAGCCCAGGATGGCCAAGCCGATCAGGCTGTAGACCAGCCGCTGGTCCAGGCGCACGACGAGGAGGCCGCTCGCGAAGATGAAGATCATCAGGAACAGGATGACCGGCCAGAAGCGCCGGGCCGCCTCCCGCGGCCTTCCGGCCTGCACGACCTGCCAGACGTTGGTCAGCACGATGGGCAGGCTCATCAGCGCCAGGATCAGCGGCACCTCGAGGAACTGCGAGAGCACCGCCACGCTGGCGATCGGCAGGCCGATGCCGATCGTGCCCTTGACCAGGCCGCCCAGCGCCAGGGCCAGCGTGATGCCCAGAAGAGTCTCGGGGTCGAGTCCGAACATCGGAGTTCCGGGCGAGGGCGCGTTGCGGCTTCAGCCGGCGAGGGCTGCGCTGAGCGCCGGTCCCACCCCGGAGGGCATGTCGAGAACCCGCACGCCGGCAGCCTCGAACGCCGCCTTCTTCGAGGCGTGGGTGCCTTGGTCGCCCATGACGATCGCGCCCGCGTGGCCCATCTTCTTGCCCGGCGGCGAGGCGCGGCCGGCGATGAAGGCGACCACCGGCTTGGCCATGCCGGCGGCGTAGTCGGCGGCCTCCTCCTCCTTGGCGCCGCCGATCTCGCCGACCAGCACGACCGCGTCGGTCCGTTCGTCCGCGTCGAGCCGCTCCAGCGCCTCGCGCATGGTTGTGCCCGAGACCGGGTCGCCGCCGATGCCGATGAAGGCGGACTGGCCGAAGCCGGCGCGCACCAGGTTGAGGCAGAGGAGCGTGCCCAGCGAGCCGCTGCGCGAGATCACGCCGATGCGCCCGGGCTGGAAGATATTCTCGTTGAAGCCCGGCATGATGCCGACGAAGCATTCGCCCGGTGTGACCAGGCCGGCGGTATTCGGTCCGACGACGCAGCAGCCGTGGGCCCGGGCCGCGGCCAGGATTGCCATGACGTCCTGCACCGGGACGAACTCGGTCAGCATGACCAGGGTCTTGGCGCCCGCTTCGATCGCGTCGAGCGCGGCGTCCTTGGCGGCGAGCGGCGGGATGAACAGGACCGAGGCGTCGAAACCGCCCTGGTCCATGGCCTCGCGGGCGCTGGCGAAGACCGGAACGCCGCAGTGCTCGCTGCCCGCCTTCTTCGGGTTGACGCCGCCGACGACCCTGGTGCCGTAGGCCTGCATGCGCTCGGTCCAGAAGCTGCCCTGGCGGCCGGTGATGCCCTGGACCAGGACGCGGTCCTGCTGGCGGACGATCATCGGGCGGCCTCGATCGCGGCCTTCACCGCGTCGTCCATCAGGTCGAAGGGTTCCATATCGAGGCGCTCCTTGAGCAGGGCGACAGCCTCGTCCTCGCCGGTGCCGTGGATCGAGAAGAACACGGGGATCTCGGGCTTCAGCGTTTCCCAGGCCGCGACCACGCCCTCGGTCATGACGTCGCAGCGGGCGAAGGCGCCGCAGAAGTTCACGACCAGGCTCTCGACCCGAGGGTTGGCGAGCACCAGCTCCAGCGCCGCCGTGGCCTTGGTGTAGGCCTCGCCGCCGATCTCGAGGAAGTTCGCCGGCCGGCCGCCGCAGTGCACCACCGCGTCCATCGTCGTCATGGTGAGGCCCGCACCGTTGGCCAGCACGCCGACCGGGCCGTCGAGCTCGATGTAGCGCAGACCGAGCTCGCGGCCGCGCGCCTCCAGCCCGGTCATGGGCTCGGGCGCGCCGGCCTCGGCCAGGTCGCCCTGGCGGGGCAGGGCGCCGTCGTCCAGCGCCAGCTTGCAGTCGAGGGCGACCACGCGGCCGTCGCCCGTGACGACCAGCGGATTGATCTCGACCAACTCGGCGTCGCGCGCCCGGTAGAGCGCGTAGAGCTTCGCCAGGACCTCGGCCGCCGCGGCGCCGGCCGACCCGAGGTCGAGCCCGGAGAGCAAGTCTTCGGCCTGCGTCTTGTCGAAACCGGAGGTGATGTCGACGACAAGGCGACGCACGGCCGCCGGCTCGCTCGCCGCGACCTCCTCGATGTCCATGCCGCCCCGGGTCGAGAACATGACCAGGGGCGAGCGGCTGGCGGGATCGTTCAGTACCGCGGCATAGAGCTCGCGGGCAATGTCGGCCCGGCTCTCGACCAGGACCTTCTCGACCTGATGTCCGCCGATCGTCATGCCGAGGATGGCCTCGGCCGCTTGCGCGACCTCCTCCGGCGTATCGGCCGGCCTGATCCCACCGGCCTTGCCGCGCTTGCCGGCCGGCACCTGCGCCTTGACCACGACCGGGCCGAGCCTTGCCGCGATCCCGGCCGCCGCGGCGCTGTCTTCCGCGACCGCACCCTCGGGGATCGCGATACCGGCTTCCGCCAGCAGCGGCTTGGCGGCGTGTTCCTCGAAGTTCATAGCGTCATTTTCCGTATTTCGCCCAGTGGGCGCCGAACAGCGCCTCCTCGTCCGGCTTGTCCTCGGGAATCGTGGTGACCAGGTGGGTCAGGTTGACGAAGTGGCGCCAGTTCAGGTTCTCGCTGATCGAGTTGCCGGCCCAGGTGCCGCAGCCCATGGAGAGCGTGAAGTTGAGGCCGTTGTCGAAGCCGCCGCCGTTGCCGAAGGTGTGCGCCTGGTTGACCAGCACGCGCACCACGTCGAGCTCCTCGGCCAGGCGCCGGGCGCGGTCCGGCGCGGCGGTGTGGATGCCGCAGGAATGGCCGATGCCCTGGTAGCCGAGGATCTCGGCGACCTTGGCCAGGGCCGCGTCGAAATCAGGCACGCGGTAGACCGTGAGCACCAGCGACAGCTTCTCGCCGGACAGCGGAAAGTCCTCGCCGACGCCGCTCTCCTCGATCATGAAGAAGCGGGCGTCCTGGGCCGCCTCCGGCAGGTCGAAGGCCGCGGCCAGCACCGGGGCGTCCTTGGCAATCAGGTGGCGGTTCAGCTTGCCGTCCTGCCACAGCGTATTCACCACACGCTGCTTTTCCTCGGCGTTCGCCAGGTAGCCGCCGGCCGCCTCCAGTGCCGCGATCGCCTGGTCGAAAACCTTGTCGAGGATGACGACGGAGTTCTCCGAGGAACAGGAGGTCGCGTTGTCGAAGCACTTCGATGCCATGATCTTCTGGGCCGCGTCGGCGAAGTCGGCACTCTCGTCGACGATCACCGGCACGTTGCCGGCGCCCACCCCGATGGCGGGCGTGCCGCTTGAATAGGCGCGTCGCACGTTGTTCTGCGAGCCGGTGACGACGACCAGGTCCGCGGCCTCCATCAGGGCCTGGGTGAGGCCCTTGCTGGCTGGCTGCGGCAGCACCTGCATCAGGTCGCTCGGCAGGCCGATCTTCTCCAGCTCGGCGCGCGCCAGCGCGACCGTCCGGGCCGAGGTCGACCAGCCGGCGGGCGAGGGGGCGACGATCACGGCGTTACCGCCCTTGAGCGCCATCATAGCCTTGTTGATCGGCGTCGCCGCCGGGTTGGTCGAGGGGCAGACCGCGGCCACGACGCCGACCGGTTTGGCATAGATCGTCAGGCCGCGCGCCGGGTCTTCCTCGATCACCCCGGTGCTGCGGACGCGCAGCAGGTCGCGCAGGGTGCCGAAGGTCTTGCGCGTATTCTTGATGATCTTGTCGGGAGCGTTGCCGAGTCCGGTGTCCTCGACCGCCATCTCGGCCAGCATGCGGGCGTTCTCGGGCTTGTAGATCGACCAAGCGAGCGCCGTGACCGCCTCGTCGATGCGGTCCTGGCTGGCGCCCTCCAGGGCCGCCATGGCGGTCCGGCCGCGGGCGGCTAGCTCGGCCGCGATCGCGCTCTCGTCTTGGGGATCGGTCGCGTGTTTGGTCTGAGGACGGAGCATGACAGTCACCTTGATCAGCTTTGCGGCGCTCCCGACAAGGTCGAAAGCGCTCCCGATGCTCGATTGGCCTCCCCGGCACCTTTCATCTTATCTTATGCCTCGGCGGTTTCGTCGTCGACCGAGGCGCGCGTGCCCCGGAACGCCTTGACCACGTTCACGGCGATGGTCAGCGCGCCGCCCACGAGCAGGAGCGCGGCGATCGGCCGGCCCATGAAGGCGACCGGATCATAGTGCACCATCTGCATGGCCTGGGCGAAGTTCTGCTCGCCGATCTTGCCGAGGATGAGGCCGAGCACGATGCCGGCCACGGAATAGCCGGAGCGGCGCAGGAAGAAGGCGAGGATCCCGGCGGCGAACATGACCAGCACGTCGAGCGCCAGCCCGCGCACCGCATAGGCGCCGACCGAGCCGAACAGCAGGATGGCCGGGGCCAGGAAATGGAACGGCACACGCAGGAGATGGACGACCGTCTTGGTCTGCAGCCAGCCCAGGAAGAAGATCGAGATGTTGGCGAAGAACATGGCCGAGAAGACCACCCAGACCAGGTCTTTGCTGTTGATGAAGACCAGGGGCCCGGCCTCGATGCCGTGGATCTGGAACACGCCGATCATCATGGCGGTGAGCGCGCCGCCGGGCAGGCCGAGCGCCAGGAGCGGGATCATGGCGGCGCCCGTCGCCGCGTTGTTGGCGGTCTCCGAGGACACCACGCCCTCCAACTCGCCGGTGCCGAATTTCTCCGGGGTCTTCGACCAGCGCACCGCCTCGTTGTACCCCATGAAGGCCGCCAGCACCGCGCCGATCCCCGGCAGGATTCCGGCGAAAAAGCCGATCACCACCGAGCGGACGACGGCCAGCTTCAGCTTCCAGAACTCGAGGAAGCTGGGGAAATCGAGGTTCACCTTGGGCGCCTCGTAGGTGCCGCGCACCCGCTTCTCGAGCTGGACGAAGACCTCGGACACGGCGAAGAAGCCGAGGATGGTCGGAATGAAGTGGATGCCGGCCAGAAGGTAGGTGAAGCCGAAATCGTAACGCCTGAGCCCGCCCACGGGATCCATGCCGACCGTCGCGACCATCAGGCCCAGGAGCACGGAGAGCCAGCCCTTCCAGAGCGTCGACGCGCCGACCGAGGAGGCGACCGCCAGGCCGAAGAACACCAGGGCAAAGATCTCGGGCGGCCCGAGTGCGCTGATCGCCCAGTCGGCGATGGTCGCGGTCGCCGCCATCATCAAAAGCGCCGAGCAGGTGCCGCCGAAGGCCGAGCAGAGCACCGCCGCGCCCACGGCCTTGCCGGCCTGGCCCTTGCAGGTCATGGGATAGCCGTCGAAGGCGGTCGGCGCGTTCTCCGGCGCGCCTGGAATGTTGAACAGGATCGCGGTGATCGCCCCGCCAAACACGCCGGCGCAGTATATCACCGAATAGAGCATGATCGCATCGGACGCGGTCAGGTTGCCCGTGAACGGCAGGATGATCGCCGCCAGGGTCAGCATGGAGATGCCGGGCACCGCGCCGAATAGCATGCCGCCGAGCAACCCGCCGACGAAGATCATGACACTGGTCGGGTTGCCGAACAGCGTGAGCGTGCCTTGAAGGAAGTCTTCCATCCGTGGCCGTCTCGTCAGGTTCCGCCGGCCGTCATTTGATCAGCACCAGCAGCCAGTTGCTGAAATCGTAGAACGGCCGGACGTAGCCGGTCGGCAGGCCGATGTAGAGCAGCTTGGTAAAAACCGTCAGCAGCACGGCGTAGATAAATACCGGCACGCCGATCAGCCAGGGGAGGCGACGCTCGCCGTTCAGCCAGAGATAGGCCGCTATGAAGATCGGCGTGGTGAAATAGAACCCGCTGATGTCGAGCAGCGCCGCATAGAGCACCGGCAGACCGAGCACGGCGGTGATCCGCAGGCTGTCTTCCAGCTTGCGTTCCGGTACCGTCTCGGTGATCTGCACGACGGCCCGTCTGGCGTTCCTGCGGCTTTCGCGCAGGGACTGGAGGATCTGACAGACCGCGGCAAGGGCGATCAGCAGGATCACCACGCGCGGCCAGCCGGAGGCGCCGAAGCGGTAGATCTCGATCTCGCGGTCGAAGTTATAGCTGAAGACATAGGCCAGGGCCGCGAAGCCGATCCAGAAGGCGGCCTCGAGGATCTGGCTGCGGGATAGCCTGGCCATGCTTCGTTGTCCCCCTTTGCGGTCCGGGGGCCGGCGGGGTGTCGCCGCGCCGGGCCCCCTAGCCTCGGGCCGGGCCCAAAAGGCCCGACCGGCCTACTTGATCAGACCCATCTCCTTGTAGACGGCCTTGTAGCCTTCGGCGGTCTGATTGATCAGTTCGACGGCGCCCGCGGTGTCGCGGAAGCTGTCGATCAGATCCATGAACTTGGTCTTGTTGTAGGCCTGATAGCTGGGCTGGAAGTAGGCCTTCTGGAAGGCCCACTGGAGCCATTCCAGTCGGTCCTCTGGGACGCCCTTCTTGACGTAGAAGCCGCGGAACCGCATCAGCGGCTCGAAGGTCAAGCCGACGTCGCCCATCGCCGGGACCTCGGCAAAGGCTGCCGGCCGTTCCTTCAGGAGAGTCAGGATCGGCTTGAAATCGCCGCTGTCCAGGAAGCCGCGCACGTCGCCCGGCTGCTCGAACAGCGCGTCCACCTGTCCGCCCTTGAGCGCGCCATAGCGCGGCCCGCCCTTGTCGAAGCTGATCTGTTGCAGATCGAATCCGAAGTGGTCCATCACCAGCTTCAGGTTGATCCGCTCCATGGAGCCCTCGCGCGACACGTTGGCGATGGTCGCCTTGCCGTCCTGCGCCTTCGCCCAGGCGACGAAGGTCGCCCAGTCGGAGAA
Organism: uncultured Kiloniellales bacterium; assembly: GCA_947258885.1. Classification (GTDB taxonomy): domain Bacteria; phylum Pseudomonadota; class Alphaproteobacteria; order Kiloniellales; family JAKSDN01; genus CAMYKD01. The sequence continues at coordinate 61,090 of CAMYKD010000018.1, read as the reverse complement.
GCGGTCCTCGTCGGAGCGAATGTAGATCTGGCTGAAGGTGATCTGCGAGATCACCAACGGCACCAGGTCGCTGGCCGGGTTGACGCCGCTGGACCCGGACACGTAGGCGCTGGTGGCGTCGTCGATGTGCTCGAGCACGGTATAGCCGTCGGCGGGCGCAGCCATGTAGTTGCCCAGGCCGACAATTCCGCTGCCGCCGGGCTTGTAGTCCGGGTTGACGCCGACACCCGTCAACTCGGTGAAGGCCTGGATCATGGCACGCGACACTTGGCCCGAGCCGCCGCCCGGACCGTAGGGCACGATCATGTTGAGCGGGCGTTCCGGAAAGCCCCCCGGCTTGTCCATGCTGGCCGGCAGCTTGTCCTCTGCCGCGAGGGCGGGCAGGGCCAGGGTCGCCCCAAGAAGCGCGCCCGCGAATAGTTTTCCAATGTCTCTTCTGGTGACCATCAAAACCTCCCAAGTTCCGAGTTTCTTTATTCGCCGGTACTCTAGCCTGTTGCGATAGCCTTGTCCTTGGCTACGTCCAGGCCGAAGTCGCGATCCTTTTGCGGAGGACCTTACATCAATGCCATAGCGACTGGAAAGCAAAAAACAGGACAATCTGTCAATTTTTTTGATGTTCTCACGCCGCTTTGCAGTAAGGTATTGTCTTGACGTTAGGAAATCCGGCACCGAAGGCGGCACGGGACCGCACGCGGGAGGGGCGATGGGATCGGCGCTTGAAAAGGCTATAGCGCTTCTCGAGGCGGTGGCGGGCAGTCCACGCACGCTCGGCTTGTCGGACCTGGCCAGCCAGACGGGCCTCTCCCGGCAGACCGCCCACCGCGTGCTGCGTCAGCTCGAGACGAACGGCTTGCTGCTGCACGAACCGCTTCGCGAGCACTACCTGGTCGGACACAGGCTCAAGCAGCTCTCGCTGTCGGCGCTCTCGGCGTCTCAGCGGACCGGCGCCTCCCACGAGGTACTGCGCAAGCTGGTCGCGCGGATCGGCGAGACCTGCAACGTCGGCATCCTCGACGACCGGGATGTGATCTACCTCGACCGCGTCGAATGCGATTGGCCGCTGCGCCTGCAGCTTCAGCCCGGCAGCCGCTTGCCGGCCCATTGCTCAGCGATCGGCAAGCTGCTCCTCGCCTACATGGCGCCGCGGGCGCGGCGGCGGTTGCTCGGCGGCGCACCGCTCGAATCGTACACCCCGCACACGGTCACGGACCCGCAGCGCTTGGAGGAGCAGATGGAATCGATCCGCGAGCAGGCGGTCTCGATCAACGTGCAGGAATACATGCTGGGGCTGCTCGGCATCGCCGTGCCGATCCGTGATAGCGGCGATCGGGTGGTCGCGGCTCTGGCGGTTCACGCCCCGCAGGCGCGCATGGACGAGGCGCAGGCGCGGAGCTATCTGCCCGACCTGCGCGCGGCCGCCTCGGAGCTCGGCCGGGCGCTCGAATCGAATGTCGGCGACGAGCTCTGAACCCCACAACCCGGCCGTCGTCCCGGCGAGGGGAAGCGGCGGGCGATGAGCGACACGCCAGCGTCACGCGGCATCGTCCGGCGCGCCGTGCTCGACGCGCTGGGCATGCCGTCGTTGGTCCTGCTCGCCAGCATGACCGGGTTCGGCTCGCTGGCGCGCGAGAGCGCGCTCGGCCTCGAGATCGCGTTGCTGGCCACGGCCGGCATCTGGGGGCTGCCCGGACAGATCGCGCTGGCCGAGCTCTACGCCGCTGGCAGTGAAATCGTGGCTGTGGTCATGGCCGTCTCGCTGGCCAATGCGCGCTTCCTGCCCATGGCCGTCTCGTTCATGCCCCTGCTGCAGCCCGGTTTGGCCCGGCGCGCCTGGCTCTATGCGCTGGTGCAGTTCATCTCGGTCAACACCTGGGCGGCCGGCCTCAGGGTTTGCCCGGGCCTGCCCGGGGCCGAGCGGCGGCGCTATTTCGCAGTCTTCGGTACGGTCTGCATGACGGCCGCCTTGATCGGGACCGCCGCGGGGCATTTGGCGGCCGGCGCGTTGCCGCAGCCGGTCACCTACGGCCTGGTTTTCCTCAACCCCGTTTTCTTCGCCCTCATATTTGCCGACGCGCGGGACAGGGCGACGGCTTTCGCCCTCTTGATCGGCGCCGTGGTCGGGCCGCTCCTGCATTTGGTCTCGCCGGACTGGGGCCTCTTGGCGACCGGGGTGATCGCCGGCACCGCGGCCTTCTGGCTGGCGCGGCTCCCCCGGTCGGGAGCCCGCCCATGACCGCCGGATTCGAGGCTTGGCCGTTCTTGCTGCTCGCCATCGCGGCGACCTATCTGTGGCGCGGGCTGGGCGTGCTCGTCTCGACGCGGATCGATCCGCAGGGCGCTGTCTTCCGGTGGGTGACCTGCGTGTCCTATGCCATGCTCGCCGGCCTGATCTCGCGTATGACGATCATGCCGCTGGGCATTCTGGCCGAGGTGCCGCTGTCTGATCGTCTGGCGGCCATGGCGATCGCCTTCCTGGTCTTCTTCGGCTGGCGCCGCAAGGTCCTGCCCGGGGTCGCTGCCGGCGTCGTCGCGCTCGTTCTGCTGACCGTGGCGCGGCGCGGCGGTTTGTTGGGTTTTTGAGGCTCAGCTTGACTCTGCCGGCCGAGGCGAGAGCGCGAAGCCCAAGACCAGGCCGGCGAGGAAACCGCCCACATGAGCCCGCCAGGAGATCTCGGCGCCGGCCAGAAAATCGCCGAGGCCGATGATCGCCACGAGCACGTTGAGCCCCATGATGACGGCGATGAACTCGAGCGCCCGACGCCGCCGGCCGGGTATGCCGGCACGGAACAGAATAGGTATGGCCGCGGCCATCATGCCGTAGACCGCGCCCGAGGCGCCAATCAGATAAACCGGACCGGCGTGGCCGGCCAGGGCCTCGGCCAGGGCGCCGGCTGCCGCGCCGGCGGCGAAGAGGATCAGGAAACGCCAAACGCCCAGCCGGCGCTCGACGGCCGCACCGAAAGCGAGCAAGAGGCCGGTATTGACCAGCAGGTGCAGGGCGTCGGTGTGCAGGAACGCGTGGCCGATCAACGGCAGCAGATCCAGGGCCGACGATCCGGGTTCGCCCGCGGCGAAGCGCGCCAGGAATCGTGCCGGAACGAAAGCGAAGGTGTCGAGGGCCGTCTGCCGCCACACCGGTCCGGCCAAGAGAAACAGAAGATAGCTGACCACCAGGGCGCCGCAGGTCCACAGCGTGCCCGGCGGCGCGTTGAAGATCGGTTGCCGGCGAATCGGCGCGCCCGGTGCCGAGGTGCTCACAGGTGGGTCACCCGGTCGGGCTGGACCCCGAGCGAGCGGTGGCAGAACTCCAGCGCCTCGGCCTCCGCCGCCTCGCACGTCTCGTGCTTGCGGCCGAACTGGAGACGATCGCCGTCGCGCCACAGCGACCAGAGGTGATCGGTGCTGCCGTCCGCGTTCGTCCACCGTTCGATCATGACCTCGACCATGCGTCCATCCCCGTCCCCCACCCTCGACTGCGGAGCGGTTGCCGCAGTCCCGAATTCTATTTCGACAAATTAGGATTCTGTAAGGAAATGGGAGCTATGGTGGTGTTTCCAAGGGTTGACAACTCATTGCCCTTGGGCCTCCTTTGCGTGTTAGGGCCCCGCCTTTCCTTCCCTGGGCGGGGCCCAATTCGTCTGAGCTCGGCCTTTTCGCGCTTTGTCGATGCTCGCCGGCCATTGCCGTTCATGACGGCGGCAGCCTATGGTAGCCGGACGCGGCGCGCACCATGTGCGGCGAACGACGGACCACAGGCTGCGATGAACGATAAACCCCACGACATCTTGAAGGCTTACAAGAGCCAACACTTTTTGAGCAGCGCCGACGCGCGGCCGCTGCGCATTCTGGCCGAGTATCTGGAGCCTCGTGCCCGTTTCGAGCACTACAGGATCGACGACACGATCGTCTTCTTCGGCTCGGCCAGGATCGTGGCGCGCGAAGAGGCCGAAAAGGAACTGGAGGCAGCGAAGGCGGCGGGCGGCGACCTGAAGCGGGCCGAGATGCGCTACGAGCTTTCGGCCTACTACGAGGCCACCCGCGAGTTGGCCCGGCGGCTGACGGATTGGTCCAAGGGACTGGACCAGACGGACCGGCGCTTCGTCGTGTGCAGCGGTGGTGGGCCGGGCATCATGCAGGCGGCCAACCGGGGCGCCTCCGAGGCCAAGGGCGTCAACATCGGACTCGGCATCTCGCTGCCCTTCGAGCAGTCCGGCGACGCCTCGATCACCCGCGAGCTGAGCTTCGCGTTCCACTACTTCTTCATGCGCAAGTTCTGGTTCGCCTACCTGGCCAAGGCGGTCGTGGTCATGCCGGGCGGTTTCGGCACGCTGGACGAACTGTTCGAGCTGCTCACCCTGGTGCAGACCGAAAAGATCAAGAAGCACATGCCGATCATCCTGTTCGGCAGCAAGTACTGGGCCGAGGTCATCAACCTGGAGGCCCTGGAGCGCTACGGCACGATCTCCCCCGAGGACACCGAGCTGTTCTTCCGCACCGATTCTGTCGACGAGGCCTTCGATTACATCACCGAGCAGCTGAGCCAATACGCCCTGGCCAGTCCGGGCGCCACCCTCTAGCAACCGCGCCGCGGAATCCTATCTGTAACATCGGTGGCCCGGGCAAGGGGACCGGCTGCGGCGTTGCGGAGGGGAAAGGAAAGCATGCTGACCAAGGGCTTCAAGGACCTGCTGGCCGAGGCCAACGCGGTGGTCGACGTGATCGCCGTGCACGATGCCGTCGACCTGCACGGCGGCGGCGAGGTGGTCTTCGTCGACGTGCGGGAGCCCGAGGAACGGGCCAAGGGCACGATCCCGGATTCGGTCCACGCGCCGCGCGGCTTCATCGAGTTCATCGCCGACCCCCAGGGTCCGATGCACAATTCGGCCTTCGCCTCCGGCAAGAGGCTGATCCTGTTCTGTGGCACGGGCGCGCGCTCGGCCATGGCCGCCAAGACCCTCGACGAAATGGGATTCGACAACGTGGTCAACATGGCCGGCGGCATCCAGGCCTGGGTCCGGGCCGGCGGCGCGGTGACCCGGTAGCGCGCCCCGTGGTGCGACTCATGGCGACCTGTTTCTCGAAAACCTTCCTCTACAACGCCCACACCACGGGGAGCGACGCGCTGTGGAGCGGCCTGCCGCCCGCGCCCGTCAATGTGCCGCCCGAGGTGGAGGCGAGCTGACGGCAAGGTCCGCGGCCGACGAGGCGGGGAGTGCGCCCGTCATGACGATATTCGAGGCCGTCCGCTACTACCTGGCGCTCTTCGTCATGGTGAGCTTCGTGCCGTTGCTGGCCTTCTGGTTCCTGATCCATCCTTTCGTGGGCCTGTGGCGGCGGCTGGGGCCGGGGATCGCCTACGGTGCGGCCTCGGCCGTCATGGTCCTGATCGGCGCGGGGATCTTCGCGCTGCGCGGCCCACTGCTCGCGGTCGAGTTCGGGACGGTGCCCTTGCTGTGGCCGCCGGCCGCGCTCGCCTACCTCGCCGCCATCGTGCTCGAGGTGCTGTGCCGCCGACAGCTCTCGATCGGTACCCTGATCGGTCTGCCCGAACTCGTGCCAAGCCGGGCGCCCGGCAGGCTACTGACCGAGGGCATCTACGCCCGGGTCCGCCATCCGCGCTACGCCGCCGGCGGGCTCGGCCTGCTGGCCTTGGCCTGCTTCACCAACTACCTGGCGGTCTACGGGCTCCTGGTCGTCTATTGGCCGGCGATCTATGCCGTCACAATCTTCGAGGAGCGCGAGCTCGTCGCGCGCTTCGGTGCCGCCTACAAGAGCTACCGGAACAGCGTGCCGCGATTCCTGCCGCGATTTCGGCTGTAGCCGCGGGGCGGCGACCGGCGCGCTTAAGCTTCCGCGGCGAAGTCCTCGAACCTGTCCACCGCGGCACGGTCGTAGCCGAGGCTGGCGGTCAGGAGCTGTTGCGTGTAGCGCTCGCTCGGCGTGGCGGACCTGAGTTGCTCGACGGAGAGCTCTTCGACGATTCGGCCGTGGTTCATGACCGCCAAGCGCGCGCACATGTGGGCGACCACGGCCAGGTTGTGGCTGACCAGGATGTAGGTCAGCTCCCGCTCGCGCTTCAGGCGCTGGAGCAGGTTGAGCACCTCGGCCTGCACCGAGACGTCGAGTGCCGAGGTCGGTTCGTCGAGCAGAAGAATCCTGGGCTCGAGGATCAGCGCGCGCGCCACCGCGACCCTTTGGCGCTGGCCGCCCGAGAGCTGATGCGGATAGCGGTAGCGAAACGACGGTCCCAGGCCCACTTCGTCCAAGGCCCGGGACACGCGTCGGTCGACCTCGCCCAGACGATGGATGGCGATGGGCTCGGATAGGATACGGTCGACGGTATGACGCGGGTGGAGCGAGCCGTAGGGATCCTGGAACACCATCTGCACCAGTTTGAAGAAGGCCTTGTCGCGCCGCGCCGCCATGATCCGCCCGGCAATCGTCACGCGCCCGGTCCAGTTCGGGTTGAGGCCGCAGAGCGCGCGCACGACCGTCGACTTGCCCGAGCCCGACTCGCCTACCAATCCGAAGCTCTCGCCTTCGGCCACTTGGAAGGAAACGTTGCGCACCGCATGGACGGCATGCTTGCCGCGCCCGAAAGTGACGTCGAGGTTTTCGGCCTGGATCAAAGGCCGTGCTCCAGCCAGGCCGGGTCGCGGTCGAGCACCGGCAACTCCACCCTGCCCCCCGCGTCGACCTGCGGCAGGCAATTGAGCAGTCCCCGGGTATAGGGATGCCGGGCCTGGGCCAGTTCCTTGGCGTTGCAGATCTCCATAACCCGTCCGGCATACATGATCAGTACCCGGTCGCAGAACGAGGCCACGAGGCTGAGGTCGTGGCTGATGAAGATGAGGCCCAGGCCGCGCTGGGTCACCAGGTCATCGAGGATGGCGAGCACCTGAAGCTGCACCGTGACGTCGAGCGCGGAGGTCGGCTCGTCCGCGATCAGGATATCCGGGTCCGGGATCAGCATCATGGCGATCATGATGCGCTGACCCATGCCGCCCGAGACCTCATGCGGATAGGCGTGATAGACCCGCTCGGGATCGCGGATGCGCACGGCTTTCAGCATCTCCAGCGCCTTGCGCTTGGTCTCGCGCCGGGACACTTTGCCGTGGATGCGGTAGGCCTCGGCGATCTGCCGTCCGACCGTGATGACCGGATTGAGCGAGAACTTGGGGTCCTGCATGACCATGGAGATGCGCTCGCCGCGGATATCGCGCATGACGCGTTCGCTGGCCGAGAGCAGGTCGATGCCGTCGAATTCCAGACGATCGGCGCGCACCCGCCCGGGCGGTCGCACGAGGCGCAGGATCGCGCGGCCGGTGACCGACTTGCCCGAGCCCGATTCGCCGACGATGCCGAGCTTTTCGCGGCCGAGCGAGAAGCTGACGCCGCGCACCGCCTCCACGAGCCCCTTGGGCGTGGCGAAATCGACGTGCAGATCCTCGACCGCAAGCAGGGGTCCTTCCGTCATCCGGTCCCCCCGCCTTTCGGGTCGAGCACGTCGCGCAGCCCGTCGCCCAGGAGGTTGAAGCCCAGGCTGACCACGAAGATGGCGATGCCGGGCACGGTCGCCACCCACCATTGGTCCAGGAGATATTGCCGCCCCGTCGAGATCATGGCGCCCCACTCGGGCAGCGGCGGCTGCGCGCCCAGGCCCAGGAAGCCCAGACCCGCGGCGGTCAGGATGATCCCAGCCATGTCCAGGGTCAGGCGGATGATCACCGAGGAGATGCAGAGCGGCGCGATGTGGCCGTAGAGGATGCGCCAGCCCGACGCGCCCTGCAGCTTGGCGGCCATGATGTACTCGCTGTTGCGAATGGTGATGGTTTCGGCCCGGGCCAGGCGGGCATAGGGCGACCAGGTGGTGAGCGCGATGGCCAGCACCGCGTTCTCGATGCCGGGGCCGAGCGCCGAAACGAAGGCGAGCGCCAGAATGAGCCGTGGAAAGGCGAGGAAGATATCGGTGAAGCGCATGAGCACGTTGTCGACCCAGCCGCCGACATAGCCGGCCACGGTGCCGATCACGAGCCCGATGGGCACCACGAGGACGCCGACGAGCCCGACGATATACAGCGTGATGCGCGATCCCCAGACGATCCGGTCGTAAATGTCGCGGCCCAACTCGTCCGTGCCGAACCAGTGCTCGGCACCCGGCGGCAGCAGGCGTCGCGACAGGACCTGTTCGGTACCGTCGCCCTGGGTCAAGAGTGGGGCCAGGGCGGCGGCCAGCACCAGCGAGACGATGATCAGCAGCCCGGTCATGGCGATCGGGTTTATGCTGAAGACGCGCCAGCCGAGGTAGAGCCGCTGGCAACGGGCGTGGAAGACCGATTCCGGCGAATCGGACAGCAGCCAGGTTTTCAAGCGCCGGGACGGGCTCCGGGGGACGGCCGCGCTGCTGGTCATCGGCGCGCCCTGGGGTCGACGATCCGATAGAGCGCATCGGAGATCATGTTGATCCCGACGAAGCAGATGCCGACGACCACCGTGCCGCCGATGACGGCGTTCATGTCGGCGTTGAACAGCGAGTTGGTGATGTACTGGCCGATGCCGGGCCAGGCGAAGACCGTTTCGGTCAAAACCGAGCCTTCGAGCAGCGAGGCGTAGGTGAGGCCGATGATGGTGATCAATTGAATGAGCACGTTCCGGAAAGCATGACGCCAGATCACTGCCATTTCCGACAGGCCCTTGACGCGGGCGGTGATGACGTACTCCTGGTTCAGCTGATCGAGCATGAAGCTGCGTGTCATGCGCGCAATATAGGCGAGCGCGAAGGTCGTGAGCATGGCCGCCGGCAGGACGATATGGGAAAGCGCATTGTGGAACACCTCCCACTCCTTCTGCATCGCAGAATCGATCAATATGAAGCCCGTGGTAGGCTCGACGATGCCGTCGTAGTAGACCTCGATGCGGCCCGGACCCGGTAGCCATTCGAGGCGCGCGTAGAACACCAGAAGCGCCATCAGGCCGAGCCAGAAGATCGGCACCGAGTAGCCGATCAGCCCGACCACGCGCACGATGTGGTCGGTCAGCCGGCCCTGGCGCACCGCCGCGACCACCCCCATGGGCACGCCGATAAAGACGCCCGCGATGGTGGCGATGCTGGCCAGCTCGAAGGTCGCCGGAAAGAAGCGGATCAGGTCGTCGAGCACCGGCCGGGTGGTCATGATCGACTTGCCGAAATCGCCCTGCAACACGTTGACGAGATAGATCAGGTATTGCTGGATCAACGGCTTATCGAGGCCGAGCTTCACGTACATGGCCTCGTAGACTTCCTTGGGCGCGCGGTCGCCGACGATCGCCAACACCGGATCGGCGGGCATGACCCGGCCGATGATGAAGGTGATCGCGGTCAGGCCGACGAAGGTCAGCGACAGCGTGAAAAGGAGGTTGGCGGCCCTGGCGACAAATAGTCGCGGGGACGAGCCAGTGCCCGTCCCCGCGATCGGATTGCCGCTATGTGCCACAGCGGTACTCGAGGGCTATTTCGTGATGTTCCGATAGAACACCAGGTCGAAGTTGGAGCCGCTCACGAAACCCTTCACGTTCTTGCGCAGCACGACTTGCTCGCTACGCTGGAACATGATCGAGAACGGCGAGACCATCTGCACCTTTTGCTGCAGCTCGGCGTACATCTGCTTACGCTTGGTGAGATCCAACTCCTTGGCCGCGCCCTCGGTCAGGACGTTGATCTCCGGATCGAACCAGGAGGTGCGCCAGGCCAGCTTGCCGGTCAGCTTCGCCTCCAGCCGGTTGTCCGGATTGTGGGCGAAGGAGTCGGTGTTGGAGTGCGGGTCGATGTAATCCGGCGACCAGCGGGCGACAATGATCTCATGCTTGCGCGCCCGGTATTTCGGCCACAGGGTCTTACCCTCCGAGAGGGTGATGTCGGACTCGATGCCGGCCTTCGCGAGGCTCTGCTGGATCGACTGGGCGATCTCGGAGAAGGGCGCCTCGGTCAAGGTGTCGATCTTGATCTTGAAGCCGTTCGGATAGCCGGCCTCGGCGAGCAGTGCCTTGGCCTTTTCGATGTCGAGCGAGAACGGCGTCTCGTCATAGGAGCCCCAAAGCCCCGACGGCCAGACCGCTTGGTGGATTTTGTATTCGCCGGCCAGGAACGAATTGACCATGCCCTCGTAGTCGATCAGGTAGCGCATGGCCAGGCGCACCTGGGGCTTGCTCAGGATCTCGTGGGCGTCGTTGGTGGCCACGTAGGTCAGGCCCGCCTTGGGGTACTTGCCGATCACGACATCGTTGTTACCGGCCAGGCCCTTGATCTGGTCGGGCTGCAGATTGCGCGCGATGTCGACGTCGCCCTTTTCGACCAGCAGCCGCTGAGCCGAGGGCTCGGGCACGTGGCGAATGATGACCCGCTTCATGCCCGGGGCGCCGTGGCGGTAGTTCGGGTTGGCCTCGAGGGTTACCAGCTCGTTTGCCTTCCAGGTCTTGAGCGAGAAGGCGCCGGAACCGGCACTATGATTCTTGAGCCACTCGTAACCCAGATCGCCGTCCTTCTCGTTGGCCATGACGGTCTTTTTGTCGACCACAGAGCCGACGCCGGCCTGCAGCGAGTTGAGCACCAGCCCGGGCGAGAACTCCGCGTTGATGGTCAGGCTGACAGTCATGGCGTCCGTCGGCTTGACCAGACTGTCGACGTTGTCCGCGCTCCAGCCGAACTGGGTGAAGATGAACGACGGGGTCTTGTTGAGCTTGATCACCCGCTGCAGCGAGAAGGCCACGTCCTCGGCGGTTACCGGGTTGCCGGAGTGGAACGTCTGGCCGGCCCGGACCTTGAGCGTGATGGTCTTGCCATCGTCGCTGACCGTGTAGCTTTCCGCGACCCCGCCGACCAGCTTGGTCAGGTCCTCGGGCTCGAACATCATGACCCGGTCGTAGATGTTGGCGATCAGCTCCCCGCCGGTGAACTCGAACACCTCGGCCGGATCGAGGGTGATGATGTCGCTCATGTCCTTGGCAATCACGAGGGTGTCGTTCGGTGTCTTGGCCGTGGCCGGCGTACCGCCGAGCGCGAGAACCAACCCCAGCGCGAGGCAGGCGAAAGTTTTGTGCATATTCATAACTCCTCCCTGTCTTCGGCCCCGCGGAGCGCGGTCGGGAGACCACCACCGGGCCGGTTTGTGCTCATCTGTCCAGCATAGCGGACACGGCATGGGATTCATCCGAAAATTCGTGGCCACTGGGCATGGCGAGAGCGAAAACGGCCGATATTGGGGGCAGGCCCACAGCGGGCTTGCGGTTCACAAGCATTTGGGAGGAATATTCAGGGCGGCCGTCGTAAAGTTGCAATATAATGCAATTATGAAAAGTAGAACGGGGCCGAGTAAGGCCCCATCAGGCCGGCGCCGGCAGGATGCCAAGCCGGCCCCAACAGGAAGGAGCAAGAACACATGAAACAGGGAGTATTCAGCCAAGTTTTCAAGGGCACCGTCATGGCGGCTGCCGGTCTGGCCTTCGTGGCCGGTGGAGCCGTCGCCAAGACGGAACTGACCGTCTATACCGCAGTGGAGGCCGAGGACCTGAAGCGCTATGCCGAGGCCTTCAACGAGGACTATCCGGATATCGAGATCAAGTGGGTCCGGGACTCGACCGGCATCGTCACCGCCAAGCTGTTGGCCGAGAAGAACAACCCGCAGGCCGACGTGGTCTGGGGTCTGGCGGCGACCAGCTTGCTCCTGATGAAGGGCGAGGGCATGCTTGAGCCCTATGCGCCCAAGGGGCTGGACAAGCTGGATCCGAAGTTCCGCGACAAGGACAACCCGCCGAGCTGGACAGGCATGGACGCCTGGGTCGCCTCGGTTTGCGTCAATACCGTCGAGGCCAACAAGAACAAACTGCCGACACCGACCTCCTGGAAGGACCTGACCAAGCCGGTCTACAAGGGCCATGTCGCCATGCCCAACCCGAACTCCTCGGGCACGGGCTTCCTCGACGTCTCCAGTTGGCTGCAGATATTCGGCGAGAAGGGCGGCTGGGAGTTCATGGACGCGCTCCACGAGAACATCAGCCACTACACCCACTCCGGCTCCAAGCCCTGCAAGCAGGCGGCGGCCGGCGAGGTGCCGATCGGCGTTTCCTTCGCGTTCCGCGGCGCCAAGTCCAAGGCCGCGGGCGCGCCGCTCGAGATCATCGTACCCAAGGAAGGCATCGGCTGGGACATGGAAGCGACCGCGATCATCGCCGGGACCGGCAAGCTGGAGGCCGCCAAGAATCTGGTCGACTGGTCGATCACCGAGAAGGCCAACAAGCTCTACAACGAGGGCTATGCCGTGGTCGCCATTCCGGGCATCGCCAAGCCGGTGAAGTACTTCCCGGAGGGCATCACCGAGGCGATGATCGACAACGACTTCGAGTTCGCCGCCAACAACCGCAAGGCGATTCTCGCCGAGTGGCAGAAGCGCTACGACGGCAAATCGGAGCCGAAGAACTAGACCGGCTCTCAGCCGACCGCTGAACCAGCCGGCCGCCGCCGGGTGACACGGCGGCGGCCGGCTTTCTTTTCCTGTCGGCCCGCGAAGTGCTATCGTCACGGAAAAGGGCGCGTTGCAGGAAACGGGGATATGAGCGAATCCGGGGCAGGCGGGGAGACGGACCGTACGGTCTATCTGCGCATCGAGGATCTGACGAAGAAGTTCGGCGGCTTCACCGCGCTGAAGGACGTCACGCTCGAGATCTACGAGGGCGAGTTCGTTTGCTTCCTCGGACCCTCGGGCTGCGGCAAGACGACACTCCTGCGGGCGATCGCCGGGCTCGACATCCAAACCCGCGGCCGGGTCGAGCAGGCCGGCAAGGACATCTCGGCGCTGCCGCCGTCCGAGCGCGATTTCGGCATCGTGTTCCAGTCCTACGCGCTCTTTCCTAACCTGACCGTGACCAGGAACATCGCTTACGGGCTGGAGAACCGCAAGGCCTCGCGGGCCGAGATCGCGGCCCGGGTGACGGAGCTGCTGGACCTGGTCGGCCTGCCGGACCAGGGCGACAAGTACCCGGCGCAGCTGTCCGGCGGACAGCAGCAACGCATCGCCTTGGCCCGCGCGATCGCCAGCTCGCCCGGCCTGCTGCTGCTCGACGAGCCGCTCTCGGCGCTCGACGCCAAGGTGCGGGTTCACTTGCGTCACGAGGTCAAGGACCTGCAGCGGCGCCTCGGCATCACGACGGTCATGGTAACCCACGACCAGGAGGAGGCGCTTACCATGGCCGACCGTATCGTGGTCATGAACCACGGCGTAATCGAGCAAATCGGTACGCCGCTCGAAATCTACCGGCTTCCGGCGACCTCCTTCGTGGCCGACTTCATCGGCACCATGAACTTCGTGCCGGGCACCGTTTCCGGACCGGACCGGGTGCGGCTCGCCGGGGTCGACCTCGCCTGCGAATCCGATGGCCTCGCCGAGGGTACGGCGGTGACCGTTGCGGTGCGGCCCGAGGACATCGTGGTCCAGAGCGTTCAGGGCGGCGAGGAGAACGCCGTCGAGGCGCGTATCGGCGAGATGGAGTTCCTCGGCTCCTTCTACCGCGCCGATCTGGTGTCCGAAGGTCTCGGCGAAGCACGCCTCCGCGCCGATCTGTCGATCAACCTGGTCCGCAGCCAGGGCATCAACGAGGGCGACGCCCTTTCGGTCCTGCTGCCTCGGGAGCGCATCCGCATCTACCCGGGAAGCGCCGTCCGTGGCTAGCACCGCCCAGGCTGTCGCACGGGCACCGGTAATCCGGCCAAAGGTCGGGCGCGACGACTGGATCATGCGCGCCTACATGCTGGTGATCGTTCTCTACCTGCTGATCGCGCTCGCCTTTCCGCTCTACGTCATGCTGTCCAAGTCCTTCGAAACCTATGCCTTCCGTTTCGACGCGGTGGAATTCCAGGTCGACAGGGGCGAGGGCTGGGGCGAGACCCTGAACGCGATGGCGCTGGGCGAAGGCCTGGGCGTCGTGGCCCCGGGGGCCCTCGTCACCACGGCCGACGGACGTTTTCCGGCGACCCGTTTCTTCCCCGATTTCAGCTTCCGGGCCAAGACGCTCTACCGTATCCGCAACACGAAGGAGGGCAGCGGCGGTTTCCTGGTCAAGGGCCGACCGGCCACCGGCACGGACTGGTTCGAGCTGACCAGCGGCGAGTTTCGGCGTGTCCAAATCCGCCCGACACAGGCGACCGGGACCGGCAACTACCTGTCGTACTTCTCGACCCCCGCACTGTTCACCTCGATCCACAACAGCCTCATGATCGCGGTGATCAGCACGATCGTCACCGTGACGCTGGCCTTTCTCTATGCCTACGCGCTGACCCGAAGCTGCATGCGCTTCAAGGGCGCGTTCAAGATGATCGCCATGGTGCCGATCCTGGTGCCCTCGCTGCTCGCCGGCATCGGTTTGATCTATCTCTTCGGCAAGCAGAGCCTCGTCTTGAAGGTGGCGGAGTGGGCGTTCGGTGAAGAGACGGTTGCGCCCTGGTGGGACATGCTGGCCAACGGCGCCTATGGCCCTTCCGAGATCTACGGTCCGACCGGGATCGTGATCGCCTCGGTCTTCTTCACCTTTCCGCACGCGCTCATCATCATCATCACGGCGCTGTCGATCGCCGACGCCAGGCTCTACGAGGCGGCGGTCGCGCTCAGGGCGCCCAAGCCGCGGATCTTCTGGACCGTAACGATTCCGGGCGCGCGCTACGGCCTGATTTCCGCGGCCTTCGTCGTGTTCAACCTAGTAATCACCGACTTCGGCGTGCCCAAGGTGATCGGCGGGCAGTTCAACGTGCTCGCGGTCGACATCTACAAGCAGGTGATCGGCCAGCAGAACTTCCAGATGGGCGCGGTGGTCAGCGTGGTGCTGCTGATCCCGGCCCTGATCGCCTTCACGGTCGACCGCATCGTCCAGAAGAAACAGGTGGCGCTGCTCTCGGCCCGCGCCGTGCCTTACGAGCCGAAACCCAGCCGGCGCTTCGATCGGGCCATGTTCGCCTACTGTTGCTTCGTCGCCTTCTTCGTCCTCGGCGTGCTAGCGGTCTGCCAGTACGCCGCCTTGATCAAGTTCTGGCCCTACAACCTGTCGCTCAGCCTGGGCAACTACAACTTCGACGTCATGGACGGCGGCGGTTGGGATTCCTATGCGAACTCCGTCCGGATGGCGTTCTACACAGCGGTCGTCGGGACTTTCATGGTGTTCACCGGGGCCTACATGGTCGAGAAGGGCAAGGGGTTCAACAGTGGGCGCACGGGCTTCCAGTTTCTTGCCATGATGCCGATGGCGATCCCGGGCATGGTGCTGGGGCTCGCCTACATCTTCTTCTTCAACCACCCGAACAATCCGCTCAACTTCGTTTACGGTACCATGGGCATTCTCGTGATTTGTACCGTGACCCACTTCTACACGGTCTCGCACCTGACCGCGGTGACCGCGCTGAAGCAGATGGACCCGGAGTTCGAAGCGGTCTCGCAATCGCTCAAACAGCCATTCACCAAGATTTTCGCGCGGGTCACCGTGCCGGTCTGCCTGCCGGCCATCCTGGATATCTCGATCTATCTCTTCGTCAACGCCATGACGACGGTCTCGGCGGTCGTCTTCCTATATTCGCCGGACACGACGCTGGCCTCGGTCGCGGTGCTCAACATGGACGACGCTGGCGACATCGCTCCGGCCGCGGCCATGGGCATGATGATCTTCTATACCAATGCCGGCGTGCGCCTGCTGCACGCGGGCCTCACTCGCGGCCTGCACCGCCGCACCCAGGCCTGGCGAACGAGGTGAGGGGCGCGCCCGTCGCCGTGCCGCCGGATCACGCCATGGTCTGCCGTTTGGGCCATGACCGCCGTCACTTGTCTCGCGTTCTCAGGACGACCAGATCCACGGCGGTGCCCGGTCGGACCATCGTGCCGGGCTGCGGCGTCTGCACGAGCACCGTGTTGCGCTTGCCGTTGCCCTCCTTCTCCTTGCGTATCGTGCCGAGTTTCAGACCTGAGCGCTCGAGCAAGGCGCCGACGATTCTGACATTCTTGCCGACCAGGTCGGGAACTTCGACCGCATTGGGCTGCTGTTCCTGACTGGCGCCGGCGACCACGACATCGACTGCCGTGCCGGGCTTGACCTGCCGCTTCGGCGCGGGTTCTTGGCCGATCACGGTTCCCCTGCGGGCGTTGCCATCGGCCTTCTCTGTCACTTGGCCCAGTCGGAGCTGCGCCTGCTTTAGCCTGGCGCCGGCCTGCTTGAGGGAAAGGCCGCGCAGTTTCGGCACTTTAGCCCCGGCGACCGGCTGGTTCGGCTGCCGTCCGGCGATCACCAGGTCGACCGCGGTGCCGGGCCGGACCTGGGTCCGCGGCGCGGGCTGCTGGCCGATCACGGTTCCCCTGCGGGCGTTGTTATCGGCCCTTTCCGTGACCTGACCCAGGCGAAGCTGCGCCTGGTCCAGTCTGGCGCGGGCCTTTTGGAGGGGCAGGCCGCGCAGTTTCGGCACTTTGGCCCCGGCGACCGGCTGGTTGGCCTCGGCCCGGGCGATCACTATGTTGACGGTGCTGCCGGGCTCTACCCGACGCGTCGCGGAGGGACGCTGCCGGATAACGGTGCCTGCGGGCGCGCGGTTGGTAAAGCGTTCGGTGACCTCGCCAAGGCGAAGGTCGGCGCGCCTGAGTTCACGCCGGACCTTCTTGAGCCTGAGGCCGTGAAGCTCCGGAACCGAGGTCAGGTCCGGCGGCGGGGCGGCATCGGGCAGGGCGCGCGCTGCGATAACGACGTCCACACGGCTGCCCCTGGGCGCCCGTGTATAGGGTTCCGGGTCTTGCCAGAGAACCGATCGTGGCGGAGCGTAGCGGTCCCTCTCCTTGGCCACGTGGCCCAGCCGGTAGCCGGCGTGCTCGAGCTCTGCCCGGGCGCGGTCCAACGCCAGGCCCTCGATCGACGGTACCAGAGGCACCTGGGGCTGGGGCTGCACGTAGGGCCGCTGTTGCTCGACGACCGTGATGCAGGCCGAGAGAGCGACCGCCACCAAAAGGATTGCAAACCAAGTGGGCGCTCGTGTCCAACGCGAAGGTCCCGTCATGATCTACCCCTGAACATTATTACCTGAAAATCCAATACGTCCGGCCAGCCGGATAAGGCCCGACAGATATTCCCGATGATGTCTGGCACGTTCATCGAACCTCTCGACTTGCCACGGTCGTCCACGGGCGAAATTGGCTCATGACCATGGTACGGCAAGGCCGATCGACCCATCCCCGAGGAGGGTCCGGCCGAGTCGTCCGAGGCAGAATGCTCCAAAATTACTACCGACAGGTTACGCGACAGGCAAGAACCGCGGCCTTGCCGCCGGCCATCAAATCGCCGGGTTCGTTTCCCGTATGAGATCGAAGAAGGCGCGCACGACGCGCACCGGCCGGCGGTCCTCGAGGCAGGCGGCGGACTCGACGGCCTCCAGATCCGCATCGCGCACGGCCAGCGCGTGCAGGCGCGGGTCGCGGCCGAACTCGCTCTCGAAGACCGCGCCGATGCCGAGGCCCGCGGCCACCGCCTCGCGCACCGCCTCGCGGCTGCCGATCTCCAGGATCTCGCCCGGCGCCACTTCGGCCGCCGCAATCGCCCGCTCGAAGATGGCCCGCGTGATCGAGCCCGGCTCGCGCAGCACCAGCCGCTGGTCGGCCAACTCGGCCAGCCGGATGCTGCGGCGCCGGGCCCAGGGATGGCCCCGCTCGACGAAGACCACCAGGCGGTCCCTGCGGAAGGGCAGGGCGTAGAGCCGCCGGTCGGCCTTGAGGTCGGCCAGAACCGCCACCTCGCTACGCCGTTCGAAGAGGTCGTGCAGCACCTTCTCCGAGTTGCCGAAGCTCAGCGAGAGCTGGATGCCCGGATGGCGCCGGTTGAAGGCGGCGAGCAGGGGGATCACGTGGTAGGGCGCGTCGGCCCCGACCCGTAGCTGGCCGCCGGTCAGACTGCGGGCCGCCGAGAGCAGCTGCTCCGCTTCGGCCTCGATCGCGTAGAGTCGGCGGGTGATGTCGAGCAGCCCGCGGCCCAGCCCGGTCAGTTCGACGCCCCGCCCCCGTCGCTCGAACAGCCGCACGCCGTAACTTTCCTCCAGCGCCTTGACTTGGCCCGAGAGGGTCGGCTGGGTGACGTGGAGGGTCTCGGAGGCCCGGGTATAGCTGCCCGCGGTCGCGACCGCATGGAAGGCCCGAAGCTGAGCAAAATTCATCGATATAACCTATGATAGATATAAAAAATATCGATTTGATTTATATTAATGATCGTTCCCATAGTGCGCAACCGTCCACCGCATGACAACGAGGGGACACCCGCCATGACCACCGCACCTTCCGCTTCGCCGACCGGCGACCCCTGGCTGCTCACACCCGGCCCGCTGACCACCTCGCCAGGTATCAAAGAGGCCATGCTGCACGACTACGGCTCGCGCGATACGCGTTTCATCGCGGTCAACCGGCGGGTCCGCGAGCGGCTGGTCGAGATCGTGAACGGCGATGACGGCCACGTCTGCGTGCCGCTCCAAGGCAGCGGCACCTTCGTGGTCGAGGCCATGATGGGCAACTTCGTGCCGCCCGACGGCAAGGTCCTGGTCCTGGTGAACGGCGCCTACGGCAAGCGGATCGCCCGGATCTGCGAGTACTACGACCGCGCCACGGTGATCCAGGAAACGCCCGAGGACACGCCGGTCGATCCCCAAGCGCTCGACGCCGCACTGGCTGCCGACCGCGAAGTAAGCCATGTCGCCGTGGTCCACTGCGAGACGACCTCGGGCATCCTCAACCCGCTCCAGGCCGTGGCCGAAGTGACGGCCAGGCACGGCCGAGGCCTCCTGATCGACGCGATGAGCGCCTTCGGGGCGATCCCGCTGGACGCGCGCGCGATACCCTTCGATGCCGTGGTGGCCTCGTCCAACAAATGCCTGGAAGGCGTGCCCGGCATGGGTTTCTGCATCGCACGCAAGGAGGCGCTGGAGCGGACCAAGGGCAACAGCCCTTCGCTCAGCCTCGATCTCTACGACCAATGGGTTTCGATGGAACAGAACGGCCAGTGGCGCTTCACGCCGCCGACCCACTGCATCCTCGCCTTCGACCGGGCACTCGAGGAGTTCGAGGCCGAGGGCGGTGTCGCGGGACGCGGCGCGCGATACGCCCGGAACTGCCGGATCCTGATCGAGGGCATGCGCGCGCTCGGCTTTCGCACGCTGCTGCCCGACGCGCTGCAGGCGCCGGTCATCGTGACATTTCACAAGCCGGTCGATCCGAAGTTCGACTTCGAGGCCTTCTACGACCGGCTGCGCCGGAGCGGCTATGTCATTTATCCGGGCAAGCTGACCGTTGCCGACAGCTTTCGCATCGGCTGCATCGGCCGCCTGGGACCCGAACAGATGGAAGGCGCGCTCGCCGCCATCCGCGAGACGCTCGGCGAAATGGGCGTGGCCAACTGTATGCCGGCGGCCGCCTGAGGTCGGCGGAAGGCGGGCTTGTCGGCCCGGCGAAGCAAACGCGTAGAAATAGGGAGCCGGCCCGGCACCCGTGGGACAAATCCATAGGAGGACATGATGAGTCTGCGTTCGGATTACGTTTACACCAGAAGCTACAGGGGCAAGGTCAAGGGGATCGTTCTGGATTGGAGCGGCACCACCGCTGACGCCTATGTGCTGGCTCCTGCCGTGGTTTTCGTCGACGTGTTCGGGAAGCACGGTGTCGAGATCTCCATGCTCGAGGCCCGGGGGCCCATGGGGCTCAGGAAGGATCTTCACATCAAGGCGCTGACCGAGGTGCCTGAGATCCGCGAACGCTGGAAGGCGGTCCACGGCAAGGACCCCGACCAGGGCGACATCGACCGCATGTTCGCGGACTTCGTGCCGATGCAGCTCGAGTGCTTGCGCCAGTACACGGACCTGCTGCCCGGCGTGGCCGAGACCACGCAGAGGCTGCAGAACGACTACGGCATCAAGATCGGCAGCTCGACCGGCTTCGTGCGCTCCATGGTCGACATCCTCGAGGAGGACGCCAAGAAGCAGGGCTACACGCCCGATGCCTCGGTCGCCGGCGACGAGGTCGAGCACGGCGCGCGCCCCAAGCCCTTTATGGTCTATCGCAACCTGGACATGCTGGACGTGCATCCGATCCAGTCCGTCGTGAAGGTCGACGACACCGTCTCGGGCGTCGGCGAGGCCCTGGAAGCCGGCTGCTGGGGCGTCGGCATCGCCCGCTATAGCAACTACATGAACGTCAATTCGCTCGACGAGGCCAAGAGCCTGCCCGACGAGGAGATGCAGCGTCGCCTGGCCCTGACTCGGGAGATCCTGCGCAAGGCGGGTGCCCACTACGTCATCGACGAGTTCACCCAGCTGCCCGAGGTCATCGACGACGTCAACGAGCGCCTGGCCCGCGGCGAAAAGCCATAGCTCGAAAGGCGTTCATCGGTCCGAACCCGTCCCGCTTGGCGCCGCAAGTCCAGTGACGCGCCAAGCGGGACCCGTCCGGCGCGGGACCGCGAACCGATGCCTTCGACCTGGCAGTCGTCCATGTCGCGGCCTTGGAGCACAGCGCAAAGCCATGAGCACAAATGAGGGCAAGGTCAAGCCGGGAGCCGTGCCGCATCTCTCGGAAGGCGAGAGCAACACCTCCGAACGCCGGCGGCGCTGGACGGCGGCGACCCACGATGCGGCGACCCGGGCGCTGGTCGAGCAGGACGCCCGCTACTTTCTGCACCAGTCGATCTCGACGCCCTGCCTTTCGGTCGTGCGCCGCGCCGAGGGCATTTGGATCGAGGACCTGGCCGGCCGGCGCTACATGGACTTCCACGGCAACAACGTCCATCACATCGGCTACGGCCATCCGCGGCTCAAGGCGGCGATCAAGGCGCAGCTCGACGAGTTGCCCTTCGCGCCGCGGCGCTTTACCTGCGAGCCGGCCGTGGCGCTGGCGCGCAAGCTGGCCGGGATCTCGCCGGGCGCGCTCTCCAAGGCGCTGTTCACGACCGGCGGATCCGACGCGATCGACGTGGCGCTCAAGGTCGCCCGCGCGGCCACGGGCCGGCACAAGACCGTGTCGTTCTGGGATTCTTTCCACGGCGCGGGCTTCGGCGGCGCCAGCGTTGGCGGCGAGCAGCTATTCCGCTCCGGGCCGGTCGGGCCGCTGCTGCCGGGCGGCGAGCATGTCGCCCCCTTCACCTGCTACCGCTGCCCCTATGGCTATCCGGATCGCGACGGTCGGCCACAGCTCGATCTCTGCCACATGACCTGCGCCAATTTCGTACGCTACGTGCTGGAGAAGGAGGGCGACGTGGCGGCGGTGGTCGCCGAGCCGGCCCGTGCCGTGCCTTACCTGCCGCCGCCGGGCTTCTGGCAGGCGGTGCGCCAGGCCTGCGACGACCATGGGGCGCTCTTGATCTTCGACGAGATCCCGACCGGGCTGGGCCGGACCGGGCGCATGTTCGCCTGCGAGCACGAGGCGGTGGTGCCGGACATCCTGGTTCTCGGCAAGGCGCTGGGCGGCGGCATGCTGCCCATTGCGGCCGTGCTTTGCCAGCCCGGGCTGGACGCGGCCGGTGCCTGGGCGGTCGGCCACTACACCCACGAAAAGAACCCGGTGACCGCCCGGGCGGCGCTCACCACGATCGAGATCATCGAGCAGGAGGGGCTGGTCGAGCATGCCGCCGAGGTCGGGGCCCGCGCGCTCGAACGGTTGCACGACCTGAAGGACCGGCATCGCTTGGTCGGCGACGTGCGCGGGCGCGGGCTGCTGCTCGGACTGGAGCTGGTGGCCGACAGGGAGAGCAAGGAGCCCGCGACGGAGGCCACCGAGGAGGTCCTGTATCGGGCGCTCGACCGCGGGCTCAGCTTCAAAACCACCATGGGCAGCGTGCTGACCCTGAGCCCGCCGCTCGTCGTCACCGAAGACGAAATGGACCGGGCGCTCGGCATCCTCGACGAATGCCTCGGCGAGGCCGGGTAGGGGCCGGCCTCGCCGCGCATCACATTCCGAACGCTGCTTTCTCTGCCGCGTTCTCGAGGATCCCCGAGATTAGGTCGGCGTGAGACCGATCGAGCCCGAAGGACCCCTCGATTCTTAGCGATAGGTGGGCCCTTCGCTATAGTCGCTCGGTCCCGAGGGAGAGGTGGGCCCTTCGCTATAGTCGCTCGGTCCCGAGGGAGAGCTGGGCCCTTCGCTATAGTCGCTCGGCCCGCTGTGGCCGCTCGACCCTTCGTCGCCGCTCGACCCTTCGTCGCCGCTCGACTCGCCGTGGCCGCTCGGCCCGCTGTGGCCGCTCGACCCTTCGTCGCCGTCCGGCCCGCCGTGGCCGCTCGGTCCGCTCGAACCGCTGCCGGACGACGCCGCCGCTTGGCTTAGGTTCATCAGGACCGGTGCTGCATAGGCAACGGAAACGCCCAAGCCAATGCGGGCAAGTGCCCTGCGGCGATTCATTTCGGCCGTGAGCCCGTCGGTCGCTTTCTCTTCGGTTTTGTTGCTCATGACATAACTCCTCTCGAGCGTAGGACAAAGGGAGTGCGTTAACCTTCCATTAACCAAACACGCCGAACGGCGATTTCTTCCCGCGCGGCGAAAGAAAAGTTCGTGCGGGGAGATCGGGAAGGCCACCGGTAGACGAGACCCGTAAGTCCGCCGCTAGCCCGCATTTCTCACACTGTCCATGGTCTGCGCGACGCTGTCCCGCCAACAGGGTGCGTCAAGCCGCTTGCCCGATGCTTCAGCATCGCGCCGCACGGCTGGGTCGCGCCCAGCCGGGTGTCGGCCGCGTCGAAAGCCTCAACCGTAGCTACGGCTGCGCTTTTCGCCCTTCTCCTAGCCGAGCGCACCGCCTGAACGCGACGCAGACCGTGGACAGTGTGAGAAATGCGGGCTAGGCGCGGTCTGTCGAGTGCGGGGTTTGGTTGCCGATCAGGCCCTGCAGGGCGATCCGAGGCGTGGCTGTTATTGCCCTCCACGCTGGATGGCCTCGGCCTCGTCGCCGGTGCTCAGGTCGGGGCCCATCTGTTCGAGACAGCCGAAACCGCCGGCGGACTTAGCCGGCTCGCCGGGCGTGCTGGTTTTGCTGTCCTCCGGCGTTGCTGACGCTGTCGATGCGTGCGAGCACCGCGAAGTCGAGCGCGGTCCAGCGCTCTGGGGCCGACGTTAGCGCTTGACCACCCGCCATATACCCTGGCTGCCGCGGCATGCCGTCCTGACGGTGGAGCCCGGCTGAGACCCCTTGGCGAGGGATTCGGCATAGTCCCGGCAATAGTGACCCGTCTTGGTGCGGAAGGTGCGGAGCGGCGTGACCGAGCCTGAGCTGCCGTTTGGGTACGTCCACTGGGACGTCTCGTTGCTCAGCCGGCTTTCGAGCGCCTCTTGGACGGCCTGCTGCGCGACCGCGATTTCCTCGGTGCTCAAGCCATCGTAGAACGTGTCCCGCGCCGCCTCCTGGGATGATCCCGGACCCTGCGCCGTGCATGACGCGAGCATGAAAGCTGCCAGCCACGGCAGTCCATAGTAAGGATTCGGGACGCGGCTACTCACTGCCAACCGGTGCTGATCGCTGTCGCCTCTTCATCCTGGCTGAGACTGGGGCCTGCCTGCTCCACGTCGCCAAAGCTGCCGCCACTCGCGCCGGCCGTACCGGAAGTCCCCGATGTGCCGCTGCTTGGGCCGGATGCCCCTCCGGGGCCGCTGTTGCCACCGGAGTCGTCGCCCCCTGAGGAACCGCTATCACCGCCGCTGTCACCACCGCTGCCACTGCCGGACGCTGCCTGGGCCTGGCTCAGGGTGAGCAATACGGGAGGCTCATAGGGTGTGCCTTCACCCAGGCCGAGGCGCGCCAGGGCCTTGCGCCGCGCTTCGTCAGCGCTCCTGTCGGTACCGAGCTCCGCGGTGCCGGGCTCCAAGCTCTCGCCGGAGGTATGACGAAAAACTCCGGAACCGATCAGAGGCGCTTCGAAATGCCAACCCGGGCCGTCCAGCTGGACCCGTACGGAGACCGGCGCCCCAATAATCGCGCAGGCCAAGACGCTGGTCGAGGCGAGTAGGCGAAGATTGCGCCGGAACTGGTTGATCGACATCGACTGCTTCCTGCCCGTGTGTAACTCTTTGCCGCGATCCCCGCGACTGGCGCGAGGGAGCGCCACCTCTACCTGTCTTGCCCAAATAACACCTCAGGGCAAGAAATCTTCCGCCGACCAAGGGTCTTTTCGTACACGGTCGTTAACCATAACGTAGGTCGGTTTCTCTGGTACTGAGTAGTGTAATAGCGTCGTGCAGGGGGAATAAACCCCGATTTCGCGTGTTGTTGAATTGAGGTCGGTCCTCGAGGATCCGGGACACTTCAGGTCCACCAGGGTCTCCAGGGTGGTCTCAGGCAAAGGGTGCGATCAGAGTTGGACGAGACGATTCGCCGTGAAATGCTCGCGTTTCTGCCCCGACTGCGCCGCTTCGCCTACGGCCTGACCGGCTCTGTGCACGACGGCGACGACCTTTTGCAGGCGACCTGCGAAAGGGCGATCCGCCACATCGATCAATGGCAACCGGGGACCCGGCTGGACAGTTGGATGTATCGCATCGCACGCAACCTCCATCTGAACGACCTGCGCGCCAAGGGCGTGCGCGGCCAGCACCTGGCCAGCATCGACCCGGTCGAGCACGGCACGGTGGACGGAGTGCGGGCCGCCGAGGCGCAGATGACCTTCGAGGCGGTGCGCGGTTTCGTCGATCGCTTGCCCGAGGAGCAGAAGACCATCCTGCTGCTTGTTACCGTGGAGGGCCTGTCCTACCGGGAGGTCTCGGAAATGCTGGAGCTGCCCATCGGCACCGTGACCAGCCGCCTCGCCCGGGCGCGGCTGGCCCTGAAAGCCTTCGTTGGCGGCGAACAGCCGACCCCGACCCCGGAACCGGCGAGGTGACGTCATGACCCAATTTATCGATCCGGAATTCTTGGTCGCCTACGTAGACGGACAACTCGACCAGAGCGAGACTGCGCGCGTGGAAGCGGCGCTTGCCGGGGATTCCGAAGCCCGCGAAACCGTCCGCCGGCTGCGCGAGAGCGCCGAGCTGTTGCGCTCGGCCTTCAACGAACCGTTGAACGCGCCGGTTCCGGCCCGCGTCCTCCAGGCGATCCAGGCAACGTCCGCCGAGCGGGCGAGCCGCAGCGGTCCCTGGCGCAGTCCTTGGCCCGTTGCGCTTGCCG
This sequence comes from uncultured Kiloniellales bacterium, assembly GCA_947258885.1. GTDB lineage: Bacteria > Pseudomonadota > Alphaproteobacteria > Kiloniellales > JAKSDN01 > CAMYKD01. The sequence goes on along the minus strand of CAMYKD010000018.1, from coordinate 35,917 downwards.
CGTCGCTTGCCATGCTGATCGTCGGGCTGGGCGGCGGGTTCCTGTTGGTCGACTACCGGGTCGAGCAGGAGATCGCCCGGCTCCACGCCGTCGGGCAGGCGGATCAGCGGGTCAGGGAAGCGGCGTTAACCCAGGCCTTGGAGAAAAATGTGAGCGGCGAGGCCGCTGCCTGGCGCAATCCGGACAGCGGCAAGACCGGCGAGATTACGCCGGTGCGCACCTTCAAGAACAGAGGCGGCCAGTGGTGCCGGGAATACACCGCGTTGGAGGCGCTGGACGGCAAATCGGAGATTCGCCGCGCCATCGCCTGCCGCGCGCCCGAGGGCCAGTGGAAGACGCGGTTGGTTCTGATCAGCGACAGCTAGCCGGCTTTCCAGGGGCACCTTTCACGAGGCGCTCTGGCGCCCCCGGATGTCCTCGGATCCCGCCATCACGAGCCGCTTGGCGATGAGACCCTTGAGCAGTGCGCGCACGTCCTGCTCGATCTGCGTGCGAGCGACCTCGGGAAAGGCGGCGTGCAGCGGGTCGACCAGCTCATCGATGGTCCTGGGCTCGGCCATGAGCTGCCAGAGCGCAGAGCCGACGGCGTTGAGGTTGTGGATCGCCGCGCCCTTCGAGTCGGCCAGGAAGTGTTCCACCCCCACCTTCGTTTCGGTAATGTCCGGATTGCGCAGATAGCAACCGGTCGGGACGTTCCCTGTCGGCGCGGACGGCCCCGGGCCATGTGCATCCTGAACCGCTCCTTCGGGATCCTCCGCGGCCGCGGGCCAGCTCGCGAATGTTTCCTTGAGCAGGGCCACGGCCTCGTCCGCCCGGTCGTAGCGCAGGCGAAGGCAGCGGGCGCGACCGACGATGCGCTCCAGGCGCCGCAGGATCTCGGGCGCCGGGGTCTCGCGGGCGAAGTTCTGCCAGATCACTTGGCGCAGCATCTCGCCCGGGTCGACCGGCGCGAGATCGAGATCCGCCCCCGCTTCCCGCTCGAGCAGCACGAAACCGCCGATGGGCGCCAGCGTGCCGTAGCTGGCGAGTTCCGCCGCGGCCAAGTCCAGGTAGAGATAACGCTTGCCGCTCGGTCCCCGGCGGGCCTCCAGGAAGTCCCTTGTTGCCGGAGTCAGGTTGTCCGGCAGCGGCAGCCGCAGACGCGGCACGATGCCCGGCGCCATGCCGAGGTCGTCCGGCCCGCCGATCGGCAGCACGTCGTCGGCGAAGAGGCGCACCCCGGCCGCCGCCAGGCAGGCGGAGAGCACGCTCTTGCCGGCCCGGTAGCGGTTCGGAAAGACCACGAGTTTGCCGGCGAACTCGGCTGCCGCGCCGTGCAGGCAGAGCAGCCGCTGGTCGTCGTTGACATAGGCCCGGATGAACTCGGCGATGAAGCCGCAGAGCGCGTCGATCTTGTCGCGGCGCACCAGCGGCTGGTCGAGCCAGGGGGTTTCCAGGGTATAGCCTTCGCCAGAGCCCGCGAGGGTCAGGATCGGGGGTTGGTCGGCGGTTCCGGCTTCATGGATCTTCCAGCCGCGGAACACCCCCGGAAAGCAGGCATAGACCTCGCGGCAGTCCAGCAGGGCGATCCGGTGGCTCAGACCTTCGAATTCGAGAAGCAATCTATCAGGCACAGCGCCTCGTCCGGCTCGACGCCGTTGTTCGACTCACGCTCTGTCGGGGATCCTACAAAGAGCCCGCCGGGCCCGTAAAGGGCCCGGCGGATGAAAGTTGTCTAGGGCTAGGGATCGACGGACGGGCCGCTGCTACCGTCCGACACGACCGCCGGATCGTCGCTGCTCGGACCGCTGACGCTGGCGCCAGAGGCGCTGCCGCCGGAGCCGCTATCGCCGCCGGAGCCACCCGAGCCGCCAGAGCCGCCATCGCCGCTCGAGGCGTGGGCGCCGCGGCTCAAGGTCAGTAGGGCCGGGACCGCGTAGGCGGCCGAAAGACCGAGCCCGAGACGGGCAAGGGCTCGCCGCCGGTCCAGGTCGACGTTCGTCTCGACGGCTTCATCGGCTATGGTTTTGTTTTTCATAAGATTTTACCTACTCTGTAGTTGCAATGGCCGTTGTTCAGAAAACACCCGGTCCGGCGATTTCTTCCCGAAAAAGATCATTGCCCGCACTGCCTGACGGGGCTGGCCCAGAACGTTGAGAAGGGAGAATATCCTTGAAAAGAAAGCAACTATAACGAAAGATCTCGTTTCAGGGTGCGTGCTCGCAGGCCCAGCCACAGATCCGGTCGATCTGTTGACTTCCCATGAGCCCCCGGTATGAGCGGTGATGGGTGGCACCGACCCGCAATCCCGCGCCGACGATCGGCTTCCTGATCCACGGGTCGCCGCCGGCCCGCAGGACCTATCCGGCCGCCAATGCCGTCCCGGAGAAGCTGTGGACCGCGCCGCGGCCGAGCAGGTGGACCGAAAAGCCGCGCGGAAAAAGCCCGGCGATGGCCGGGTCGAGCACGTCGAGGCCGCCGGTGTAGGCGCCGAAGGCGGGCAGAATCAGGCGCCTGCCGTCGCCCACGAAACAGCGCCCAGTGATCCGCCTGGCGCGCGTGCGCACCGAGGCCGTGGGGTGGTAGTGGCCCGAAATCTCCCCGGGTGCGCGGTCGCCGCCGGCCCGATGCCGGAATGCGAGCGCGCCCAGCGTGACCCGGGTTTCGACCTTCCCGCCCCAAGCGACCGGGGGGACAGGGTCGTGATTGCCCGCGATCCAGATCCAGTCGTGGGCGGCGGTCAGGCGGCGCAACGCCGCGCCGTCGGCGGACGCCAAGCGCCCGGCCGCGCCGTCGTCGTGGAAGCTGTCGCCCAGGCAGATGACCCGCTCGGGATCGCGACGGACGATAACCTCGGCCAGGGCCTGCAGCGTCGCGGCGCTGTCGTAGGGCGGCAGCAGCTGTCCTCGTGCCGCGAATGCCGAGCCCTTCTCCAGATGCAGATCCGCGACCACCAGCGTGCGCAGCGCCGGCCAGTAGAGCGCTCCTGAAACGTCGGCCAGCAGCTCCACGCCGTTGACCAGGACCTCGGAACCGCGTCTCACAGCGGCAGCTCCGCCTGTATCACCTGCAGCCTACCCGTGGCCTCCTCGATCAGCGCCCGCGCGCTTTCGTCGAGCAATTCGTCGAGCGCGGCGCCAGTGACCTGTTCCTTGCCGATCTCGAGCAGGACCGGCACGGCGAGCGGCGAGACCCGGGGCAGAGCGCGATGCGTTATGCGACCCTGGACGCGGGCCAGCAGCCCGGCCAGGCGGCCGATGTCGGTCAGGCCGCCCGCGGCGTCGGCCCGGGTCGCGCGCAGCAGCACGTGGTCCGGCTCGTACTTGCGCAGCACGTCGTAGATCAAATCGGCGCTGACGGTGACCTGACGGCCGCTCTTTTCCCGGCCGGGATAGCGCCGCTCGATCAAGCCGGCGATCACCGCGACCTGGCGGAAGGTCCGGCGCAGCATGGAGGAGTCCGCCATCCATTCTTCCAGGTCGTCGCCCAGCATGTCCTGGTCGAGCAGCGCGGCCGCGTCGGTCACGGGCTCGAGGCTCCACACCGCGAGCACGTAGTCGGTGGCGACGAAGCCCAGCGGCCCCAGGCCCGCGCGCTCCATGCGCCGGGTCAGCAGCATGCCGAGGGTTTGGTGCGCGTTGCGCCCCTCGAAGCAGTAGGCGACCAGGAACTGCTTTTGGCCGCGCGGGAAGGTTTCGACCAGCAGGCCTTCAACCGGCGGTAGGATCGAGCGCCGGCGTTGCATGAACAGCCAATCGGCGACGTTCGCCGGCAGGTCACGCCAACGTCCCGGGGCTTCGAGCATGGCGCGCACGCGCTCGGCCAGGTGGGTCGAGAGCGGCAAGCGGCCTCCCGCGTAGGCCGGCACCTTGGGTTCGCCGCCGGCAGGGCCGCGGATGACCTCGGCCCAGGTCTCGCGCAGGCCTTCGAAGGTCAGGAGCTCGCCGGCGAAGACGAAGCTGTCGCCGGGGACCAAGCCCCGGACGAAGTGCTCTTCGACCTCGCCCAGCATGCGGCCGCGCTTCAGCTTCACCCGGACCGTCGGCGCTTCGACGATCGTGCCGACGTTCATGCGGTAGCGGCGCAGATGGGCCGGCGAGGCGACCCGGTAGCGTCCTTCGCGGTCTCGCCCGAGCCGCCGGTAGCGTTCGTAACCGCCGAGCGCGTAGCCGCCGTCGGCGACGAAGGCCAGCACGTCGTCGAAGTCCGGGCGCGGGAGCGCGGCGTAGGGCGCGGCGCGCGTCACCTCGGCGTAGAGGGTCTCGGCATCGAAGGGCCCGGAGCAGGCGGTGCCGAGGATGTGCTGGGCCAGCACGTCGAGGCCGCCGGGTTTGGCCGGGTCGCCGTCCAGGGTGCCGGCGCGCAGGCCGTCCAGCGCGGCACGGCATTCCAGCACCTCGAAGCGGTTGGCCGGAACGAGCAGCGCCCGGCTCGGCCGGTCGAGGCGGTGGTTGGCCCGGCCGATGCGTTGAAGCAGGCGCGAGACGCCCTTGGGCGCGCCGACCTGCACCACCAGATCGACCGCCGCCCAGTCGACCCCGAGATCGAGCGAGGAGGTCGCGACCACCGCGCGCAGCTCGCCGCGCGCCATGGCCGCCTCGACCTTGCGCCGCTGTTCGGCCGAGAGGCTGCCGTGGTGCAGCGCGATCGCGAGGCCCTCCTCGTTGAGCCGCCACAGCTCGCGGAACACGATCTCAGCCTGGGCGCGGGTGTTGACGAAGACGAGCGTGGTGCGTGCCGCGCGGATGCGCTCGAAGACCTCGGCGAGGGCATGGACCGCCATGTGTCCGGACCAGGGCAGATGGGCGCGAGTCCCCAGGATCTCGACCTCGGGCGCGGCGCCCCCGCCGGCCTGGATCAGGCGGAGCGGTGCGTCCTCATGGCGCCCCGTCGGCGAGAGCCAGGCGACCAGCGCCTGCGGGTCGTGCACCGTGGCCGAGAGGCCGACCCGGCGGCAGCCGGGCGCCAAGCCTTGCAGGCGGGCCAGACCGAGCGCCAGCAGATCGCCGCGCTTGTTGTCGGCCAGCGCATGCAACTCGTCGACCACCACCGAGTTCAGGCCTGCGAACACCTGCGGCGCGTCGTGGTAGGAGAGCAGGAGGGCGAGCGATTCCGGCGTGGTCAGCAGAAGTTGTGGAGGGCGGCGACGCTGGCGCTGGCGCTTGGCCTGGGGCGTATCGCCGGTGCGCGTCTCGCAGTCAATGTCGAGGCCCAGCTCCTGGATCGGCCGCGTCAGGTTGCGGTGGATGTCGACGGCGAGTGCCTTCAAGGGCGAGACGTAGAGCGTGTGCAGTCCGTCGCGCGGGCTTTCCGCCAAGTCGATCAGGGCGGGCAGGAAACCGGCCAAGGTCTTGCCGCCGCCGGTCGGCGCGATCAGCAACGCGGACCTGCCCGAGTCCGCCGCCGCCAGCATATCGAGCTGATGCGCGTGGGGTTGCCAGCCCTTCGCCGCGAACCATTCGGCGAAGCGGTGGGGCAGAGGGAGGTGTTTCTCCGGTAATGCGGATAGCGCGGTCACCTCGGCAGGATAGCGCGGCTCTTGCGGCCGGTCACCGCTTCAACGGTCGGTAGGGTCGCGCGCGTCCGCGAGACCGCGTCCGCCCGCGATACCGGCGCTCGACTGTCAGATGACTTTCTTGAAGGGCCCGAATTTCAGGATCTTGCGACCGTTGCCGTTCTGGATCTCGTTCCGGTCGCCTTCCTCGTTGTCCTCGTCTTCCTTGTCTTCCTCGTCCTCGTTCCCGTCCCCGTCGTGTGCGCCGGACTCGTCGAGGACTGGACCCTGCATCTCTGGGCGATCCGTCGCGGGTTCGTCCCACGCGGCTTCGCTCGGGCCGGGATCATGGACCTCGGGCTCAGCCGGGTCCGGTTCTGAGGCGGGCGCATCGTATGTTTCCGATTGGTCTGCAAGCGGCGCGTCCTGGCCGACCGCGTCGTCCCGGGGCGCATATGGCTCCGGTTCGCTCCACTCCGGGTCGGCCTGTTCGACTTCAGGGGCGTACGGTTCGGCCCAGTTCGGGTCGTTCAGGGCCGGGTCCTGAACGTCCGGTTCCAGGGAGTCGAGCGCGCCGGACAACAGGTTGTCCAGGTCCTCTGTCACCTGCCACGGCTCGTCGGCTGAAATTCCCGATAGATCCGGATCCTGGAATTGCGGATCCAACGGGTCTGGCTGGGCCACATCCGGTTCCGGCCCATTAGGTCCGGCCGGTCCGGGGTCCGCTTCGCGTGCTTCCGGGTCTTCGGCGAAGAGCGCAGCAATATCCGGCCGGTCGGAATAGAGTTCGTTCGAGCCCGAACCGGATGCAGTGGACTCGGCCGTATCCGTCTCGGCCGCCGCCGGGTCTTCAGCCATGGCTGCGATATAGTCTTGTCCGCCGGAGTCCGCCGAGTGGGCCTCTTCTTCATTGCCGAAGGGGTCGCGGAATTCCGGCATGTCCGGCTCTAGTTCGCTCGATTGCGGCTCGTAAGTGTGCGGCTCGACGTTCTCCGTTTCGTCTGCCGCCGACTCATCGGCAAGGGCCTCGAAGGTTTCCGACTGGCCGAGGTCGAACGCCTCCTGTTCTTCTACCGTGGTTTCGGTGAGATCCGGATCGTCCGGCTCGAATTCGTTCGATATTTCTTCGACGGTTTGGCCCGACTCGCTCTGCTTCGGTTCCGCTTCTTCTGAACTGGGCGCCTCGGGCTGGGGTTCGCCCGATTCTATCATGCCGGACTCCGCCTGGCTGTCCTCGAACAGGTCGTCGATGACTGTGGTCAGATGCTGACCGGCCTCGTTGATGCCCTTGGCGTAGTGCACATACTGCTCGGAGCCAAGCGGCCCCAGCATCTCGTCGCCCAGGATCTCGGAGAATCCGATGACCGCGTTTAGCGGGTCGCGGAGTTCATGACCCACGCTGGCGCGAAGGTCGGGCGAAGGCTCGTCGGCGGGTACGTTCCGTGTCTGATTCTTCTGCGTGTCTATCTTCTCGAAGCAGCGGTCGAGCACCGCGAAAAGATCCCGTGGATGCGTGGGTTTGTTGAGAAAGTCGAAAGCCCCGCTGCGCATAGACGCGATGACGGATTCCTTGCCGGCGTTGGCGGTGATCACGACGTTGACGATGCCCGGGCGCAGCTTCTCCAGGGAGGCTATCAGTTCGAGGCCGCTGGTCCGTCCCAGCTTGATATCGACGAGCGCGATTTGCGCGTCGAACCGTTCGGCGATCTCCAGGGCCTTGCTGCCGGTAAGCGCGATCTCGACGGTATGACCCATGTCGGTGAGAACGTCGGCCATACCCTCGGCCACGTCCCGATCGTCATCGATGACCAGGATACGGCCGCCCCGGGCCTCGGCCCGATCTGCTTCTTGCGGTTCTTCTTCGACCGGGGCAGGAGCACCTTTCTTGTGCGTCTTCTCCAGGGCCGCAAGCAATCGCGCCGGATCGAAGGGCTTGATCAGTATCCCCGTGACGGTCTGGTCGCGCAGTACGTCGATCGGACCGGCTTGCTTGTCCGGATGGGTGCTGATCACGATCGTGGGCAGGCCCAGGTCCTGTTTCTCGAGTTCGATATAGACTTCCAATGCGTCGATGACGGGGCGACGTAGGTCGAGAACCAGGATGTCGCAGTCACCGGCGCCAACCGCATCCAGCGCTTCTCCGGTCGTATGGGCGACCCTGACCCGATACTCCTGCAGAACCAAGGTATTTCGAATCTTGTCGCTGATCTCGGGGTCGTCCTCGGCAACCAGGACGATGCCCTTGGGCTTGGCCACGTCCAAGGCCCGCACCACCTCGTCCATCGTGACGGGTTTTTGCAGCACGTTCACCGATCCGCTGCCCACCGCCTGCCTGAGCAACTGCTCGATGGTGTAGCCGGTCATCATGACAGTCTTCATGCCGGGATTGATCTTGCGGACCTCCATGAAGCTCTCGAGGTCGGTCAGATCGGGCAACTCGGCATTGATGAAGGCGATATCGAAATCTTCTTGGCCCAGGACGCGCAGGGCATCCGGGCCTGCGAAGACGGTCTGCACCTGGTGGCCGACCATTTGGAGAATTTCGGCCAAACCCTCTGCGACGTCGCGGTCGTCATCCACTACGCAGATTTTCAAGGAGTCGGCCATGAGGCTCTCTGCTCTCTCGTTGCGGCGGACCAAAGCGGGGAGGCGATCCCCGCGCGCACCGTTCATAGGAATACAGCAAAACTCTTTCGCACAAATTAAGCATCAGGCTTAACCAAATAACCCCGGATCGAGAATCCTTTTCCGAGATCAAGCCGCTATATGGTTAACGGACAGTTCGTTGATAAATTTGCAGAAATTCGCGCTTTCTGCCCCAATCCTGTCAGCCGCGGTCGAGCGCCAGAACGGCTGCGGCAAGTTCGGCGCCGAGGGCGGCATTCGCCTCGATCAGGGCGACGTTGGCCTCCAGGGTCCGGCCACCGCTCAATTCGTTGACCCGGTCGAGCAGGAACGGCGTTAGACGCTTGCCGCCGACGCGCGCGGACCGCACGTCGTCAAGGGCCCGGCCGACCAGCGCTTCGACTTCGACCGGATCGAGTGCCGCTGCCCCGGGCGGGGGATTGGCGATCAGGAGGCCGCCGAGACCAAGCGTCCAGTGCGCCTGTATCAGGCGGGCCGCGGCTTCCGGGCGGTCTACCTGGACGTCGAGCGGGAGACCGCTCTGCCGACAATAGAAGGCGGGAAACTCGTTCGTGCCGTAGCCGATCACCGGGACTCCCTGCGTTTCCAATACCTCGAGCGTGCCCGCCAAGTCGAGGATTGCCTTGGCCCCGGCCGAGACCAGGGCGACCGGTCGGCGCGCCAGCTCGGCCAGGTCGGCCGAGACATCGAGGTGTGATCCACGGCCGCGGTGCACGCCGCCGATGCCGCCGGTGGCGAAAACCCGGATGCCCGCCAGATGCGCCGCGACCAGGGTAGCGGCCACGGTCGTCGCGGCGTCGCCGCCGCCGGCGATCGCGGCGGCAAGGTCACGGCCGCTCGCCTTGGCCGTGTCCCTTCCCCGGGCGAAGCGTTCGATTTCCTGGGCGTTCAATCCAACGCACAGACGGCCGCCCGCGACTCCGACGGTCGCCGGCACGGCGCCCGCTTCGCGTACGACCGACTCGACCCGCCGGGCGGTTTCCAGGTTGCGGGGGTAGGGCAGGCCGTGGGCGATCAGGGTCGATTCAAGGGCGACCACCGGACGTTTCGCGGAGAGCGCCTCGGCGACCTCGGGGCGGATATCGAGCAGGTCGCGCATGGCCGTATCATAGTGCAGCGCCGCCGCGCGCAAAGCGGCTTTGTCGGTCCGCATGGCCCTTGAGTCCTTGGTACCGAGCGGGTGGACTTGTCCGGCGCGACGGACCATCATTGCAGGTGAAAGGACCAAGTCGTGCCTCGGACCGCCATCAGGCGCAGTCTTTTCGCCGCGTTGACCGGCCTCGGTTTCACTCTGGCGTGGCTGTTCGGAGCTATCGCTGCCGGTGAGACGAAGACGGCTATGCTGCTCACCATCAAGGGCCCGATCGGCCCGGCGGTGAGCGATCACGTCCACCGTGGCCTCGCCAAGGCGGCCGAGCAGGATGCCCAGGTGGTGATCCTGCAGATGGACACGCCCGGCGGTCTCGACACCTCGATGCGCGAGATCATCCAGGACATTCTGTCATCGCCGGTACCGGTGATCGGCTATGTCGCGCCGGGCGGCGCGCGGGCGGCCAGCGCCGGCACCTACATCCTCTACGCCTGCCATGTCGCGGCCATGGCTCCGGCGACCAACCTGGGGGCGGCGACGCCAGTGCAAATCGGCGGCGGCTCGCCGTTCTCGCCGGCACCCGAGGACGAGGAAAGGAAAAAGCCGAAGAAGAAAGACAGGGGCCAAGGCGAAACGGGAGACGAGGCCGACGCGGAAGAGCAAGCGGAGGCCGAAGCAGACAACGACAAGCCCGAGGTGGCGAAGGGCCATCCCGGCCTTCCGGAGAAGGCGATGAACGATGCCATCGCCTATATACGCGGCCTCGCCCAAAAACGTGGGCGTAACGCCGATTGGGCCGAGAAGGCGGTGCGCGAGGCCGCGAGCCTCTCGGCGCGGGATGCCCTGGGAGAGGGCGTGATCGACCTGATCGCGGAGACCCCAGACGACCTGCTGGCCAAGGTGGACGGCCG
>CAMYKD010000018.1:0-25747 GCA_947258885.1 uncultured Kiloniellales bacterium | reverse complement strand
CCGCTTCGCTCGAGATCGTGGAAGTGGAGGCGGATTGGCGCACCAGACTGCTCGGCGTGATTACCAACCCGACCGTGGCCTACCTGCTTCTGATGCTGGGGATTCAAGCGCTCGTTCTCGAGTTCTATACCGGATCGATCGTGGCCGGCGTGTTCGGAGGCATCTTCATCCTGCTCGGTCTCTATGGCCTGCACCTCCTGCCAATCGACTACGCGGGCCTGGCCCTGATCCTGCTCGGGCTCGCCTTGCTGGTGGCGGAGGCCTTTGTGCCCAGCTTCGGTGTGTTGGGGATCGGTGGGCTGGTCGCTTTCGTGGCCGGGTCGATCATGCTGCTGGACACCGATGTCCCAGGCTACGGCATACCCTGGTACCTGGTCGGCTCGATCGCGGCGGTCGCCGCCGGGCTCATGCTGGTCACCATGACGATGCTGGTGCGCTCGCGCCGGCGGGCGGTGGTGAGCGGCGTCGAAGACATGCTGGGCAGCGCCGGCAGTGTGATCGAGTGGGCGGACGGACGAGGCCGCGTGCGGGCCCACGGCGAAGTCTGGCAAGCCAGGGCGGCGGAAGCGATCGATCCAGGCTCGCGGGTCCGAATCAAGGCCATCGAGGGGCTGACGCTGGTTGTCGAGCCCGAACCGGATGGGAGGTGAAGGTCATGCCCTGGGCAATCATCATCATCGTCAGCCTGCCGCTGCTCATTCTCTTCGCGTCCCTGCGCGTGATGCGGGAGTACGAGCGCGGGGTCGTCTTCTTTCTCGGCCGGTTCCAGAAGGTCAAGGGACCGGGTCTGATCATCGTCGTCCCGGTTATTCAGCAGATGGTCCGGGTCGACCTGCGGGTGCGCGTGCTCGACGTGCCGACACAGGACGTGATCTCGCGCGACAACGTCTCGGTCCACGTCAACGCGGTCATCTACTACCGGGTCCTGGACGCCCAGAAGGCGATCATCCAAGTCGCGGACTTCGCCGCGGCGACCAGCCAGCTGGCGCAGACCACGCTGCGCTCGGTGCTCGGCCAGCACGAACTCGACGAGATGCTCGCCGAGCGCGACAAGCTCAACGCCGACATCCAGCGAATCCTCGACGAACAGACCGACGCCTGGGGCATAAAGGTCGCCAACGTCGAGCTCAAGCACGTCGACCTCGACGAAAGCATGATCCGCGCGATCGCCAAGCAGGCCGAGGCCGAACGGGTGCGGCGGGCCAAGATCATCGGCGCGGAGGGCGAGCACCAGGCCGCCGCGAAACTCCTGGAGGCCGCCCGCATCCTGTCCGAGCGGCCCCAGGCCATGCAGCTGCGCTACCTGACGACGCTGCTCGAAATTGCCGGCGAGCGCAGCTCCACCATCGTCTTTCCCTTCCCGGTCGACCTCGCACAAGTCTTCGTCAGGGGTCGCGGCGAGGGGGACAAGGGGTCCTAGGCCCGCCTTGCTGGCTTGAGGTTCCGGCCGGCTTCGGGTCACAATCGCGCGCCATGCGGATTCTGGTCACCGGCGCCTGCGGCTTCATCGGCCGGCATATCACATCCGCCTTGATCGCGGCGGGCCACCGCGTCGTCTGTTGCGTGCGCGATCCGGCCCGGGCCCGGCGGATGTTTCCCGGACAGGAGGCCCTCGCCTGCGATTTCAGCCGTGACACCGTGGCGGCGTGTTGGCAACCGCGCCTGGAGGGCGTCGATGCCGTGGTCAACTGCGCCGGCATACTGCAGGCCCGTCCCGGCCAGTCGATCGCGGCGATCCACGGCAAAGCCCCCAAGGCCCTTTTCGACGCCTGCCTGGCGGCCGGCGTCGGGCGTGTCGTCCAAATTTCGGCGCTCGGCGCGGAACCGCAGGCCGGCACCGCCTACGCGCTGAGCAAGCACGAGGCGGATTTGCATCTCCTGAGCCTATCGCTCGACGGCACGGTCGTGCAGCCATCGCTCGCCTATACGCCCGCGGGGTCCTATGGGGGAACGTCGCTGTTCCGCGCGCTGGCCGCGTTGCCCTGGTTGGTCCCGGTGGTCGGGCGGGGCGATCAGGCCTTTCAGCCGATTCACATGGTTGACTTGGCCGAGGGCGTGCGGCGGCTGGTCGAACGCCCTGGCACGTCGGGCGAGGTGATCGCCGCGGTGGCCCCCGGGCCGGTCACCTTCACGGATCTCCTGCTGGCGCTCAGGCGTTGGCTCGGCCTGCCGCCGGCCCGGGTGATTCACGTGCCGCAATTCCTGGCCGGGCTCGCCGCGCGCTTCGGCGACCTGTTCGGCGGTGGGCCGCTCACGACCACCTCGCTTAAGATGCTGAACTATGGCAACACGGCCGCTCCGGCGCCTTTCATCGCCGCGACCGGCGTGAATCCGCGAACCTTCGAAGGGGCGCTCGCGGCGGATCCGGCGCAGGTGCAGGACCTTTGGCACGCGCGCCTCTATTTCTTGCGTCCGCTGCTGAGAATAGTGCTCGCCTTGTTCTGGATCGCCACGGGCGTGATCGCCGTGCTGGTCTCGTCGGGCCAAAGCGAGGCCTTCCTGGGCCGCGCCGGGGTCGCGCCCTCCCTGGTGCCGTTCGCGCTCTGGGGCGGGGCGCTGACCGACATGGCTCTGGGGGCCCTGCTGCTTGTTCGCTGGCGGGTCCGGCTGATCGGCGGCCTACAGCTCTTGGTCACCGCTGTCTATCTGGGCGCGCTGACCCTGGCTTGGCCGGTGCTCTGGGCCGATCCCCTCGGCCCCTTGCTCAAGACCCTGCCGCTTGTCGTCGCCACCTTGGTCATGATCGCGATCGAGGAGGAACGGTGAGCGCCTACGCCCTGGTCAAGACCCTGCACATTCTCTCTGCGACGCTGCTGTTCGGCACCGGTCTGGGCAGCGCGTTCTACCTGTGGCGCGCGGAGGGGTCGCGCGACCTTGCCGCAATCGCCTTCGCGACCCGCAACGTGGTGATCGCCGACTGGCTCTTCACCCTGCCGGCGATCGTCTTCCAGCCGATCTCGGGCCTGTGGCTGGCTTGGTACCTGGATGTTTCCCTGGGCGAATCCTGGCTGCTCTGGACCTATGGCCTTTACGTCTTGGCCGGGATCTGCTGGCTGCCGGTCGTGTGGCTGCAGATCCGCCTGCGCGACATGGCCACCGCCGCCCTGGCCCAGGGGGAGGGGCTGCCCCGACAATACCGCCGCTATATGTCCATCTGGTTCACGCTCGGCTGGCCGGCCTTTACCGCTGTGCTCGTCATCTTCTACTTGATGGTCGCGAAACCCTAGCAGGCGGCGAAGGTCGCCTTCAGGGCCGCCGCCCGCTCCGCCAGGGCCTCGGTGCCGTAGGGCTTGCGTGGCTGTGCGCCCCAGACCGGCCCCGGCCAAGCCGGGTCGCCGGCGAAACGGGCGACCACGTGGACATGGAACTGCGGCACTTGGTTGCCGAGCGCCGCAACGTTGATCCTGTCGGGTCTGAACAACCCTTGCAGAGCGCGCGAGGCGCGGGCGATCTCGTCGCTCATGGCCATGAGGTCCCCCGGCGCCAGATCGTGAAATTCGTGCAAGCCCGGACGCTCGGGCACCAGGATCAGCCAGGGGTAATTGGCGTCGTCCATCAAGAGCACGCTGGACAAGGCCCAGCGGGTCAGCCTGTGTCCGTCGCCGGCTAGGCGGTCGTCGAGATGGAATACGCCTTGGGTCACCGGAGAAGTCGTTGCCCTCAATACTTCACCTAGTTCATAGGAGTCAAAACGTCACGATTGTCTTAATTATCTTAGTACAACTATAGAGGGATTAGAGATGAGGCCAGTAAAAAGTCCCTCCAAGCAAGTTGTAACCAAAAATATAAACATAATTGACTCTATCTTCAACCGCAGCCTGGACCCCTAGCGAATCGCCCTCCAGGGATGCGAATTTGTCCCCGACCCAGGAGGTCTGTTCGGTGATCAGGCGCGGAACGATGACGGTATCCCCTGTGGAAAACGGGGATAAGGGCCGGTAGCCGAGCGTGCGCAAGGGCTTGCCCTGTGGACAAACTAGTGGATCGAATCGAAAACCCGTGCATAAGAACGAGCCGCCTATCGCATTGTATCGAAACGATATTTCTGCTAGTGGATGACGCCGTGCGCCGGCAGGGCGAGTTTGGCGGAGCGGCTGACCCAGACCAAGGCGAAAATGGTGATTTGGCCGGATCGCCGCCCAGCCGCTTCCAGGGTCGAGGAGCCATGAGCGAACAGCCCCAAGCGCTGTTTCCCGCCACGCCGGAGGCACCCGCCGGGCCGCGGCACGACACGGGCATTCTGCCGTCCCAGGCGATCCGCGAACTGGTTCGCAGCCGCGAGATCCAGGCCGCCGCCGGAATCGCGGAGGAGCAGGTCCAACCGTCCAGCCTGGATCTGCGGCTCGGCGCGACCGCCTATCGCGTCAACGCCAGCTTCCTGCCCGGCCCGCGCGCGACGGTACGCGACAAGATCGACGCCTTCGGCATGCACGAAATCGACTTGTGCGACGGTGCGGTGCTCGAGAAAGGCTGCGTCTACATCGTGCCGCTGCAGGAGCACCTCGCCTTGAGCAGCCGGATCTACGGGCTTGCGAACCCGAAGAGCTCGATCGGCCGGCTCGATGTCTTCACGCGGCTGATCATCGACCGGACGGCGGAATTCGACCGGGTGCGGGGCGGCTACGAGGGGCCGCTCTATGTCGAGGTCAGCCCGCGCGCCTTCAGCGTGGTCGTGCGCGAGGGCTCGCGGCTCAACCAGCTACGCCTGCGCCGGGGCAGCCATTCCTACAGCGATTCGGCGCTGCGGCGCCTGCACGAGCAGGCCGGCCTGATCGACAAGGAGTTGGGCGGCGAGGACCTGTCGAGCGGCATCCCGCTCACCATCGACCTGCCGAGCGAGCCGCCGGGTGCGCCGATCGGCTTCAAGGCGCGGCCGCACACCGGCCTGATCGACCTCGACCGGATCGGGCACTACGACGTCGAGGACTACTGGGAGCCGATCTATGCGCGGCCGAAGCAGGGCCTGATCCTCAACCCGGGGGACTTCTACATCCTGGCCTCCAAGGAGGCGGTCACCGTGCCGCCGGACCACGCCGCCGAGATGGTCGCCTATGACACCCTGGTCGGCGAGTTCCGGGTCCACTACGCCGGCTTCTTCGACCCCGGTTTCGGCCACGGCGAGAGTGCCGGCACCCGCGCCGTGCTCGAGGTTCGCTCGCACGAGGTGCCCTTCGTCCTGGAAGACGGCCAGGTCGTCGGCCGCCTGGTCTACGAGCGCCTGCTCGATGTGCCGGACAAGCTCTACGGCCAAGCGATCGGCTCCTCCTACCAGAAGCAGGGCCTGCAGCTCTCCAAGCACTTCCGGCGGGGGTGAAGGCGCCGGCGCCGTCCTCGTGGCGCGTTACAGCGCCTCGTACAGATTGACCAGAGGCTCGACCAGTTCGAGCATCGGCATGTTGTTCCGTGCCACCAAGCCGATCTCGCCGTCGACGATTTGGCCGCTCTCCGCCGCCGAGGTGAGTACTGGGAGCACCTCGAGCCAATGCCGTTGCAGGGTGAGCAGTGTCAACTTGATCTTGGAATTTGGAGCGGCCAGCAATCTCAGCTCGAGATTACCGTTGATCAATCCATTCAAGACACTGTCGAAGCGCGAGATGGTCTCGGCAAGAGACCTTTGATTCGACGGCGCGGCGTGGCCGTACGCAATCAGGAGATACTCCTTGGCCATCTTCTGCGTCAGCATGCCCAGGTTTTCGGCCTCCTTGATGGCTATCGTGAGCATGGAATAAAGGTTCACCCTTTCAAGCTCGGTCTCATAGGCCGCCGCCGCGTCAATCATGTGGGTCATGAGCGGCACGTTGAGCTCGGCCATGACGGAGATATCCTCCGCGGATAGGCTCTTTTTGGACGGGTTTTTCGACAGCACGGCGTCCAGCAAAGGCCACAGCTCATCCGCTTCGGAGATATGTTCGAGGACGTCGGGCTCGGTGGTCGGCATCAGCAGCAGACTCTGGTCGCCATGACGAAGCCCGAGCAATGTCCGCGCGAAGGACCCGCGGGTCGCCTGCAGTTCCTTGCTATTCCCCTCCTCCTCGAAACCCAGGGCGACCAGAAGCAGTTCCTTGGCCATCTTCTGGGTGAGCATGCCCTGCCTGGCGGCCATATGGAGCCGGTGCGTGCTCTTGTTCATGGTGTGCTGCTGGAACTCGATGCCTGTGCCCCCGTGGCCCGACATATGATCCTGGGCCGTGGCCGCCAGCGGCCACAGAACTGCGAGCATGAAGAGAGCAATAGGAAAATTCACACGTGTCATGGCCTTTCTCTCCTGATCGTTGTCCGCCAAGCCTTCTGCCCGACGCGGGCCCCGAAGACCGAGCAGTCAAGTCAAATCACACCATCGCAAGTAGAAACACATCCAGTGCGTGTTTGGGCTAAATTATATATACCCAAAGTTATATCAAATATTCTTTGAAATTTCTTTAACATCATAAAAAATAAATCTATTTAACTTAGGGTACTACAGAACGCCCGGAAATTTGACTTGCCGATGCTCGAGGGCCCAAGCTGGCAGGCTTCGCGGCCGGACGATCGGCTCGCCCTGCCGGAAGCAGGGCCAGCAGAGCTCTCCAAGCACTTCCGGCGATAGTGATCTCAGGCGCCGCGCCCCGTGATCGTGGTTGACCAGGGGGCGCTGAGGCGGCCGTTCGCACTTGAGGAGAACAGAGGTCTGATCGAAGCGCGCGCTACATCGCCTCGTAGAGGTCGATGAGCGGCTCGACTTGCGAGAGAATCGGCTCGTTGTGCTGGATAACCTGCCGAATCTGTCCGTCGCTGATCGGGTCACCATGGACGGCAGCCAAGATCGTCGGCCTAAGCTGTCTCAAATGTCCCTGCGCCACGATCAGGTTTGCCCGGATCGCCAGCGTCGGTGCGGAGAGGAGTCGCCGATCGGCGTCGCCGTCGAGCAGACCGCTTATGATGACCTCGATCTCGGCATAAGTCCGATCGAGGTTCTCGCGGTTCTTCTCGGGCTCGTGCCCATAGGCTATCAGAAGAAACTCCTTGGCCATTTTCTGCGTCAACATTCCCAGGGCCTCGGCGGTGTCGATCGACAGAGAGAGGATCGAATACGGCTTGTTGCTTTGGAGGACGTCTCCGTATGCCGTTCCCGTTTCCCGCATGGCATGGAGCAGAGTTTCGCTGAGCTCGGCGGCGCGGGTCACCTCGGAGATCTGGCTAGCCGAGGTCGGGTCCGATATCGCCGCGTCGAACAGTGGCCACACCTGGTTCACCTGGAGGAGGCGGTCGGATATGGTCTCGTCCGAAGGTCGCACGAGCTTGAGACCATCATCGCCGTTCGTCAGCCCTGCCAATGTCCGGCCGAACAATACCCTGCTCATCTCCAGGTTCGTTAGATTCTTGTCCGGATCAACGCCCAAGGCGACCAGAAGGAACTCCTTGCTCATTTTCTGGGTCAACATGGACTGGCGGCCGGCCATATGGAGATGGTGCTCCAAAGCATCCATGCCGATATGCAGCCGCTCATGGATCTCGCGCAGATTCGGGTGCACAGGCCGGTGTGCGGTGTCTTGTGCGGTGTCTTGTGCCGAGGCGGTCGGCACGGCACCAAAAGCCAGGGTGCAGAGCAGGTAACCGATAAACGTGGGGGTTCTCATTTTGTGTGCCCTCTTCACAGCATCAACGAGACGGTAGCGAAGTCCCCGATCGGAGGCTGTCACCCGAAGGAGGTCCCGGCGGCTGGATGATATGACCAACACCCGCCAAACAATCGATGTATATATTAGACCGGTAAAATAAAAACTAATGGAATACACAAACAAAGAATTAATATTCAATAGTAATCTAGTTATCGAGAAAAAATCAATTCATTTTATTTGGTAATTGATTTAGTTATACATGCGATAAATCTTGAATAAACTCTTATGCGTGGATTTTTTGGCTGACAGGTCTTCGGTCAGATTGACACCGTTGCATCGGACCAAAAGACACTTCCAACAAGCTCCGCCCTAAGCACATCGCCTCGTTCTACCGGAAACAGCGCCACCGGCTCGGCCAGCGTTTCGGCCACACTGAACGCCGCGATCGTCGGCCTTGTATCGGACCCTCCTGGTAGGCGAGAAGGGACCAGTCGTCCATCGCGAGGTTTCGCCTTGATCGCCATCCTGCTCTCCGTCGCGCCGGTCGTGCTGGCCGCCAGCATCCTGATGCTGGGCAACTCGCTGCTCGGCATCGTGATTCAGTTGAAGCTCAACGAGGCCGGAATTGCGCCCGAACTGATCGGCGCCACCATGTCGGCCTTCTTCGGCGGCTTCATGCTGGGTAGCCTCTTCGCCAAGCGGTTGGTCGGCCGGGTCGGTCATGTGCGCACCTTCGCCGCCCTGGCGGGCATCTCCGCGGTCGCCGTGCTGGTGTATCCGCTGGTGTTCAGCCCGCCGGTCTGGGCGTTGCTGCGTGTCGTTCAGGGCTTCTGCCTGGCCGGGCTGTTCACGGTGATGGAGTCCTGGCTCAACGAGCGCAGCACGAACGAGACCCGCGGCCAGGTCCTCACCTTCCACATGAGCAGCTACTACCTGGCGCTCTGCTTCGGCCAGCTGATGGTCAACCTGTGGGACTTGGCGGGGGTCGAGGCCTTCATCATGGCCGGAATTCTCGTAACCTTCTCGCTGGTCCCCATAGCGCTCACCTCGACGCCCGCGCCGGAGATCGCGGAGGTCAGGCCCATGGCGCTGCGCGCGCTCTACGCTTGCTCGCCGCTCGCGGTGCTCGGCGTGTTTCTGGGCGGAATGATGATCGGGGCGGTGCACGGCCTGGCCGCTGTCTTTGCGCAGAACACCGGGCTCAGCGTGTTCCACGTGTCGCTCTTTACCGGGGCCGTCGTGTTCGGCCCCTTCCTTTTGCTTTGGCCGATCGGCCGCCTGTCGGACCGGGTCGGCCGGCGCGTCGTGCTGGGCGGGTCGGTCGGCCTCGCGCTGCTCGGCTGCTTGGCGATGGTCAGCCTGCCGTACCTGGGCGATTCGCTCCCCGCCTTGCTGATGCTCGCGCTGTTTCTGGGCGGGACCCTGACCTCGATCTATCCGAGTAGTACCGCCCATGCCTTCGACCAGTTGCCGCGCGCGCAGTACGTTGCCGCCGCGGGCGGGCTTCTGCTGTTCTTCTCGGCGGGCGCGACGCTGGGTCCGTTGCTCGCGTCGGCGGCCATGGGGGCCTTCGGACCCACGGGACTGTTCGGCTACGAAGCGGCCGTGGCGGCCGTGCTGCTCGGGTTCCTGGGTTACCGCGCGCTGCAGCGCCCGAAGGTGCCGCTGGTGCAGCCCGAGAGCTTCGTCGACGTGCCGCCCACCTCGCCGGCCGCACCGCAGCTCGACCCGCGGCACCAGTAGAGATCACCTGTCTGTGGAGCTATTGCGGCTGACGACTACCGTTACGCATCGCTTCGGATCTCGGACAGGGCCTCGCCGGGCAGCGTGAACCAACGCAGCTCCTCGAGGTCTTCGGCCAAGGCCGGGTCCTCCAACGCGCGGTCCCCGGCCGTGCGCGACATTCCATCAGCCAGGCGCTGGGCTTCTTCGAGGTAGCCACGGAGGGCCGAAACAGGGGCGCCCGCGCGGCGGCTCGGATATTGGAGCCTGCCGTCCACATAGGCCAGGTCGCCGAGCCCCGTCACCGATGCCGGCGTCCCTTGCCGGTGGCGCCACTGGCCGCTCGGTGCATCGAAGTGGTAGTCGGGCAGCATCCGCCAGCCTTCCTTGGCCGTCCAGGCGACGGCCTCGAGGATGAAATCGAAGACCGCCTCGTCGATAAAGTAGTTGAAGTTGACCCGGACCCAGCCCGGCTTGACCCCTTCGCAGCCCGACACGATGGCCTGCTCGAAGCGCTTGGACAGCGGCTGGTCGATGCCGAGCAGGCGGTGCCCATAGGGACCCGCGCAGGAACAGCCGCCGCGCGCCTGGATGCCGAAGAGGTCGTTGAGCAGCGCCACGACGAAGTCGTGGTGCAGATACCGCCCGCCGTGGCGGACCATGAAGGAAACGATGGACAGACGCTCGGCCTCGAGGTTGCCGAGCAGCTGGATGTTGGGGTTCTCGGACCAGGACGCGATGGCCCGGCGGATGAAGGATTCCTCCAGTCTTCTCACCACGTCCTCGCCCACCGCCTGCTTGAGCTGGAAGACGAGGCCGGCGCGGATCGACTCGATGATGGCCGGAGTGCCGCCTTCCTCGCGGTGCGTGGGATCCTCCAGGTACTGGTGCTCCTCGGGGTTGACGTAGGCCACGGTGCCGCCGCCGGGCATCGACGGCACGCGGTTCTTGAGCAGCGCCTTCTTGACCACCAGCACGCCCGGCGTGCCCGGTCCGCCGATGAACTTGTGGGGCGAGAGGAAAATCGCGTCCTTGTAGCCGTGCCGGGCATCCTCGGCCGCGTCCACCGGGTTCATGTCGATCTTCACGTAGGGCGCGGCCGCCGCGTAGTCCCAGAAGGACAGCGCGCCGTGGCGGTGCAGGAGCCGCGCGATGGCAAGGGTGTCCGTGGCGATCCCGGTGACGTTGGACGCGGCCGAGAAACTGCCGATCTTGAGCGGCCGGCCGGCGTAGCGCGCGAGCTCCGCCTCCAGGTGCTCAAGGTCGATGTGCCCGTCCGCGTCCTCGTCGATCTCGACCACGTCGGCGATGGTCTCGCGCCAGGGCAGCTCGTTGGAATGATGCTCGTAGGGGCCGATGAAGACCACCGGCCGCTCCTCTGCGGGGATGCGGCTTGCCAGGTCGTATTGGGCATCCAGGTCGGCGGGCAGACGGATGTTGAGGATGGAGACCAGCGTATTGACCGCACCCGTCGCGCCCGAGCCGCAGAACAGGACAACGTCGTCCTCGCCGCCGCCGACCGCGTCATGGATGATCCGCCGGGCATCCTCGCGGAAGCGGGTGGTCTGGCGTCCGGTGCCCGAGGTCTCCGTGTGGGTGTTGGCATAGAACGGCATGACCTCTTCGCGGATGAAGTCCTCGATGAAGCCGAGGGATCGTCCGGATGCCGTGTAGTCGGCGTAGGTCTCGCGCCTGGGCCCGTAGGGGCCCTGGAGGACCTGGTCGTCGCCGATGACCGAGCGGCGGATGGTGTCGATCAGGCGGTCGCTGGTGTCGCTCACGGTACGGCTTTCCCTTTTATGGTACTGGCCGATCTTACACCAAATGTCGCTATGCCTAATCCGTGATTTTGCTGCAGGAGCCGCCGCCCAGCACGCAGAAGCGCGCGCAGTGCGGGTGGTTGAGCTTTACGGGACCGCCCGCCTCCTCGAGGGTCTCGCCCATCACGAACTGGTCGCCATAGGGCAACAGGGTGCAGGGCACGACGACGGGGCGGTCCTCGCCCTTGCGCTTGACCACCATGCGCGATGAAGCGCACATGACCGCCTCCGGACTGACGCCCAGGAGGCCCCAGCACGACTCGGTGATCTCGGGAACATCGAGCTCGGCGTCCATTTCGGGAAAGATGACCAGCGCCTCCGGATCGCCGGCGTCGACCGCCAGGCCCAGCTCGGCGAAGAGCCGGGCATAGCCCTTGCGGGTCTCGGCCTCCGGCTCGCCCCAGCAGTTGCGCCCGGCGACCCGCAGATTGAAGCCCTCGGCGGAGAGCCAGGCGAGCCCGTCGATCATGGGGTCCCAGCTACGCTTACCACGCTCGACCTCATGCAGCGTCCGGGTGTAGTGGTCGACCGAGACCCGGATCGCGAGCCGAGAGCCGAAGCGCCGCTCGAGCGCGGCCAGGCCCTCGGCGCATTTCATCATGGGCCGCATGGCGTTGGTCAGCACGAGTGCCTGGAAGCCGCGCTCCAGAACGGCCTCGAGCATCGCCAGAATGTCGGGGTTCATGAAAGGCTCGCCGCCGGTGAAGCCGATCTCCCGGGTCGGCAGGCCGAGCGCGGCGATCTCGTCGAGGTAGCCATTCACCTCCGTGGCGGAGAGGTACACCAGGCTGTCGTTGGTCGGGCTCGAATCGATGTAGCAGTGGCTGCAGGTCAGGTTGCACAGCGTGCCGGTATTGAACCACAGCGTTTCCAGGGCCCCGAGGGCCACCGAGGCCCGTTTCTGGCCGTCGGCCGTGCGGTCCGGGTCGCGGAATTTCCGCGGGTCCAGCAGGTTTAGAGTTACGGTCGAAGCCTCGGTCATGTCCCCGCCCTTGATCGTATTGCCAGCTACGATAAAGGCCTCGGCGGTATGCGACTCGCCGAGGCCATGCTTCTACATAGGCGACGGGCGGGACAGACCACAATCACATTTTTGTCAGGGGATTTGGCACGGACCGGCCCGCGGGCACCCCAGCGGGGCGCCCGCGGGCCGATGGCATGCCGACCGGTCTACCAGAGCGAGCCGGCCGAAAGCGTCAGATCCTGCATGGTCATGCCAAGCGCCTCGTCGCGGCAGAGGTAGAGCGCGAGCGCGCCGACCTCGCTGGGCTCGATCAACCGGCCTTGCGGATTGGCGGCCTCGACGTCGGCGATGTACTCCTCGCCCTTGCGCCGGCCTTGCGGATTGGCGGCCTCGACGTCGGCGATGTACTCCTCGCCCTTGCGCTGTTCCTGCTCCTCGGCGATGTCCGTCATCCAGTCGCGGCCGAAGGCGGTGTTGACCCAGGTCGGGCTGATCGTGTTGCAGGTCACGCCGTGCGGCGCGCCCTCGATCGCGACGCAGCGCATCAGGCCGACCACTCCGGCCTTGGAGGCGCAGTAGGCGCCCGAGGTCACCGCCCCGGTGCTGGCCGCGGTCGAGGCGATCGCGACGATACGACCCCACTTGCGCTCGATCATGCCAGGCAGAACGTGCTTGATCGCTCGATAGGTGCCGTTCAGGTTGACGTCGACCACCTTGTCCCACAGGGCGTCGGGGTGTCCGACAATGGTCTGCTCGGCGGTAATGCCGGCGGCGTGCGCCAGTATGTCCACCTTGCCGAAGGCCTCCACGGTGGCGTCGTAGAAGGCCTTGACCGATGCGTCGTCGCAGACGTCCAGACCCGTCGCCAGGCAGCGTGCCCCGAGGGCCTCGATCTCCGCCTTGGCCTGCTCTAGCTCCCGCTCGCCGGGCAGGTAGGAGACCTCGCCCTCGGCCCGGGCCGCGCCCGCCAGCAGCGAGCCGATCGCGACGTCGGCGCCCGCGCCCGCCAACGCCAGCGCCATCGCCTTGCCCATGCCGGAGGCGCCGCCGGTCACCATGGCCACGCGGCCCTTTAGAAACTTCTCGCTCATCGTTTGGATCCTTTCTCTCTCATAAGATCGCCGTTCGTCGGCCGGGTGTGCCCTTCGCCGCGCACCGCGGCGAGCTGGGTCGTGAAGTAGTCGCGGGCGAGCGCGCGCGCCGCGTCGGGAGCCAAGGCGCCGCCGGTCAACGCGCTGCGCAGCCAGAGGCCGTCGATCAGCGCCGCGAGGCCGGCTGCGAGGCGTCGGGCCTCGCTCGCGGGCAGCAGGCGGCGCAGGGCATCGAGCAGGTTGCTCGCCAGGCGGCGCTCGTAGATACGCTGGATGCGAGCCAGCTCGCTCGACTGGCCGACCTGGGCCCAGAACGAGAGCCAGGCGGTCACCACCTCCGGCGCGCACTGGTCGGGCGCGAAGCTGGCGTCGATGACGGCCAGTACGCGCGCTTCGGGCGTGCCCGCGCGGGCGAGATGGGCGATCACGCGTCGGCGCAGACTCTCGGTCAGGGAGCGCATTGTGGCCTGAAGCAGGCCCGCCTTGTCCTGAAAATAGTGGGATACGATGCCTGTCGACAGCCCGGCGCGCCGGCTGATCTGCGACAAGGTCGTGTTGGCAAGGCCCTCCTCGTGGATCGAGGCGATGGTGGCGTCGATCAGCTGGCGCCGCCGGATCGGCTCCATTCCGACCTTGGGCATGAGATCCTCCAGGGACTTCGGATGCGGCCTTGGGCCGGCACCGGCATGGCTACGATATCGTTTTTAATTGAACAGTCAATTAAAAACGTTCATGGCGATCGGGAGAATTCAAGGCGACCGGCTGGTCGTTTGTGGTGTCGAGCGCTCTGCGGTCGGTTTCTGATTGATTTGCCCCCCCATTGTCCTGTGAAATCCAACCGGGCTCCACGGCAGGGGCCAAGGGTTCGACCGGCTGGCCGATCGACCGAGCGAAACAACCGACCGAGCCGCCCGCGCGAATGGGCGGCCAGAACAGCGAGGAGGCAGAGCGGATCATGTTTCTCAAACGGTATCTGGCGGCGAGCGCCGTCACTCTCGTGCTGGGGATGGGCGTCGCGCAGGCGGCCGGCGACCCGGCGTCCTGCAAGCAGGTGCGCTTCTCGGATGTCGGCTGGACCGATATCACCGCCACGACGGCGGCGACCACGGTCGTGCTCGAGGGCCTGGGGTACGAACCGACGGCGCAGGTGCTGTCGGTGCCCGTGACCTACGCCAGCCTGAAGAACGGCGACATCGACGTGTTTCTCGGCAACTGGATGCCGACCATGGAGGGCGACTTGGCCCCGTACCGTGACGACGGGTCGGTCGAGGTGCTGGGTGTCAATCTCGAGGGCGCCAAGTACACGCTCGCGGTGCCCAAATACGTGGCCGACGGCGGCCTAAAGGGCTTTGGAGATATCGCCAAGTTCAAGGACAAGCTGGACGGCAAGATCTACGGTATCGAGCCGGGCAACGACGGCAACCGCTTGATCCAGGACATGATCGACAAGAACGCCTTCGGCCTGAAGGGTTTCAACGTGGTCGAATCCTCCGAGCAGGGTATGCTGGCCCAGGTGGCCCGCGCCTCGAAGCGCAAGGAATGGATCGTGTTCCTGGGCTGGGAGCCGCACCCGATGAACGCCAATTTCGACATGGCCTATCTCTCGGGTGGCGACGACTGGTTCGGTCCGAACTTCGGTGGCGCGACGGTCTACTCCAACGTCCGCAAGGGCTACGCCGCGGCCTGTCCGAACGTCGGCAAGCTGCTCAAGAACCAGAAGTTCTCGCTCAAGATGGAAAACGAGATCATGGGCGCGATACTCGATGACGGCGAGGAGCCGAACAAGGCCGCGGCCGCTTGGCTCAAGAAGAATGCCGGCGTCCTGGACGGCTGGTTGGCCGGGGTGACGACGGCGGGCGGCGGCGACGGCCTCGCGGCGGTCAAGAAGCACTTGGGCCTTTAGAATCGCGAACCGGACGGCGGCCAGGCCCGCGGGCGGTCTGGCCGCGTTTCGGTTGCGCGTGACACCGGGGCGAGGGCGGCGTTATGGAGTGGTTGACCGACAACAAGATCCCTTTGGGCAAATCCATCAAGACCCTGACGAATTTCCTCAACGATCACGCGGCTTGGCTGTTCGACTTCATATCCAACGTGCTCGGGTTTCTGATCGAGGGCCTGATCGACCTCATGCTGCTGTTCCCGCCGCTCGTTCTCATCGCGCTGCTGGCGGCGGGCGCCTACTGGTTGCACCGCTCCTGGGTGCTGTCCGTGGGGATCCTGTTGTCGATGCTGCTGATCATCAACCTGGGCTACTGGGAGGAAACGATCCAGACCCTGGCCCTGGTGGTCTTCTCGACGGCCGTCTGCATGGCGGTCGGCGTTCCGGTCGGCATCGCTTCGGCACACCGGCCTTGGCTCTACACCGGGATCCGTCCGGTGCTCGACCTGATGCAGACGATCCCGACCTTCGTCTATCTCATCCCGACGCTGATCCTGTTCGGCCTCGGCGTGGTTCCCGGGCTGATCTCCACGGTGATCTTTGCGATCCCGGCGCCGATCCGGCTGACTCATCTGGGTGTCTCCTCGGTGCCCGAGCAGCTGATCGAGGCCGGCGAGGCCTTCGGCGCCACCAAGCGGCAACTGCTCTGGAAGGTCGAACTGCCACATGCCCTGCCGACGATCATGGCGGGGCTCACCCAGTGCATCATGCTGTCGCTGTCGATGGTCGTGATCGCCGCCCTAGTCGGCGCCGACGGGCTCGGCAAACCGGTCGTCCGCGCGCTCAACACAGTGAATATCGCCAAGGGCTTCGAGGCGGGCTTGGCCATCGTGGTCGTGGCGATCCTGCTCGACCGGGTCTGCAAGCAGCGCCATGCTGCGGGGGGAAAATAGCCGATGCCGGCGGTCCAATTTCGCGGCGTCGACATCATCTTCGGCAAGACGCCGGAGGCGGCGCTCGAGCTTCTGGACCGGGGTGCGGGCCGTGACGAAATCCTGGAGGCGACCGGCAACGTGCTGGGCGTGGCCGGAGCCTCGATCGCCATCGAGGAAGGCGAGATCTGCGTGCTCATGGGTCTGTCCGGGTCGGGCAAGTCCACCCTGCTGCGCGCGGTCAACGGTCTCAACAAGGTGACCCGCGGGGAAGTGCTGGTCGAGGACAAAGGAGTCGTGATCGACGTGGCCAGCTGCGATCCGGCGACGCTGCGCCGGCTCAGGATGAGCCGCATTGCCATGGTCTTCCAGCAGTTCGCCCTCTTGCCCTGGCGCACGGTGCAGGAGAACGTCGGCCTCGGCCTCGAGCTGCGCGGCATGAGCAAGGCCGAGCGCGACTCCATCGTCGAGGACAAGCTGAAGCTGGTCGCGCTCGACCAGTGGAAGGACAAGTACGCCCACGAGCTTTCGGGCGGCATGCAGCAGCGCGTCGGCCTCGCGCGGGCCTTCGCCACCGACGCCGACATTCTTCTGATGGACGAGCCCTTCTCGGCGCTCGACCCGCTCATCCGAACGCACCTGCAGGACGAGCTTCTGGAACTCCAGCGCCGCCTCAGGAAGACCATCATCTTCGTCAGCCACGACCTCGACGAGGCGCTCAAGATCGGCAGCCATATCGCGATCATGGAGGGCGGGCACATCGTTCAGTACGGCGAGCCGGAAGCCATCGTCCTCGAGCCCGCCAACGAGTACGTGGCCGAGTTCGTCGCCCACATGAATCCGCTCAACGTGCTGCGCGGCGGCTCGCTGATGACCCCGCTCGAGGCGCTGGCGCGCGACGGCGACGCCGTGCTGCTCGACCGGGACGGACGCTTCCGCGTGACCCTGGACGGCCGGGGCGCCCCCAGCGCCGTGACGCTGGACGGCCGCTCCGGCCGGCTCACGGCCTACCAGCCGGACATGGACCGGAAGGGCCTGGACGACGTCGCCTTGATTACCGCGCCGACCGACATGTCCATGCGCGCAGCCATCGAGTTGCTTCAGGCGACCGGCCATCCCGTGGCCCTTGTCGAGGACGGCCGTCTGGTCGGGGTCTGCGGCGACGACGAGATCTACCGTGGCATCCTCCGCCAAGCCAGTCTCGCGGACGAGGTTCAGGCCGAGGCCCTGCCGTGAGGTCGTGGCGGCAGGCTGCTGCCTCGTAACGGGAGTCGGAGACCGCGAAGCATGACGATAAAGGGCGTGCTCTTCGACAAGGACGGAACGCTGCTCGACTTCCAGGCCACCTGGCTGCCGGTTCTGCGCGAGGCGGCCGCGGCCGCGGCCGGCGGCGAGGGCGAAAGCGCCCGGCATTTGCTGGCGGTCGGCGGCTACGACGCGTCGCTGGAGCAGGTCCGCGCCGGCTCGCTGCTGGCCGCCGGCAACACTGCGGAAATCGCCGCCGCCTGGGCCGCTCACCTGCCGGCCCGGGACCTCCGCGAGCTGGTCGCGCTGCTCGACCGCATCTTCGTCGAGGGCGGCGCGCGCCACGCTACCCCGGTCACCGAGCTGGGCCCTCTCTTCGCCCGGCTCAAGGGCCGAGGCTTGGCGCTCGGCGTGGCGACCAGCGACAGCCTGCAGGGCGCGCGCGCCTCCCTCGCCGGCTTCGGGGTCCTGGACCGGATCGATTTCCTGGCCGGCTACGACAGCGGCCACGGCGTCAAGCCGAACCCCGGTATGGTCGAGGGATTCTGCACCGCCACTGGTCTGCCCGCCGCTCAGGTTGCCGTTGTCGGCGACAACCTGCACGACCTCGAGATGGGCCGCGTGGCCGGGGCCGGCCTCGTGGTCGGGGTGCTCTCGGGCAACGCCGCGCGCGGCGAGCTGGAAGCGTTGGCCGACCACGTATTGGACAGCATCGCCGAGGTCGAGGCGCTCCTGGATGGGTTGTGACGGGACGCCGGAGCGCCGTTTTCCGTTGACCTTTCCGACCAGTCGTCCCATATCGGGGCGCGTCTTCGCAACTATCTCTCTGAGCACACGGCCCGCCGCTCCGCCGCCGAGCCCAACGACAGTTGAAATGGTGCAGAGACCGAACCCTCCGAGGCGACCTCGGGGGCGCTGAGACTTGAAAGGGAACGCACTATGACTAAGGGAACCGTAAAATGGTTCAGCACGATCAAGGGCTTTGGGTTCATCGAGCCGGAGGACGGCTCGAAGGACGCTTTTGTCCATATCTCGGCGGTTGAAAAGGCTGGTCTCGACAGCCTTCACGAGGGCCAGAAGGTGGAATACGAGCTCGTGCCTGGCCAGCGGGGCAGAAGCTCCGCCGAGAACTTGCGCGTAGCCGAGTAAGAGACGAATGCCGCACGCCCGACGGAACCCGGCTTCGCTCGAGGACAGGCGTCGGCGCGCAGCCACCCCAACCATCGAAGACGGAGCAGCGACATGTCTGAGGCCGCATCCGGCAATACGGTCAAGGTCCACTACACCGGTACGCTGACCGACGGCACCACGTTCGATTCCTCGGCGGGCGGCGACCCCTTGGAGGTCGTCCTCGGCGACGGCGGGGTCATACCCGGCTTCGAGCAGGCCCTGATCGGCATGGCCGTGGGCGAAACCAAGACCGTGACTATACCGGCGGCCGAGGCCTACGGCGAGCATCACGCGGACCGGGTGCACGAGGTCGAGCGCGAAAAGGTACCCGACGACATAGACCTGGAAGTCGGCCGCGTCCTGGAGGCGGTCGGCGCGGAGGGCGTGACCTTGGCGGTCATCGTCGCCGGTCTGACGGACACGACCGTGACGCTCGACTTCAATCACCCCCTGGCCGGCAAGGACCTGACCTTCGACCTCGAGCTCGTCGAGATCGCCTGACGGGCCTTGCGCCGGGCCGATGGGACAAGGCCGGCGGCGCTACCCGAGCCGCGGAATATCGGGTCTACCGTTATGACCGATCGGGCCCACTTGCTGGACGTCTTTCCCGCCGGCATCTCGAACGGCGAGTTCGGCCTGCCGCCGGACCTTCTCATGGTGATCGAGCGCGGCGAGGGTTGCCGGCTCTGGGACGTGGACGGTCGGGAGTTCCTGGACTTCTCCATGGGCTGGGGCAGCGCTCTCGTGGGCCACGCCTGCCCGGAGGTCGTCGAGGCGGTGCAGACGCAGGCGCCGCTCGGCGCCAACTTCGCCTATCTGAACCGCAACGCGCTCGAGCTGGCCGAAGAGATCCGGCGCGTAAGCCCTGCGGCCCGGCGCGTGCGCTTCTGCGCCTCGGGCACCGAGGCCACGATGTACTGCCAGCGTCTGGCCCGCGCGTTCACCGGTCGGCCGAAAGTCCTGAAGTTCGAAGGCGCCTACCACGGCGCCAACGAAACCGGCGTGACCAGCTTGTTCCCCAGCCGGAACCTCCCCTTTCCCGAGCCGGAACTGACCTCGGCGGGCACGCCGGCGGCCAAGGCGCATCTGCTGGTCGCGCCCTACAACGACCTTGAGGCGACCCGCGCGATCCTGGCCGCGCACGCGGGCGAGCTCGCCGCCGTGATCGCCGAGCCCTTGCAGCGCTGCACGCCGCCGGCGCCGGGCTTTCTGGAGGGACTGCGCAAGGCCTGCGACGCGGAGGGCGTGCTCTTGATCTTCGACGAAGTGGTGACCGGCTTCCGCCTGGCCTACGGCGGCGCGCAGGAGTACTACGGGGTCGCACCCGACCTGATCGCCTACGGCAAGGCACTGGGCGGCGGGTATCCGATCGGCGCCTTCGGCGGCAGGTCCGAGATCATGGAGATGGTCGCCGAGGACCGCATCGGCGGTGCCGACTACGTCTGGATGGCCTCGACGCTGGGCGGCAACCCGGTCTCGACCGCTGCGGCGAATGCCGCGCTCTCCGTCTTCCGCCGGCCCGGCACCTACGAGCGCCTGCATGCCTTGGGGCACACTCTGCGCGAGGGCCTGCGCCGGGCCCTGCGCGATCGGCAGGCGACCGCCCAGGTGATCGGCGACGGGCCGATCGCCCAGGTCGTCTTCTCGGACCGGCCGGTCACCGACTACCGCTCGACCGCGCGGGGCGACAAGGCCAAGGGCCGCGCCCTCATGCTCGCCCTGTTCAAGCGCGGCGTGTTCTTGAACCCCATGGGCACCAAGCTCTACCTCTCGCTCGCCCATGACGCGGCCGCCTGCGATGCCTTCCTCGAGCGTTTCGACGAGGCGCTGGCGGAAACGGTATGAGACGGGTCGGGGGGCGGCGTCAGAACCTCGATGTTTCGCCACCCCCGGCCTTGCCGCGCCGGCGTCCGGCGCGCCGGACGCTGCGGCGGCCGGGCTCTGCGCCGGGGCGGGCGCCCAGGAGCCCCTGCTGCTCGGCACCGCTCGAGATCGGGCCGAGGCGGGCGACGATCTGCTCGAGGGTGGGGCGCGCGTCGGGCCTGTGGCCTTCCAGCGCGGCGCGCATGACCGCGATGTGCTCGGGCGTGGTGCCGCAGCAGCCACCGATGATGCGCACGCCGGCGTCCAGCGCCAGGCGCGCGTAGTCGGCCATGAGCTCCGGCGTGCCGGAATAGACGATCTTGCCTTCGACATACTCCGGGATGCCGCAGTTGCTCTTGGCGATCAGCACGTCGCCGGGCTCGCCCGCCGCGCGCAGGTTGACGATCGCCGCCATAAGCTCGGCCGGCCCGGTGCCGCAGTTGCCGCCGTAGGCCGTGGGCCGGGGGGTGAGGCCGTGGACCAGTTGCACGACCTGGGCGGGCGTCACCCCCATCATGGTGCGGCCGTGGGTGTCGAAGCTGAGCGTCGTCGCCAGCGGCAGGCCGGCCCTGGCCGCGCCCTCGACCGCGGCGCTCAACTCCTCGATCGAGGACATGGTCTCGATCCAGAGCAGGTCCGCGCCGCCCTCGGCCAGCGCCGCGGCCTGCTCGGCGAAGGCTTCGGCCGCGTCCTCCCCGGAAAGCGGCCCGATCGGGGCCAGGATCTCACCGGTCGGCCCCATGGAGCCCGCCACAACGACCTCGCGGCCGGCGCCGTCGGCCGCCTCCCGAGCCAGACGTGCGGCGGCGCCATTGATTTCGGCCACCCGATCCTGGGCCTCGTGCAACTTGAGCCGGTGGCGCGTCCCGCCGAAGCTGTTGGTCAGGATCAGGTCCGAACCGGCCTCGATGAAGGCGCGATGCAGTCCGCCGACGCGCTCGGGATATTCGAGATTCCACAGCTCCGGCGCGTCGCCGGTCTCGAGCCCGAGGGCGAAGTAGTTGGTTGCCGTGGCCCCGTCGGCCAGGAGCCAGGGTCGCTCGGCGAGCAGGCGCGTTAAACGGTCGGGCATGGCGGCAGGGGATCTCCGGAAAAGAACCGGCGGTCTCGGCCGGACGGGGCCGACGGTATGGCGGGCGGTTTGCGGCGTCAAGCGGCGCGGTGTCTCCGGTTCGGCCGACACCAAGCAAGAAAGACTCCGGGAAGCCCGGCGAAGGACAGGCCGCCCGGAGCCCGCTCGAGGCGTCTCAGCCGGCGGAGTTTACTGCACCGGAGATCTCGCCGGACACCACGGTAAAGAGGTTCGAGTTCTATACAATATTATCTATATGTATGTGAATCTCGGTATATGTGTATCTTTTCAGTGTTCTATAAATGACGGAATTTTCATCATATTTTGCGGATAACTACGATATTTTTCTCAGCCCTCCCAAACGGCCCGATATTCCGGTAGTAGAGCGGCGCGTCGTGGTCTTTTCGAGGGACGTGATCTGCAATATGGGATCGGTTCGGGCTCTAAAGGTCCCGGCCGGCTTAGCCAATCCTTAAGTCGAAGGCATTAGATCCTGACTTACCACTCGAACCGGAATCCGACAGGAGCGAGCGATGCGGGTTCTCTATGTCGACGACGACCCGGCGATGACCGCGGCGGTCGAGCAGATGCTTGCCAGCGAGGGCTACGACTGCGATGCCGTTGCCCTCGGCAAACGCGCCGTCGAGCTCGCGAAGCGCGACAAGTACGACATTATTCTCCTGGATATCATGATGCCCGACATCGACGGGTACGAGATCGTGGAACGCGTGCGTAGAAGCGGGGTTCGTACGCCGATCCTGGTCCAGTCGGGTCTGGTGGACCGGGAAAACGATATGGAAGGACTGTGGCTGGGGACCAGTGAGTACCTGATCAAGCCCTTCAACAAGGCCGAGCTCGTCGGACGCATCGAGGCGGTGCTGTCCCGCTCGGCAGACGCCTCGGTATCGGACCCGGTTTACGCGCCGGATACCGGAGCTCCCAACGAGGAAGACGGAGGGCAGCGAAGGCGCCACCGGCGCTTCGACACCGTGCAGCCCGGCAGGATCCTCCACGGCCGAGGCATCGACTGCATCATATTGGACATGTCCTATGGTGGCGCCGCCATCCAGCTTCCCAACGCCGATATCGACTGCCCGGAGATCTTCGAATTACAGCTTCAATCCGGGTCGACGCTTAGCTGCCAGGTGCGTTGGCGGTCCGGAGAAAGGATCGGCGTGCAGGTCGAAACGCAGTGGCCGGAGGAGGTCGTAGGCGATCTCGTGAACCAGCTCGACCCTGCGGCCGAGGCCCCGGCATCGCCCGTGGTCGAGCCCGTGCTGCAGGCGGAGGCCGTCGCGCAGGTCGGCCGGGAGCCGGAAGCAGCACCCTCGCCGCCGCGGGCGCGTCCGGTGCCGACACTACCCCAGGACGCCCCGATGTCAAACCGGCAGGTCCCCACAGAGATCCAGCCGGAGGATGACCGTGCCGACGATCCTCAAGTCTTCGCGGTCGACCGCGGTATCCGCCTGGTCGCAGAGTCCTGCGAGTGCGCGGAGCTCGTGATCGAGGGCTATCTCGAGGCCGCGGCCCGGGCCCAGAGTCTACGGGTCGGCCCGGACGGCCGCTTCGTCGGTGCCGCCGAGGTGGCGGTCGCCGAGATCCATGGCCACGTCGAGGGCGACCTGACCGTGACCGGAAAGCTCGTGATCCACCCGACCGGCACGGTGTCCGGCACCACCCGTTACCGGCAAATCGCCATCGTGGGCGGCGGCCGCATCCGGGGCGAGGTCCGGATCTTGTCCCAGGGTCCGATGGCGGTGCTCGAGGACGAACGGAACCCTCGCCAGGCTGCTCCCGCGGCTTAGGAGGGCGCGGTCACCGCTTGCTGTCCGCGGCTCCACAAATCCAGCCGGGCGGCCATACCGCCAGATGCCGCCGAGCGGCGCTTATGCGCCCTTCTCCGTCGCGCAGACGAAAGAGGGCGCGTTGCGGGCGCGCCGATAATCGCCGCGACGTCCTCTGGGAGGCTTTGGTCATGAACGAGATGGCGGGCGGGGATGGCGGGCGCCGGGGCCGGCGCGGCCGCGGGGAGGCTGGCGGCGCGGACGCCAGGCGCGCGCGCCGGCGCGGCGGCAAGGCCGCCAAGAACAGCTTCATCACCCGCCGGATCCCGCCCTACCGGATCCTGAGCGAAGAGGGCCTCGCGCTGATCGAGGCCAATGCCGACACGGTGCTGGAGGAAACCGGCATCGAGTTCCGCGACGACCCCGAGGCGCTCGGGATCTGGAAAGCGGCCGGCGCCGACGTGACGGGCGAGCGGGTGCGCTTCCCACGCGGTCTGTGCCGCGAGATCGTCAAGGCGAACGCGCCGGCGAGCTTCGTCCAGCACGCGCGCAACCCGGCGCGCTCGGTCACGGTCGGCGGGGACGCGACCGTCTTCGCGCCGGTCTACGGGCCGCCTTTCGTGAGCGACCTGGAGGGCGGGCGGCGCTACGCAACGCTCGAGGACTTCCGCAACTTCGTGAAGCTGGCCTACATGGCGCCGGCGCTGCACCACTCGGGCGGCACGGTCTGCGAGCCGGTCGACGTGCCGGTCAACAAGCGCCACCTCGACATGGTTTACAGCCACCTGCGCTATTCCGACCTGCCCTTCATGGGCTCGGTGACCGCGCCCGAGCGCGCCGAGGACACCGTCGAGATGGCGAAGATCGTGTTCGGCGCGGACTTCGTCGAGAACAACACGGTGGTCATCAGCCTGATCAACGCCAACTCGCCGATGACCTACGACGACACCATGCTGGGGGCGCTCAAGGTCTATGCTCGGGCCAACCAGGCGTGCATCGTGACCCCCTTCATCCTCTCGGGCGCCATGGCGCCGGTCACCGCCGCGGGCGTGATGACCCAGACCCTGGCCGAGGCCTTGGCGGGCCTGGCCTTCGCCCAGCTCGTGCGGCCCGGCGCGCCGGTCGTCCTCGGCAGCTTCGCCAGCTCGATCTCCATGCAGTCCGGCGCCCCCACCTTCGGCACGCCCGAGCCGGCGCTGGTGCTCTACGGCATGGCGGAGTTGGCCCGGCGGCTCGGCGTGCCGTTCCGCTCCGGCGGCTCGCTCTGCGGCGCCAAGCTGCCCGACGCCCAGGCGGCACACGAGTCGTCCCAGACCCTCGTCCCGACGGTTTCGGCCGGCACGAATTTCGTGCTGCACGCGGCCGGCTGGCTCGAGGGCGGGCTGGTGTCCTCCTACGAGAAGTTCGCCATCGACGCCGACCAGCTCGGCATGATGCAGGTCTTTGCCGGCGGCTACGACCTCTCCGAGAACGGCCAGGCCATGGACGCCATTCGCGAGGTCGGCCCCGGCAGCCACTTCCTCGGCTGCGCCCACACCCAGGCCAACTTCGAGACCGCGTTCTACCGCTCGGCCGTGGCCGACAACAACTCCTTCGAGCAGTGGCAGGCCGAGGGCGGCCTGGACACCGCCCGGCGCGCCAACGCGCTCTGGAAGAGATGGCTCGCCGACTACGAGCCGCCGGCCCTCGATCCCGCGGTCGACGAGGCGCTCCAGGCCTTCGTCCGGCAAAGAAAGGAGTCGATGCCCGACGCCTTCTCGTGAGAGGCTTAGCTACCCGCGAAGAAACGGAGGGAAACCGGGACTGGCTCGTTTTCGCGTGAGCGAAAAGGTGCCTGTCCCGCTTTCCCGCGCCCCCCGCCTTCCATGCCCCAAGAATGCCACAACCCGTTAGCGAAGTGTAAACCCTCCTGGGTTATTCTCCTTGCCGCGGGTGGACGAAGCCCGCCGACAACTGGTCGTTCCGCCGAGGACCTCTGGAGAGGGAGTTGCCGGCAGATGCCCAGGCCTTCGGGCCTTCGCGTCTCCGTCCCCCCGCAGAGGCCCTGCAACGCGAAAGGAACGACCATGCCCACCCCATCGAGACACGCACCCCTCGCCCTCGCCCTCTTGGCCGCCACCTGTCTGACGCCGGTCGGCGCGGCCACCGCCGCCCCCGGCGACCGGCTCGGCCCCGAGTTCCAGGTCAATAGCGCAACCACGGGTGATCAAGCCGCACCGGCCATTGCCATGGACCCCGACGGCGACTTCGTCGTGGCCTGGAGCGGCTGCCCGGTCGACTCCTATGGCTACAGTATTTGGGACCTCTGCGATGTCTTCGCCCAGCGTTACGATGCGGCCGGTCGGCCGCAGGGGGCCGAGTTCCGCGTCAATACCACCACGGCCAACTATCAAGGAGGAGCAGCGGTCGCCCTGGCGCCCGACGGCGACTTCGTCGTGGTGTGGTCAGGTTACGGCCCTGGCGACAACTCAGGCATCTTCGCCCAACGCTACAACGTGGCGGGCGATCCTCAAGGCGGCGAATTTCGGGTCAACACGACGACTGTTGACTCGCAATTCGTCCCCTCGGTTGCCATGGACGCCGACGGCGATTTCGTCGTGGCGTGGA
>CAMYKD010000017.1:61290-62688 GCA_947258885.1 uncultured Kiloniellales bacterium | reverse complement strand
TCACGGACCATACCTGCCGATCGGCTTCTCCGTGGGCCTGTGCGAGGGGGCGGTCCTGGAAAACCCGGGTCGTTCTCTTCTCGGTGCTCACGGTCGCCTCTTCCTCGGGAACCGCACGGCTCCCTCAAGCCAGCCACGGTGTTGCGGCCGAGATAGAAGAGACGGCCCCACGCCCAGGGTGATCCGGTGAGACGCGAACCGGTTGGGCCGCCGCGCAGTCCAACGATCGGGGGCTTCCCCTGATCAGCTGATTTTCGTCACCTCGCGGGCACTCACCTCTTCCGGCGTCACGGCTTCCTTTATCGCCTTCGCGGCCTCCGAGGCGGCTGACTTCTCCGCGGCGAAATATACTTGGGTCTCGCCGCCTTCAAAGTGAACGCGGACAAGGTTTGCGCCGCTTCGACCGATAGCAGACTGGACTTCGTCCGCCGATCGTTCACCCTTGAGTTTCAATCTCCAGAATTTCATCGGCATAGCTTCACCTCAAAAGTCCATAGGGCAGCTCCGACTGCGCCCGTCGATCTCGACGTACTCGGCCTGAGCT
The DNA here is from genome assembly GCA_947258885.1 of uncultured Kiloniellales bacterium. GTDB lineage: Bacteria > Pseudomonadota > Alphaproteobacteria > Kiloniellales > JAKSDN01 > CAMYKD01. The sequence goes on along the minus strand of CAMYKD010000017.1, from coordinate 62,144 downwards.
TGCACGATCTTGGCGTTAGACGCCGTTAGCTTGTAATAGAGCGCCGTTATTCCCGTCTCGAGAAAGGCCGATGGGTAGGTCCAGGAAATCCCATCGGGCGGCGGGCGTAGATACAGCATCCCCCACCCGCCCGTCGTTGTGTAACAGAGGAGAATCCTCCGAATCATGACAATATTGCGCCCCTGGTTCTGAACGTAGATCAAGGCATCCGATCCGGATTTCTGGATCGAGACCACGATCGTCTGATAGCCCTGGAAATTGTTCTCGCAACTGTTGCATGTCATCTTCATATCCCCTTTGAGGCTTATCCCTTTGCTTCCGGTTCATCGACATTTGGCATCACGAGGCAACTGATCTTCGCGTGTCGGACCGCTGAATACAAATAGAATCAAGTCCTTGCGCCGTGAGCCATAGCTGGCGCCGGGCGCCACATCTAGATCCACTGGAAGGAACGGGACAAGCCTTTCAGCCATTTGCGCCCAATGGTCCCAAAGCGCGCCGGGATCAGCGTTGCCGCGGCCCTGAACACCGGCAACCGACTACACGACAATCTTCATAGAATCAAGGCATTAACCTTTGCCTCGCGGGTATCGCTGGCCTTGAATTCGATCGATCGAGGCGGGCACTCAGCCGACCCGTCGGGGCAAGCCGAATGATGCAATGCCGGGACAAACCCGCAGATCACAAGGAAAGGTCTTGCCAACAGACCGCCCCACGGCGAATCGAACTGGAAGGGACCGACGGCAGGCACGAAGGCAAAAGCAACGATAGTCTATAGCGCCTAGCTTTACTTGCGGTCATTGTTCGTTGGACAACAGCCATTCCGGCCCCTGCAAGCGGGCGGCTGCCCCGAT
>CAMYKD010000017.1:24670-61193 GCA_947258885.1 uncultured Kiloniellales bacterium | reverse complement strand
CCCCGCAGGTCTCGTCTCGCGAGATGCGCGGGCAAGTCGCTCCTACCGGTCTCGTGACGGCGGCAATCGGCGGCAATAAGGCGCTCGCCCGCCGCCGACCCCTTTCGGATAACCGTTCCGGACGCAATCGGCGACGCGCTCCGCGGCCGTGCTTTCGCGTCCCTGCCGCTTCTGCCAGGGGCGAGATCCACGGTATTGCTGGAGGTCAAGGACCGGCGGGACATCTTGCGGCATCTGGCCAACGAGATTCTGCAAATGCAGCTTCCGCCGGCCGCCTTGGCGCTCCGCGTCCCATCTGGGGCCAGATATGAGGGAGGTTTAACAAATCGTTAAGGAAACCCTTGACGGCTTGGGGTGATTTCGCGCACCATTGGAACTGGAATGTTTCCAGGATCTTTCGTGCGAGTGGGGGTCAACCGAGCGTTACAGGGAGTAGCAATCATGATCGGCTTTTTCATCCACAGATCTGCGGCGCGACCGTCGCGGAGTCCTAGCGGGGCGCGAAGGTGGAGCGCGACTCGCGCGTTGCTGCCCGCGCTTGTCGGCCTCGCGGCTCTGATCGCTTGGACACCCCCGTCCGGCGCCTACACGCAGTGGTCGACAGGCGGCCCGGATCCCTCGCCTGCGTCCGGCAACTGCGCGACTTGCCACGGCGACTTCAATTCCGGCCTCTACACGTCGCGAAAGGACGGCACGGCCTGGGGTGATACCTTGATGGGCGGGCACATCGCGATGGTCAGCGGCGATTGCGCCACGTGCCACCAGTCGGGGCCGTTCTATCCCGTTTACACCGGGCTGTCGGGCGGCGGAGCCGGTCTTGACCCGGTCTCCTGCCTGGGCTGTCACGGCCGGCCCCCGGACGCGTTGGGAGCGGGCGCGTGCGCCCCCGGCGCCCTTCCGCCGGGCTTCAACACCGCGAACTGCGGGTCCGCCGCCGGACTGCGGGAGCACCACGAGAACAGCCCGAGCGTGCCTGTCGGGACGTGCAGTGGTTGCCATGCCGGCGACCCGGCCACGCCAGCCGGTGAACACATTCAGCCGGCCTATTACGCGAACCCGGCGGGGCATGCGAACATTCCCGCGGACGCCTGTAATGGGGCAGCCGCGCCGCGCCATGAGAACAAATTCGGTGCGACCGGCCTGGACAACGACGGCGACCTGCTCGACGACGCCGCCGATGTCATAGACTGTGGTGGCGGCGGCAACACCGCGCCGGTGGCGGTCGACGACAGCTACACGACCGACGAGGACGTGACGCTGACCGTGGCGGCGCCCGGCGTGCTCGCCAACGACACCGACGCGGAGAGCAATCCGCTGACCGCCGTGCTGGTGACCAGCGTGTCGAACGGCAGCCTGACGCTGAACTCCGACGGCTCGTTCACCTACACGCCGAACACCGACTTCAACGGCTCCGACAGCTTCACCTACAACGCCAACGACGGCACGGTGGACTCCGCGACCGCCGCGACGGTGACCATCACGGTCAACGCGGTCAACGACGCACCGGTGGCCGATGCCGGCGGCCCGTACAGCGGGACCGTCGGGGTCGCGGTGACCTTCAGCGGGTCGGGCTCGTCGGATCCTGACGGCGATATGCTCACCTACGCGTGGGACTTCGGCGATGGCGTCGGCACCGGAACGGGCGTCAGCCCGAGCTATGCCTACATGGCCGCCGGAACCTTCACCGTCACCTTGACGGTGAGCGACGGCATGTTGAGCGATACGGCCACGGCCACGGCCACGATCACTGCGGGCATGGCGGATATCGACGTGGCGCCCTTGCTCGTCGATTTCGGCATGGTCTACATCGCTGATACCGAGGAGCGGACGGTTACCGTCAAGAACGCCGGCACCGCCGTGCTCGAGGTCACCGCGCTCAACCTGACGGGCAGCACCACCTTCGCGATCGTGTCGGCGCCTGGGCTGCCGGGCCCGATCGATCCCGGCGTCTCGGTGGACGTGGTGCTGAGCTACACGCCCGTCGCGGAGGCACCGCCGCCCGATGAAGGCCAGCTCGACATCGTCAGCAACGATCCCGACGAGGGAACGGTGCCGGTGAAGCTGTCGGGTCAGGGCCAGGAGCCGGTCACCGGTGGCGAAGAGCTCTACGTTGTCAACTGTGCGTCCTGTCACGGCGACCCGTTCACCGACGATCCGGCGCCTTTCAGGAAGGTGCCCGGGGCCAGGACCTGCTCGATCGTCGCGGCGATCTACGGCAATCCTGGTGCGATCGACGAGGAGGAGGACGACGAACACCCCGAGGACAAATACGGTGGCCACGAGGACGACGAGGACGAGGCCGAGAGCCCCTTCCCGTTCGGCGTGCCCGAGATGATGTCCCTCAAGGGGAAGTTGTCCGACGAGCAGATCTTCGAGATCTCGGAATACCTCAACTCTCAGCCGGTATCGGGCATGAAGCGCTACGTCACCGCCTGTGCCGGGTGCCACGGGATCGACGCCAGCGGCGGTTTCGTCGACGAGGACGTCCGCGGCGAAGATGCCGAGGAGATCGCGGATGCGATCTACGACGAGGATCCGATGATGTTCCTCGGGTGTCTGCCGTATTCCGACATCGACCAGATCGGTGCCTACCTCGAGATGCTCGATGACTACGACGACGATGACGACTACGACGACGATGACGACTACGACGACGATGACGACGATGACGAGCACGACGATCTTATGGCTCGCCGGTAGAGTCGAGAACGGCGTCACGACAATAGCGTGATATCGTCGTAACGTCTGAACCCGCCTTTGGGGGGAAAGGGAGTGAAAACTTCCTTTCCCCTTTTCTTTTTCTGGGTGGGGTTCGCCACGCGATTCAGGACCGCCGCTCGGCCGTCCAACCGGTCTCTTGCGGACCCGCCCCGTCCCTCTTCACGTCGAGGCGCCGATCACATGGAGCGAGCAGGGCCCTCGCAGGCCCTGCACAGCCCGTACCGGTTCGAACCGCGTCGGCCGCGGCACGGCAAACGCCCCCCAAGCACAACAACCCGCCGCACTACCAAAGCTCACCGATTGACGATGACCCAGAGGCTCGCCTCGGCTGTGGGGTCATCGGACAAGCGCCGCCAGCGCCCCGGGCGTTCCAATACGCTCGGGAAAACGGGTCATCATCTTCGAGCCTTGGCACAAGACCCCGATCCCGGGCTCGTTATGTCTCGAGCTGCCCCCCGAGGGGATGACCGAGTGACGAGCGGGACGGGTCGCGGTCCCTATTTGATGTGGCAGGTCCTGCACAACGTGCCTTGCGCCGCGGCGGCCCGCAGGAAGACACCGAAGGTTTCGAAATGGGCGTTGTGGCATGATGCGCATTCGAGCCGCTGACCGTCCCCGTATAGCGGCAGGGAGCGCACACGCCCGCGGTGAACCGCATTGAAACCGCCGGGTCCCGCACGAGCATAAGCCACCGATATCGGATGGTCGCTCGCGAAAAGCGTGCCGATCACAGCGCGTATCGGGTTCCAACCAAGAGCGCCTGTGGCGGTGTCGACGACCCGGTCGGGGCCGAGGGTGCCGTCGTGGCACGACAGGCAGACCAGCGAAACCCCCTGCGGCTGCCATTCCGTCACGTGTTCCAGGTCGGCCTCGCTGTAGGTGGGGTAGGTGGCGGCGCCTTCCCGGCCGTCCCATTGCGGCTTGACGGGCTCTGGGGGCTCCTGGGCCAAGTGGCAATAGCTGCAGGATGGCTCGCCTTCAAACGACAGGTCGTGGCGGGTCTGCTGTATCTTGGTCTGCGTGGCTTGGCTATCGCTATCGAGCAGGGCAGTCGTTGTCGGTTGCCCCAGGTCCTCCGCGCTGGCCGCTCGGGATGGCCGGTCCGGCGCCATGATTATGAGACAGAGCCCGATGACGGTCAGCCGGCCGCAACGCGAAAGCTCGGGCCGCGCGGCGTTCACGACCCGCCGCCATACGCGACGCCGAGACCCTGCCGTATGGCGGGCAAGCCACTCGGCCCCACGGTTCATTGGCCCTCCATTTCGAAGCAGTTTTGTCACAACGGGATCGCTATTTCGCTCCAAGGTCTCGATAAACCATACAAAATCCACGGTCTCTAGTCGAGTGCCGGAGAGTCCGCGGGCCTTTGCGCCGGCAACCGGAAGCTCCAAATCGGCTGCGGGCCGTTGTTGTTCGCCGCAACGTTCGATCCGGATCTTTCGGAGTCCGGATCATCTATGACCGCGGCGAGCCGGTATGGGCTATGTGCAGGACGAGCGCCACGTCATTGCTGCTCCGGTGCCGCGGCCGCCTCGGAATCCGCCGGGGCCGTTGCGGCTTCGTCTTCCCCAAGGTACTGGAACACCTGTATCCGGAAGTTGTACTGGTCGGCCACGTAGATCCGGTCCTGTCCGTCGATGTAGGCTCCGGCCGGCAGCCAGAACTGGCCGGGATTGTGGCCGATCGAGCCGACGAAGAGCAAGAGCCGGCCTTCGGAATCGAAGATCTGGAAGTTGTTGAAGGCCGCATCCACCACGTAGATGTGCCCCTCGGAATCGACCGCGATCCCCTTGGGGCGTGCGAACTGCCCCAGGCCGTCGCCAACCTCCCCGAATGTGTTCACGACGCTGCCGTCGGATTCGAGCACCTGAACCCGGAAGTTCATGGTGTCCATCACGTAGAGCTTCCCGTTCCGGTCCAAGGCAAGGTTGGTGGGGAAGTTGAACTGGCCGGGGTCCTTACCCCGCTCTCCGATGGTCGCGACCATGGTGCCGCTCATGTCGAAGACGGCGATGCTGTGCTTCTTGGAATCGACGACGTATATCCGCCCCAGGCTCTCGTCGATGGCAACGCCCACGGGCGACTCGAGCTCTCCTTTCCGGCCCATGGCGGAGAGAAAACCGCCGTCCGGGCCATACACGATCAGCCGCTTGTCCCATACGTCCGTGACGTAAACCCTACCGTTGCTGTCCGAGGTAATGCCGGCCGGCTTGGTCAGCTGTCCCTTCCCTTCGGTGCCCCAGAAGGAGAACTTCTCGTTGACAGGGTCAAAGACCACGACCTTGCCCCAGCCGGTGTCGGCGACGTAAATCCGTCCATCCTTGTCCGCGTGAACACCGTAGGGTTTCTTCAGCCGCTCACCCCGGTCCTCTCGTGCGCCCAGCAGGGCGCCCAGCAGCTGTTCTGTCCCTAGGTCGGGTTGCACGTCAGCTCGAAAACTAAAGCTGTTGAGGAACTTAACGCGAGGCTGCTCGGGTGGCCGGGGCCACACGAGTTCTGATACGTCCACGGTTTCCGGCGGTTCATCCCGAGTGGCGCAGCCAACCAGCGCGAGAAAGAGGACACCGGCAACAGCCAAGGTCCGCCGGCTGGCATTCGATCCGAGGATTTGCAGCAACCGCATCACTACAACGACTCCCTTACTCGATTCGGCAAGAGCGGCCCCACTTGCCTGGCCGCTGCGGGCCCACCTTGCCCATATATGTCTTAATTTTCCACATCTCCAACCGAAACACTGCCTCTCGATTGGCCCCACCACCTTTATCTAAATGGCCGCACCGGATCTCGCTTTGACTTAAGTCAAAAACCGAGCCCGGATGCGGCGTCGCAACCGGCCACCCGAACCCAGCGCCGACGGGCCGGGTCTTCAGCCCGCGGCGTTCAGGGATCTCAGGGCACGATGCCGCGGCGTGCGTTAGCCGCCCTTGTTCACCCAGCCGTCCTTGTGGTTGTGGCAGTCGTCGCACGGCCTGGCGACATTGTGGTTGTGGTCGTCGCCGCCGCCGAACTCGCCCAGGTCGTTGCGCCGGTGGTGGTTGGTCCGGGTGTGGCAGGAATTACAGGCGCCGTTGCGGGGACCAGTGGTTACGGCCGGGTTGAAGCTCACGATCGTCGGCACCCAATTCGTCCCGTTCTCGGTGACTTGGTCGTGGAAGACCAGCTCTCGGACGTCGTCTGCAAGGCAGGCCGGGTCGTCCGGGATGCCGTTGCTGCAGGCCCAACCGCTCTGGAAATCGTCCTCGAAGCGTTGGTTGCCCGAACCATTGTCGTCGCCGTTGGGGTCGACGATGATCGGCCTGCGGATGCGGGCCAGTCCGTCGGTCGAGTTCCGCTCGACGACCTCGCGGCCAAGCAGCTGCTGGTTGGCCGCGAACTCGTAATCATGGGCGAACACCGTGAGCGGTGCCACGGCCCTGATCGCGCCGCCAGGCAGGATCCTGACTCTCCTCGGATCGCCGTTAACGGTCTCGATCTGATAGTCGACACCCTCGACAAAGGTGACGCTGCCAGTGTCGTCGACGATCTCGATGGGGTGCGCGACGGAGAGAATGATCGAGCTCTCGTCGAGCAAGAAGGTCTCGGTCGTGGGTTGCACGTCGTGCGCCTCGTCGACGGCCGGGTCGGGCGTGGGGCTGATCGTGACGACGCTCGTGGTCCCGTCGCCGGCGAGCACGGGAGAGTGATTGTTGTGGCAGTCGAGGCAGCTGGCCTTGAAGTCCCCGTATTCGTCACGACCCGCGCCGGGGTTCTTGTTCTGGTGAACGGCGGCCTCGGGCGCCGGGACGCCCTGCGGGTTCGTGTAGCTGCCGTCGTGGCAGCTGAGGCAAACGATCTCCATCTCGGCGTCCGTCAGGCCGACCAGGTTCCTGAAGCCGCCGTGAAAGCCCCCGGCGAGAGGAGCGCCGTGGCATTCGATGCAGGTCATGCCACCGACCTGCGCCTGGGCGGCCGGCGGCAAAAGCAAAAGCCAAGCGCACGCGAGCGGCGAGATGGCGGCGACCCATCTGGTTCCCATCATCGTGATCCTCCCGCGCCCCGTATGACTTCGACCCTGCGGCCGCCCCGGTTGTTGACGATGAACAGATCGCCGCTGTCCTGGTCGAGAAGGACATCCGTCGGGATCATGAGCTGTCCCGGCTCCGAGCCCTGGGTACCCAGAGCGTCCTTGAGCTCGCCGTTGCTCCGATCGAAGACGAGAATCCGGCTGCCCAGGGGATCGGCCGCGAAGATCCGGCCGTCCGCGCTGGCCGCCATGCCCTGCACCCGCCTGAAGACGAAGTTGCTTCCAAGGAAGCCGCTGCCGTCGATCTGGTCGAGCAGTGTGCCGTCGTAGCCATAGATGAGAATTCGCGCCGGCGCGTTCGCAGCGAAGCCGCCGCTGGGGTCGCCATAGTCGGCAACCAGCACCTCTCCGCGCAACTCGTCCACCTCCAGCGATACCGGGCTGAGCAGTACACCGTCCTGGTCCACGGGGGCAAAGTCGTAAAGGAACGCGCCCTTCTGTTCGAAGACCTTGACCTTCTTCGCCGAGCCGTCGAGAACGAAGACGAGCTTCTCTTTGCGGTCCGTATCTATGCTGATCGGGTTTTGGATGGTGCCCGTCTCACCTGGGGAAGAGTCGCCGAGATTGTAGGCGAAACGGAGTGTCTTGCTCCCGCCCCGGGCCCCCGTGAGCCGATAGACCTCGACATTCCCGGTCCCGGTGTTGCCCACGAAGACCAGCCGGTTCGACGTCGCCAACCCGAAGGGGGCGCCCTCCGCCGGCAGCTGAAAGCTCCAAAGCGGCTGCAGGCTGCTGCGGTCTACCGCGACGATGGATCCGGATCGGTCGGAGACCAATAGCTGCCCAGCCGGCCCCTCGGCGATTCGCCTCGGGTTCTGGATCGTCTGCGCCCACGCTGTGGCGACATGGGCAAGGCCAAGGACCAGCGCCATGATCCAGCAGGGCGCGGCCGACGAACTCGGCCATCTCGTCATGCGCAACAGCATTGGCGGCACCTCGCCCCCTGTATGTGGGGTGGATCCAACTGTACTCGAAATCAGCTAACAAATCGTGCCAAAGCCCCAAGAAAAGCATTGACCCGGGCCAAGATCCGAACGCATCCGAAAGACCGCCGAGCCGATCCTCTCTGGCGCACACCGGCCCGCGAGCCGTAAGATGCCCGGTGCCCCGCGGCCGTGGCCGCGAAGCGATGCCGGGAGGCTCTTTCCGTGCCCAGCTCTGCCGCCGCCAATCGAGGGAGTCGCCGGGCCGCACGGCCGCTGGAAGGCGTGCGTGTGCTCGACTTCTCGACCTTGCTGCCGGGCCCGCTGGCGACCCTGCTGCTCGCCGAAGCCGGCGCCGAGGTCATCAAAATCGAGCGGCCGGGCGAAGGCGACGAGATGCGTGGCTACCCGCCCAAGGCGGGCGCCGAGAGCCTGAGCTTCGCGCTGCTCAACCGTGGCAAACGTAGCCTGGCGCTCGACCTGAAGGCACCTGAGAACGTTCGACGCCTTCGGTCTCTGGTCGCCGAAACCCAGGTGCTGGTCGAGCAGTTTCGGCCCGGCGTCATGGACCGCCTCGGCCTCGGCTGGGCGGCGCTCAGCGAGGTCAACCCGGCCCTGGTCTATTGCTCGATCACCGGCTATGGCCAGGACGGACCGCGGGCGCTCGAGGCCGGCCACGACCTCAACTATCTCGCCCGGACCGGCCTCTTGGCGCTCGCCGCCGGAGCCGACGGCGCGCCGGTCGTGCCGCCGGGCCTGATCGCCGACATCGGCGGCGGCAGCCTGCCGGCGGTGATCGACATCCTGCTGGCGCTGCGCCGGGCCGAGGCGACCGGCGAAGGCTGCTATCTCGATGTCGCCATGTGCGACAACCTCTTCGCCTGGCAGTTCTGGGCGCAGGCGCAGCTCGCCGCCGACGCGGGGCCGCCCCGGCCGGGTGGCGAGCTCTTGACCGGCGGCTCGCCGCGCTACCAGATCTACCGCACCGCCGACGGCCGTTTCCTTGCCGCCGCGCCGCTGGAGCAAAAGTTCTGGGAAACCTTCTGCCACCTGATCGGCCTGCCCGAGTCGCTACGCGACGACACCAAGAATCCCGACGCGACGAAACGCGCCGTCGCGGAGATCATCGCGGCGCAGCCGGCGGGCCACTGGCAGGTCCTGTTCGCGGGAAAGGATACCTGCTGCGCCTTGGTCCGCCCGCTCGAGGCAGCGCTCAAGGACCCGCAGTTCCGGGCGCGCGGCCTCTTCGCCGCCAGGCTTTCCTGCGGCGACGCCACCCTGCCGGCCCTGCCGGCGCCGCTCGCCCCGGCCTTGCGCGCCGCGCCCGGCACGAAGGAGTCCCCGGCACTGGGCGAGGCGCGGGGCCTTCTCGAAGAGGGTTGAGCGCACTGCCTATGGGCCAAGGCAGCGCCGCGGCAACCTGGCGGCGGGTCCGGCCATCCGAGGCGACGCAAAATTCAGGGGCCATGGCTGACGATCCAGGAGCATCAATCATAACCATAGAAATATTGTGGTTTTAAGATTTCCGCATTGCGACGTACTCTAGCGTCCGGCGAAGGAAGTGAATAAGGGAGGGGTGCGGGATGCTGGTAGCCGCGAACTCTCTACAAGGCATCGGACTGTTGCACGGTCTGCGCGAGGCCGATCTCGAGGCTCTGGCCAAACGTTGCAGCTGGCGGCACTATCAGGCGCACGAGCAAATCATCCATTTTCATGACGAGACCCGCGACGTCTACTTCGTCGTGGAGGGCGAGGTGCGCGCCATCACTTACTCCCTCGAGGGCAAGGAGGTGACCTTTCGGGATATTCCGGCCGGCGACGTGTTCGGCGAGTATGCCGCGATCGACGGCGAGCCGCGCTGCGCGACCATCGAGGCTCTCGTACCGTCCTATGTTGCCGCCATGCCGGCATCCTGTTTCTGGGAGGTCCTGGAAAACCATCCCAGCGCAAACGCCATCATGTTGAAGCAGCTGACCCGGCAGGTCAGGGCCCTGAGCGAACGGGTGTTCGAGTTCAGCACGCTTGCGGTCAAGAACCGGATTCACGCCGAACTGCTTCGCTTGGCGCACGACCATATGGTCGACGATGTGACAGCGGTGATCGTGCCGTCTCCGACGCACGCGGATATTGCCAGCCGGATCTCGACGCACCGGGAAGCCGTGACCCGCGAACTGACCGAGCTGTCCCGGCAGGGGCTCGTGGAGCGTCGCCACGGTTCGCTGGTCGTCCGCGACGTGCCGCGCCTGGAACGGATGGTCCGAGAGGTTCTCGGGGACTGACCGGCCGGTCCTGCGCGGAAGCCCGCCGACTCACGCCCCACTGCGGGCAGTGCCGATCGCACCCAGTCACGTATTCGCAAGGCGGCGCGATTTGCCTGTATTCCGCTGCGAATCTGTCTTAGTCTCTGCTACGCAACGGTTTCCTTCGGGGAACAATAGGGAACAGGGTGCGGTGCCTAGGCGCCAAGGCCCTGACTGCCCCCGCAACTGTGAGCGGATGGCCCGCGCCGCCGTAGGAGCCACTGGGTAACCGGGAAGGCAGGGCGCGAAGCCGGGATCCGCAAGTCAGGAGACCTGCCGTTGCACGCGCCTTTGTGAAGCCGTCGGGCGGGGCGAACCGGCGGAAAGGGGGCACTTGCATGCCGCTTCCAGGCATGTCTCTCCCGTTTCGCAATGGCATGGGTCATGTGTTTGAAACGGGAGGGCTGCCCATGTCGTGTTTCAGGTCCATTCTACGCAGGTTGTCATTTGCTCTGCCGGCCGCCGTGGCGGCGGTCGTGGCCGGCTGGTCCGGCGGGGCTACGGCGCTAGAAGATGTCGGGCGTTACGTCTACGTGCCGAACCGTGCCTCGGCGGACGTCGCGATCATCGACACGGTCAAGGACGAGGTCGTGGTCCGTGTGCCGGTCGGCAAGGTGCCGCACCAGGTGGTCGTTGCCGAAACCCTGGCCAAGCTCGTCGCCAGCAACACCGAGGACGACACCATCTCGGTCGTCAACCTTAAGACGCTCGCCGTCGAAGCTACGATCAAGCTCGGCGACACACCCGAGCACATGGCGCTGAGCCCGGACGGCGCGCTGCTCGCAGTCGGCAACATCGGCGCCGGCACCGTTTCGCTGGTGTCGCTCGCCGAGGTCCGTGAAATCGCCCGGGTCACGGGCCTGATCGAGCCGCACAACCTGACCTTCAGCCCGGACGGAACGCTGATCTACGTCGCCAACCTGGGCGCCGACCACATCAGTGTGGTCGACGTCGCGAAGGCCGGGGTCGTGAACGAAATCTCCGTGGCCGAGCCGACCCCGCTCGCCGCCTCCGGACACGATGCTTCGGCGGAGTTCCAGGGCATCGTCAGCGTGACCGGCACGGCCGACGGACGTCTCGGCTTCGCAGCCCACGGCGAGGGCAACACCCTGGCGGTGATCGACCTGCAACGCCAAAGCAAGGTGAAGGACATCCAGCTGGGCGAGTTGCCGTGGCGGGCCTACGGCACCGCCGACGGCCGCTTCATGCTGGTGCCCAACAACGGCGAGCGCAGCGTCTCGATCATCTCGACCGCCTCGCTCGAGGTCGTGGCGACCCTGCCGGGCGGAGCCGATATGACCGGGGTCAATACCGGCTGGTTCGACTCCACGGCCTTCGTCATCAGCCGCGGCGAGGACAAGGCTGTGCTGCTCGACCTGGTCGGCATGAAAAACGCCGGTGAAATCGCCCTGCCCGGCACGCCGGAGACCGGTGTCACCACGCCCGACGGCAGGAAGCTTTATGTTGCGCTCAGCGAGGCCGGGAAGGTTGCGGTGATCGATACCCGCGCGCGCAAGGTCGTCAAGATGATCGACGGTGTCGGCGAGGAGCCTTGGGGTGCCACCATGGTGGGCGCAATCGGGTACTGCCACTAGGCTTTCCGCCGCGGCGGCAGTCGTGCTCGTCGCACCCGCGGTCGCCGCGGGTGAGGGCGCTGTCGCGCGCTTGCTGGAAGCAGTGGAAGCCCATGGTCCGGCAACCGAGGGAGTGACGGCCGAAGCACTCGGCCGTTGCGGTACGGACCTACTCTGCGCGGCCCGGCGGATCGTCGCCGGGGGCGACGGGCGGGCGCGTCTCCAGCGGCGGGATCATCCCGACACGGACACGATCCGCTGGGTCACGACGCGCGCGTCGCTCGGGGGCCATACGCAGGCGAGCGACGGGCGGACGGTCGTTGCCCTCGAGCGGTTCGGCCGCAAGGTCGAGTGGGAGCTGCGCGCCGCCCTGGCCGACCTGCAACTCGGCCAAGGTCTCGTGCTCGACTTGCGCGACAACCGTGGCGGCGACTTCGGGCGCATGCTGCGGGTTGCCGCCCTGTTCACCGGCGCTCTGCCCGACGCGCTCTATCTGGTCGACGGTAGTGGCCGGCGACCGGTGGCGATCCCGGGCAACGGCACGCCGGTCGCTGCCCGGGCCCTGACCGTCCTGGTCGGGCCGGAGACCGCGAGCAGCGGCGAGATATTGGCGGCGCTCCTGCGCCGCTACGCCGGCGCGGAACTGGCCGGCCGGCGGACCGTCGGCAAGGACTATCTGCTGCGCGTCGTGGCGATCGACCAGAACTGGCGCCTACTGCTTCCAGCCGAGCGGGTCGAGGTGCCGGGCGAGACGCTGGCCGGCGGTCTCGTACCCGACCGACCGCTGCCGGCCGGCGGAACCACGCCATGAACGCCCTGCCCCCCGTGACCCTGATGCTCGGCGGCGCCCGTTCGGGCAAGAGCCGCCATGCCGAGGCGCTGGTCGAGGGCCAGCCGGGCGCTTGCGTCTACATCGCGACCGCCGAGGCGGGCGACCATGAGATGGCCGAGCGGATCCGCCGGCACCAAGCGCGGCGCGGCGCACGCTGGCAGACCCTCGAGGAGCCACTCGACCTAGTCGGCGCGCTTCGTGGCGCGGCCAGGTCCGACGGCGCGGTGCTGGTCGATTGCCTGACCCTGTGGCTCTCCAACCTGCTGGGCGCAGACCGTGACGTCGAAACGGAAACCCAGAGTCTTGTCGCGGCCCTGCCGGGCCTTGCGGGTCCGGTCGTCTTCGTGTCCAACGAAGTCGGCCTGGGCATCGTGCCGGAAGGCGCGCTGACCCGGGCTTTCGTCGACCATGCCGGACGCCTGCACCAGGCGATCGCAACTGCCGCACAGTCGGTCCTGTTCATGACGGCCGGCCTGCCGCTCGCCCTCAAAACGCCTGCTTGACGGAGCCCTCTATGGCCCTGAACGGAAAGATCCCCGCGACCGTGATCACCGGCTTCCTCGGCGCCGGCAAGACCTCGAGCATCCGCCACCTGCTGGCCACCGCCAACGGCCGGCGCCTGGCGCTGATCATCAACGAGTTCGGCGACCTCGGCGTCGACGGCGAGATCCTCAAGGGCTGCGGCTTCGGCGCGTGCGGCGAGGACGACGTGGTGGAGCTCGCCAACGGATGCCTCTGCTGCACCGTGGCCGACGACTTCATCCCGACCATCGAGGCGCTGCTGGACCGGCCCGAGCCGCCCGATCACATCGTCATCGAGACCTCGGGCCTGGCGCTGCCCAAGCCGCTGGTCAAGGCCTTCAGCTGGCCGGAGATCCGCACCCGGGTCACGGTCGACGGCGTGATCACCATGATCGACGGCCCGGCCGTGGCCGCGGGCCTTTTCGCCGGCGACCCGGGGGCGGTGGAGGCGCAGCGCCGGGCCGATGAATCGCTCGATCACGAGACGCCGCTGGAGGAGCTGTTCGAGGAGCAGCTGGGCTCGGCCGACCTGGTGGTGATCAACAAAACCGACCTACTGGGCCGGGAGGAACTCGGCCGGGTGAACGCGGCGGTCGCGCCGCATTTGCGTCCGGCGGTCAAGGTGCTGCACGCCGCGCACGGGGCGATAGAGGCGGGGGTGCTGCTCGGCCTGGACGCAGCCGCCGAGGACGATCTCGAGTCCCGGCCTTCGCACCACGACGACGGCGAGCCGCACGACCACGACGATTTCACCAGCTTCGCCGTCGCGCTCGGCGAGGTCGCCACGCCCGAAGTCCTGCTCGCGCGCTTGGCGCCCGCGATCGCGGCGCACGACATCTTGCGGATCAAGGGTTTCGCCGCCGTGGCGGGCAAGGCCATGCGCCTGGTCGTCCAGGGCGTCGGCGGGCGCCTGCAGCACCACTACGACCGCGACTGGCGGCCGGACGAGACGCGCGCGACCCGGCTCGTGGTGATCGGCCAGGCCGGCCTGGACGAGGCCGCCGTCCGCGCGGCCCTGGCGGGGTAGCCCATGCACCTTCTGCAAGCCCAGGCCGGTGCGATCGCCGACGGCTCGGAGGCCGTGGACCTGGGGCAGACCCCGGGCGACATCGTCGTGCTCTCCGCCGCCGATACCGAGCTCGCCAACCTAGCGGCGGCGCGCGGCGCGTTTGGAGAAGACTTCCCGAGCCTGCGGTTGGCCAACCTGATGCAGCTTGGCCACAACCTCTCGGTCGACATCTATGCCGAAGCCGTGGTAGCCGAGGCCAGACTGGTCGTCGTGCGCCTGTTGGGCGGCACTGGCTATTGGCCCTACGGCGTCGAGCAGCTGCGCGCGGTTTGCGCCGAGCGGGGCATCCCGCTCGCCCTGCTGCCGGGCGACGACCAGCCCGACGCGGAACTGGCCGCGCAGAGTACCCTGCCCCAAGAGGCCTGCCATCGCCTGTGGCAGTACTGCGTTCATGGCGGACCGGAGAACGCGCGCAACCTCCTGGCCTACGCCGCCGGGCTGATCGGTCGCGTAGAGCCCTGGATAGAGCCCAAGCCCCTGCTGCGCGCCGGGCTCTACTGGCCCGGCCGGAACCGGCTCACGCTGGAGGACCTGCGAAAGGACTGGCGCGAAGGCGCCCCCGTGGCCGCGGTCGTGTTCTACCGGGCGCTGCTCCAGGCCAACAACCTGGCGCCGGTCGACGGACTGATCGCCGCGCTGGCCGCGCGCGGAGTCAATCCTTTGCCCATATTCTGCGCCAGCCTGAAGGAACCGGTCTCGGCCGGCACCGTCGCCCGTCTGCTCGCCGAGGCCGGCGCCGGGATCGTGCTGAACGCAACGGGCTTCGCCGTCTCCAGCCCCGGCGCCCAGCGCCGGGAGACGCCCTTCGATTCGGTCTGCGGGCTGGTCCTGCAAGTCGTCTTCTCGGGTGGTACCGAGGACGCCTGGGCCGAAGGTAGCCAGGGCCTCTCGGCGCGCGACATCGCCATGAACGTGGCCCTGCCCGAGGTCGACGGGCGCGTGCTGACCCGCGCCGTCTCCTTCAAGTCCGAGGCCCGCTTTGACGCCGCGACCCAGTGCCCGGTGGTCGCCTACGCCCCGGTGCCCGACCGCATAGACTTCGTGGCCGCGCTCGCCGCGAGCTGGCTCGATCTCGCGCGGACGCCGCCCGCCGAGCGCCGTGTCGCGCTCGTGCTCGCCAACTACCCCAACCGCGACGGGCGCATCGGCAACGGCGTGGGGCTCGACACGCCGGCGGGGACGATGGAGGTGCTGCGCGCGTTGGAGGCCGCGGGCTACCGAACCGAAGACCTGCCCGCCGACGGCAACGCGCTGATCGCGCGCCTCGCCGCCGGGCCGACCAACGCGGCCATCGCCTTCCGCGAGATCCGCGAGAGGCTGTCCTTCGCCGACTATCAGATGTTCTTCGCCGCGCTAGCGCCGAGCGTGCAGGCGCAGGTGCTGGCGCGCTGGGGACCGCCCGAACGCGATTCCTTCTTCCTGCCGGGCGAGACGGACTGCGGGGCCTTCGCGGTGGCCGCCTTCCGGTGTGCCAACGTCGTGGTCGGACTCCAGCCGGCGCGCGGCTACAACATCGACCCGCAGGCGAGCTACCACGACCCGGACCTGGTACCGCCGCACGGCTACCTTGCGTTCTATGCCTGGCTGCGCGAGACCTTTCGGGCGCAGGCCGTGGTCCACATGGGCAAGCACGGCAATCTGGAATGGCTGCCCGGCAAGGCGCTCGGCCTGTCGCATACCTGCTATCCGGAGGCTGCGCTCGGTCCCTTGCCGCACCTCTATCCATTCATCGTCAACGACCCGGGCGAGGGCACCCAAGCCAAGCGCCGCGCCCAGGCGGTCATTGTCGACCACCTGACGCCGCCCCTGACCCGCGCCGAGTCCTATGGTCCTTTGGCCGAGCTGGAGCGGCTGGTCGACGAGTACTACGAGGCCGCGGGCGTCGACCCGCGGCGCCTCATGGTGCTGCGTGGCGAGATCTTGGAGCTCTCGGCGCGGATCGGCCTGGACAAGGACTGCGGCATCGCGCGCGACGACCCGGCGGATACCGCTCTCGCCAAGCTCGACAACTATCTCTGCGAGCTGAAGGAGATGCAGATTCGCGACGGCCTGCACGTCTTCGGCGTCTCGCCTCAGGGAGACCTGCTCGCCGACCTGCTGGTCGCGCTCGTCCGTCTGCCGCGCGGCGACGGCACGGGCGGCGGCGCCTCGCTGCTGCGCGCGCTTTCGGTCGACCTGGGTTTCGAGGGGTTCGATCCGCTCGACTGCGAGATGGCAGCGTCCTGGCAGGGGCCGCGTCCGGCCGCGCTCGAGGGGCCCGGACCGTGGCGCAGCCAGGGCGACACGGTAGAGCGGCTTGAGCTGATGGCCTGCGGTCTGGTCGCCGGGGACCGCGAGGCCAAGGCCGCGTGGACCGCGACGCAGGCGGTTCTGGACTATGTCGACCGCGAGCTGCGCCCGGCGGTGCTGGCCTGCGGCCCGGCCGAGATCGGGGGCTTGCTGACCGGACTCGACGGCCGCTTCTTGGCGCCCGGACCCTCGGGCGCGCCGACCCGCGGCCGACCCGACGTCCTGCCCACGGGGCGCAACTTCTATTCGCTCGACACCCGCGTCGTGCCGACGCCGGCCGCCTGGCACCTGGGCTGGAAGTCGGCCGCGCTGCTGATCGAGCGCTATCGCCAGGAACAGGGCGCCTGGCCGCGCCGGCTGGCGCTCTCGGCCTGGGGCACGGCCAACATGCGCACCGGCGGCGACGACATCGCCCAGGCCCTGGCGCTGATGGGCGTGCAACCGACCTGGGAGGTCACCTCGCGCCGGGTGACCGGCTTCGAGATCCTGCCGCTCTCGGTGCTCGACCGGCCGCGGGTCGACGTGACGCTCAGGATCTCGGGCTTCTTCCGCGACGCCTTTCCGGCCCAGATCGATCTCTTCGATTCGGCGGTTCGCGCCGTGGCCGGGCTCGACGAGCCGGAAGGCGGCAACCCCCTAGCCGCCCGCGTGCGCGCCGATACGGCGGCGCTCCGGGCCGGCGGCCTGGACGAGACGGCGGCCCGGCGCCGCGCTGGCTTCCGGGTGTTCGGTTCCAAGCCGGGGGCCTACGGCGCGGGACTTCAGGCCCTGATCGACGAGCGCGGCTGGCAGGGCGACGCGGACCTGGCGCGCGCCTATCTTGCGTGGGGCGGCTATGCCTATGGGTCCGGCGCCGCGGGCGCGGCCGAGCACGGCCTCTTCGAACAGCGGCTCTCCGGCATCGACGGCGTGGTCCACAACCAGGACAACCGCGAGCACGACCTCTTGGATTCCGACGACTATTATCAGTTCGAGGGCGGCCTGACCGCCGCGGTGCGCCACCTCTCAGGCAGTCAGCCGGCGGTCTACCACAACGACCATTCGCGGCCGGAAAGCCCCAAGGTGCGCTCGCTGGAGGAGGAGGTCGCCCGCGTCGTGCGCGCCCGCGTGGTCAATCCGAAATGGGTCGCCGGCGTCATGCGCCACGGCTACAAGGGCGCTTTCGAGATGGCGGCCACGGTGGATTACCTCTTCGCCTTCGCGGCCACGGCCCATGCCGTCGCCGACCATCACTTCGACGCCGTCTTCGAGGCTTATCTGGAGGACCCGAAGGTGCGGGACTTCCTGAAGGACAACAACCCGGCGGCGCTCAAGGAGATGGCCGAGCGCCTGACCGAAGCCCAGGAGCGCGCCCTCTGGCGGCCGCGCTCCAACTCGGCGCATGCCCGGCTGGAGGAACTGACCGGGATGACGCTGGAGGAGGTCCGATGACCGAGAAGCCGAGCGAAGCGGACGTCAACCGGCGGGCCAACGAGAAGGCGCGCAAGCGCAAGGCGGCGCGCGAGAAGATGCTGGCCGACAAGACCAAGGAGAAGGGCCTGCTGATCGTCCACACCGGCAAGGGCAAGGGCAAGTCGACCGCCGCCTTCGGCCTCGCCGTGCGCGCGCTCGGCAACGGCATGAAGGTTGGCGTCGTGCAGTTCGTCAAGGGCAAGTGGCAGACCGGCGAGCGCGTCGTGCTGGAACGCTTTCCCGAGCAGGTCGAGATCCGCACCATGGGCGAGGGCTTCACCTGGGACACCCAGGACCGCGCGCGCGACATCCGCGCGGCCGAGGCGGCCTGGGAGGCCTCGAAGGCGATGATCGAGGCCTGTCGTGCCGCGCCGCCCAAGTACGATTTGATCGTGCTCGACGAGCTCAGCATCGTGCTGCGTTACGGCTACCTGCCGCTGGCCGAGGTCGTGACCTTCCTGCGCGACCGGCCGGCGGACCTGCATGTCGTGGTGACGGGACGCAACGCGAAGCCGGAACTGGTCGAGGCCGCCGACTTGGTGACCGAGATGACGCTGGTCAAGCATCCCTTCCGGGAGCAGGGCGTGAAGGCCCAGAAGGGCATCGAGTTTTGAGCACGGCCGCCGCCATCATGCTGCAGGGCACCGGCTCGGACGTCGGCAAGTCGCTGCTCGCCGCCGGGCTCGGCCGGGCCTATTCGCGGCGCGGCCTGAAGGTGCGCCCCTTCAAGCCGCAGAACATGTCCAACAACGCCGCGGTCACCGCCGACGGCGGCGAGATCGGCCGCGCCCAGGCGCTGCAGGCGCGCGCTTGCGGGCTGGCACCCTCGGTCGACATGAACCCCGTGTTGCTGAAGCCGCAGTGCGATGTCGGTGCCCAGGTCATCGTGCAAGGGCGCGTCCGAGGCAACGCACAGGCGCGCGAATACCAGAACCTCAGGCGCGAGTTGCTGCCCAGCGTCCTGGAGAGCTTTCAGCGCCTCAGCGAGGGGGCGGACCTGATCTTGGTCGAGGGTGCGGGCAGCCCCGCGGAGGTCAACCTGCGCGACGGTGACATCGCCAACATGGGCTTCGCCGAGGCCGCGCAAGTCCCGGTCGTGCTGATCGGCGACATCGACCGCGGCGGCGTGATCGCCAGCATCGTCGGCACGCACCTCCTGCTGAGCGAGGCCGAGCGGGCGCGCCTGGCCGGCACCATCATCAACAAGTTCCGCGGCGAGGTCTCCCTGTTCGATGGCGGGCTCGAGGCGATAGGCCGGAAGACCGGTCTCGAGTGCTTCGGCGTGGTACCCTATTTTCCCGCCGCCCGGCGCCTGCCCGCGGAGGACGCGTTGGCGATTGACCGCGCCGGGTCCGTATCGGGCGGCAGCGCGATCCGGATCGCGGTACCGTTCGTCTCGCGCATCGCCAACTTCGACGATCTCGACCCGCTGATCGCCGAACCGGACGTGGCGGTCGACTTCGTGCGGCCCGGGGAGGCGCTCCCCGGGACCGCCGACCTCGTGGTCCTGCCGGGCTCCAAGGCGACCCTGGCCGACCTGGCGTTCCTGCGGGCGCAGGGCTGGGATCTCGACATCAAGGCGCACCTGCGGCGCGGCGGCCTGCTCCTGGGCCTCTGCGGCGGCTACCAGATGCTGGGCCGCGCGATCCGCGATCCGCTCGGCGTCGAGGGCGACCCGGGCGAGGCGCCGGGCCTCGGCCTGCTCGAGATCGCCACGGAGCTGACCGGCGACAAGACTTTGGCCCCGGCCGAGGGTGAGGACGTGGCGAGCGGCGCAGCGGTGCGCGGCTACGAGATGCACGTGGGCGCGACCGGCGGCCCGGGCCTGGAGCGGCCCATGCTGCGCCTCGGCGGCCGGCCCGAGGGCGCGGTTTCGGCCGACGGCCGGGTCTTCGGCTGCTATCTGCACGGTCTCTTCGCCGCCGACGGCTTCCGCCACGCCTTCCTCAATCGCATCCGGGAGCGCGACGAGAGCGGCCTGGCCTACGAGAGCGGGATCGAGCGCACGCTCGATGCGCTCGCCGAGCACCTGGAGGCGCACTTGAACCTCGATCGCCTTCTGGAGGTCGCCCGTGCCGCGTGATCCGCTAAAAAAGGGGTCCGACCCGTTTTTCGCCGCCTCACAGCAGGAGCCACAGCGCCAGAACCATGGCGGCCAGCAGGGCGCCGGCTGCGACGTAGAGCCTGAGGGCGGCGCGGATGTCGGCCGGGTCCAGGTCGCTGCGGCCGTCGCCCATCCAGGGATCCTCGACCGCCTCGTCGTGGTAGCGGCGCGGGCCGGCCAGCGCGAAGCCGAGCGCACCGGCGAAGGCCGCCTCCTGCCAGCCGGCATTGGGCGAGCGGTGCCGAGGCGCGTCGCGCCGCATCGTGCGCCAGGCGCTACCTGCGCGTGCTCCCGGCAGCAGAGCCGCAACCAGTACGACGAGCCCGCCGGCCAAGCGCGCCGGCAGCCAGTTCGCGGCGTCGTCGAGCCGCGCCGCGGCCCGGCCGAAGGCCCGGTAGCGCGGGTTTTTGTGACCGATCATGGAATCCAGTGTGTTGACCGCCTTGTAGGCGCAGAGCCCCGGCAGCCCGAGCAGCGCATACCAGAAGGCCGGCGCCACCACCCCGTCGGAGAAGTTCTCGGCGATGCTCTCGACCGCGGCCCGCGCCACGCCCGGCCCGTCCAGGCTGTCGGGGTCGCGGCCGACGATGTGGGCCACGGCGGCGCGGCCCTCGGCCAGTCCGTCGCCCAAGGCCCGGGCCACCGAAGCCGCGCGATCATAGAGCCCGCGGAAGGAGATCAGCGTGCTGGCGAAACCCGCCTCGACCAGCCAGCCGCCGGGCAGCCCCTGAAGCGCTCCGGCCAGCACCCAGCCCAACGCCGCACTCACCAGCACCACCGCCGACGTCAGCAGGGCGCCGCGCAGGACCCGCACGCCCTCGCCGGCACGCTCGTCGTTCAGCCGGCGGTCGCCCGAGGTCACCAGGCGGCCGATCATGGCGACCGGGTGTGGTACCGTCCCGTAGAGCCATGGCGGGTCGCCCAGGGCCGCATCCAGGGCAAGCGCCAGGAACAGGATCAGGAGCACGCCGTCCGGCATCTCGCCGCCGATGAACCAGGCAGTCAGCATGGCCGGAGCATGGGTGCGCCTGCCGCTCCGGTCAACGGCAGAACATGCCCTTTCGAGGGCCGATCAGGGAGAACAGGAGGATGACCAAGACCGGTGTCATGGTCTGCGGCCACGGCAGCCGCGACGTGGAGGCGGTGCGCGAGTTCGAGTCCGTCGCGCGGGGCATCCGCGAACGGCTGCCGCACTACGACGTGGAGAGCGGTTTCCTGGAGTTCGCCACGCCGGTTATCCGCGACGGCCTGGACCGCCTGCGCGAAAGCGGCCACGACCGGGTATTGGCCGTGCCGGGCATGCTGTTCGCCGCGGGGCACGCCAAGAACGACATCCCCTCGGTGCTCAACACCTATCAGGCCCAGCATCCGGGCATGGAGATCCTCTACGGGCGCGAGCTGGGAATCGACGCCAAGCTGCTGGGCGCGGCCGAGGCGCGGATCGGCGAGGCGCTGGACCGGGCCGGGGATGAGGTGCCGCTGGACGAGACCCTGCTCATGGTCGTCGGGCGCGGCGCCTCGGACCCGGACGCCAACTCGAACGTCGCCAAGGTCATGCGCATGCTCTGGGAGGGCATCGGCTTCGGCTGGGGCGAGACCTGCTATTCGGGCGTCACCTTCCCGCTTGTCGAGCCCGGCCTGGAGCACGCCGCGAAGCTCGGCTACCGGCGCATCGTCGTCTTTCCCTATTTCCTCTTCACCGGCGTGCTGGTCAAACGCATCTACCACTACACCGATGTAGTCGCCGAACGGCACCCGGGGATCCGGTTCGTCAAGGCGCCCTACCTGTCCGGCCATCGGCTGGTGCTGGATTCCTTCGCCGAACGCGTCGAGGAGATCACCGGCGGCGAGAACGTCATGAACTGCAAGCTGTGCAAGTACCGGGAGCAGATCGTCGGCTTCGCCGCCGAGATCGGCTTGCCGCAGGAAAGCCACCACCACCACGTCGAGGGCGTCGGCACGAACGCCGACAAGACCGACGGCAACGGTCACCACCATCGTCATCACGGCCATGGTCATGATCACGGTCACGACCATCACCACCACCCCTATCCGCACGCGGACCATCCGCTGGGGCCGCGCAGCATGAAGAAAGAGCGGGCCTGAGAGGGAGCATGCCAGTGCCGGCTTCTTACGACTACCTGCGCGATCCGGGCGAAATCACCCGCCGGTCCTTCGACCTGGTCCGGGCCGAGACGGACCTTTCGGGCCTGCCTGAGGAACTGGCCGCAGTGGCAGTGCGCCTGGTGCACGCCTGCGGCCTGCCCGAGATCGTCGGCCGTCTGGCCTGGAACGGCCCGGTGGCCGGCGCGGCGCGTAGCGCGCTCGTGGCCGGCGGGCCGGTCCTCGCCGACTGCCGCATGCTGGCCGAGGGGGTGATGCGCAATCGCCTGCCGGTGGACAACGAAGTGCTCTGCACGCTCCAGGACCCGGCGGTTCCCGAGCTGGCCCGGTGCCGGGCCACGACGCGCTCGGCCGCGGCGATAGAGCTCTGGCAGCCGCGCCTGGACGGCGCCGTGGTCGCCATCGGCAACGCACCGACCGCACTCTACCGCCTGCTCGAGCTGCTGCACGCGGGTGCGCCCCGGCCGGCGGCGATCCTCGCCTTCCCGGTCGGCTTCGTCGGTGCGGCGGAGTCCAAGGAGGCGCTGATCGAGGCCGCATTGGATATCCCGTATCTGACATTGCGCGGCCGGCTGGGCGGCAGCGCGTTGGCGGCCGCGGCGGTCAACGCGGTCGTGGCGGGCGAGCCTTGACGCCCTGGCTTGCCATCGTCGGCCTGGGCGAGGACGGCCTCCAGGGCCTCGGCCACGCCGCGCGCGCGCTCGTCGAGAGCGCCGAGGTCCTGGTCGGCGGTGAGCGCCACCTCGCCATGGTTCCGGAGGACGGGCGCGAACGGCTCGCCTGGAGCAGTCCGATCGAGCATTTGGTCGAGGAGATCGTGCGCCGACGGGGGCAGCGGATCTGCGTGCTGGCGACCGGCGACCCCATGACCTACGGCATCGGCGCCACCTTGGCCCGCTACGTGCCCAGAAAGGAGACCTTCGTCGTGCCGGCTCCTTCGGCCTTTTCGCTCGCCGCCGCGCGCCTCGGCTGGGGCCTCGCCGAGACCGAGACGCTGAGCCTGCACGGCCGGCCTCTCGAGCTCCTTCACTCCTATCTGCAGCCGGGTGCCAGGCTGCTGGTGCTATGCGCCGACGGTGCGACGCCCGGTCAGGTCGCCGGACTGCTGCGCGAGCGAGGCTACGGCGGCAGCCGGCTCACGGTGCTCTCGCACATGGGCGGCCCACGCGAGCACATCGTCGAGAACACCGCGGCTGAATGGGACGTTCCCGTTGTCGCCGACTTCAACACGCTCGCCATCGCATGTCTTGCCGCTCCCGAGGCCGCCCTCCTGCCGCGCGCGCCGGGCCTACCCGACACGGCCTTCAAGCACGACGGGCAACTGACCAAGCGCGAGGTGCGGGCCGCGACCCTGGCCGCGCTCGCCCCGGTGCCGGGCCAGCGCCTCTGGGACGTCGGTGCCGGCTGCGGCTCGGTCGCTATCGAATGGATGCGCGCGGCCCGGCGCACGGAGGCCGTCGCCGTGGAGCACGACCGGGACCGCGTCGCGCTGATCGCCGCCAACGCCGCGGCGCTCGGCACGCCGGAGCTCGAGATCGTCGCCGGCGAGGCGCCGGGGGTGCTGGCGAACCTGGCGCCACCCGACGCCGTCTTCATCGGCGGCGGCGCGGCGCGGGACGGCCTGATCGAGGCCTGCTGGCGGGCGCTCTCGCCCGGCGGACGGCTGGTCGCCAACGCGGTGACCCTGGAGGGCGAGCAGGCGCTCGTGACCTGGCGCGAGCAGGTCGGCGGCACTCTGACCCGGATCGCCGTCTCGCGCGCCGAGCCGATCGGCGGCTTGACCGGCTGGCGCCCGCTCATGGCCGTAACCCAGCTCGCAGTGGCCAAGCGATGACCGGCATCCTCTATGGCCTCGGCATCGGCCCGGGCGACCCGGAGCTGATCACCGTCAAGGCGCTGCGGTTGTTGAAGGCCGCGCCGGTCGTCGCCTACCCTGCGCCGGAAACGGGGGAGAGCCTGGCCCGGGCAATCGTCGCACCTCTGCTGCCTGGCGGGCAGCGCGAGGTTGCGATCCGCGTGCCGCTCCTGGTAGAGCGCTTTCCGGCCCAGGAGGTCTACGACCGCGCGGCGGTGGAACTGGGCGAGCACCTGGCCGCCGAGCGCGACGTCGCCGTGCTCTGCGAGGGCGACCCCTTCTTCTACGGCTCCTTCATGTATCTGTTCGCCCGCATGGCCGAGCGCTTTCCGGTCGAGGTGGTGCCGGGGGTCTCCTCGCTGACCGCCTGCGCCGCCGTGCTGGGCGCGCCGCTCGCGGCGCGCAACGACGTGCTTAGCGTGGTGCCGGCGCCGCTCGATGAGGCGGAGCTCAGGGCGCGGCTTTCAAGCGGCGATGCCACGGCGATCATCAAGGTCGGCCGCCACTTCGAGAAGGTGCGCCGGGTGCTGGAGGAACTGGGGCTGAGCGAACGGGCGCGCTACATCGAGCGCGCAACCATGGCAAGCCAGCGCATCCTGCCGCTCGGCTCGGTCGATCCCGGAGACGTACCGTACTTCTCCATGGTGCTGCTGCACAAAAGAGGCGAGGCTTGGTCATGACCGATTCCCCGGCCCTCGTCGCGCTCACCCCCGCCGGGCTCGCGCTTGCACGGCGCATCGCCCAAGGGCTGCCGGGCGCCGAGCTGCATGGCCTCGCCGGCCGTGTCGAGGGCGCGGACCTTAGCTTCACGGAGACCACGGCGCATCTTCAGGCCCTGTTCCAGGCCGGCCGGCCGATCATCGGGATTTGCGCCGCCGGAATCCTGTTCCGCGCGCTGGCGCCGCTGATCCGGGACAAAACCGGCGAGCCGCCGGTGCTGGCGGTCGCCGAAGACGGCTGTGCAGTCGTGCCTCTGCTGGGCGGCCACCGGGGCGCCAACAGGCTGGCGCAGCGCCTGGGCGACCTGTTCGGCGTGGCCCCGGCCCTCACCACGGCCGGCGATCTGCGCTTCGGCCTCGCGCTCGACGACCCGCCGTCCGGCTGGCGCCTGGCCAACCCCGGAGACCACAAGGCCTTTGCGGCGGCCCTGCTCTCGGGCGCCGACGTGGGCCTGGACGGTGCGGCGGACTGGCTCGAGGACAGCGACCTGCCCTTTGCCGAGGAGGCGGAGCTGGTCATTCGGGTCACCGAAAGGGTCGAGGCGGGCTCGGATCAGGTGCTGGTCTACCATCCGGCCGTACTGGCGCTCGGGTTGGGCTGCGAGCGCGGGGCGGCGCCGGAAGAAGTGCTTGCCCTGGCGCGCGAAACCCTCACCGAAGCTGGTCTGGCGGAGGGCGCGCTGGCCGGCGTCTTCTCGATCGACCAGAAAGCCGACGAACCGGCGCTCCATGCAGTCGCCGAGGCGTTCGGCGTGTCGGCCCGTTTCTTCGACGCGGCAAGGCTGGAGGCCGAAGCCCCGCGTCTGGCCAATCCCTCGGACCTCGTATTCCACGAGGTCGGCTGCCACGGGGTGGCCGAGGGCGCGGCCCTGGCCGCCGCGGGCCCCGAGGGCGAGCTGATCGTGTCCAAGGTCAAGTCGGCGCGCGCCACCTGCGCGCTTGCCAAGGCATCCCGACCGATCCTCGACGCCGGCCGGCCACGCGGCGCTCTGGCCGTGGTCGGGCTCGGTCCCGGCACGGCTGACTGGCGCACGCCCGAGGCCTCGGCGGCGGCCCGCTTCGCGAGCGACCTGGTCGGCTACCGGCTTTACCTCGATCTGCTGGGACCGCCCCTTGCCGGGCAGGTCTACCACGCCTACGAGCTGGGCGAAGAGGAGGCGCGGGTGCGCGCCGCCCTGGACCTGGCGGCCGAGGGCCGCTCGGTCGCGCTGGTCTGCTCGGGCGACCCGGGGATCTACGCCATGGCGGCGCTGGTCTTCGAATTGCTGGACCGGGACGAGCGGGTGGACTGGAAGCGTGTGGCAATAACGGTCGTACCTGGCATCTCGGCCCTGCAGGCCGCGGCCGCGCGGATCGGCGCGCCACTTGGCCACGACTTCTGTGCGGTGTCGCTGTCCGACTTGCTGACGCCCTGGCCGGTGATCGAGCAGCGCCTGAAGGCCGCGGCCGAGGGCGACTTCGTCGTGGCGCTCTACAATCCGGTTTCAAAGCGCCGCAGCCGGCAGCTCGCCGCCGCCGCCGGGATCCTGCGCGCCCGGCGGCCCGGCGACACGCCCGTCGTACTGGCACGCAACCTGGGACGCCTGGGCGAGGAGGTCGCGGTGATTGCGCTGGACGATCTGACGCCCGAGAAGGTCGACATGCTGACGGTCGTCCTGGTGGGCTCGACCGCGACCCGGCGGATGGCGCGCGGCGACGGCGGCTGTTGGGTCTACACGCCGCGCGGATACGCCGCCAAGGGGGGCAAGAGCTCGGAGGATGCGGCGTGACCGTGCACTTCATCGGCGCCGGGCCGGGCGCCCCCGACCTGATCACGGTCCGC
Organism: uncultured Kiloniellales bacterium; assembly: GCA_947258885.1. GTDB lineage: Bacteria > Pseudomonadota > Alphaproteobacteria > Kiloniellales > JAKSDN01 > CAMYKD01. The sequence continues at coordinate 34,824 of CAMYKD010000017.1, read as the reverse complement.
GGTCGCGACCTGATCGCGCGCTGCCCGCTGGTGCTCTACGCCGGTTCGTTGGTGCCGCGCGAGGTCTTGGCCTGCGCCGACCCCGACGCCCGGGTCATCGACACGGCACCTATGACGCTGGACGAGATCGTCGAGCGGATGCGCCAAGCGGAGGAAGCGGGCGAGGACGTGGCCCGGGTGCATTCCGGCGACCCCTCGCTCTACGGCGCGATCGCCGAGCAGATCCGACGGTTGAAGGATCTCGGCATCGCCTACGACGTGACGCCCGGCGTGCCGGCCTATGCCGCGGCGGCAGCGGCCCTGGGACAAGAGCTGACCCTGCCGGCCGTGAGCCAGACCGTGATCCTGACGCGCACCGCCATGAAGGCCTCGGCCATGCCCGAAGGGGAGGACCTCGCGACCCTGGCGGCCTCGGGCGCGACCCTCGCGGTGCATCTTTCGGTGCGCAACCTGAAGCACGTGACCGAGATCCTTGCGCCGATCTACGGCGCCGACTGCCCGGCCGCCGTGGTCTACCGGGCGAGCTGGCCGGACGAGCAGGTGATCCGCGGGACGCTCGAGGACATCCGGCAGAAGGTGCGCGCGGCCAAGATCACCCGCACGGCGCTGATCCTGGTCGGTCGCGTGCTGGACCAGTCGGATTTCGCCGACAGCCGGCTCTACGATCCCGGCCACGTTCATATCCTGCGGCCGAAGCGCCGGGCCTAGCGACGATAGATAGCAGCGACAGCGGTCGCCCGTGCTATTATTGGCCCCACAGGTCCAGCAGAGTGCCAGGCGGATCCCGCACAACATGACCAAGACCCAAGTGGCGTGGTGGGAATTCCTGGAGCAGGTGCAGGACGATAACGGGTAGAATTACGTCGTACAGGTTACAGGGGAGGAGTAGAAATGTTTGAAAAAGCCAGATCGATCTTTCTGCCTGTCGCAGGCGTCCTGGTGTTGCTCGCCGCGACAATCGGACAGTCCGCACCCGCGCAGGCGAAACCCGTCAGGATCGCTTTCGGGGACATTGCCTCCGTCGAATCGCTCAATTTCCTGATCGCGCTCGAGCGGGCCAAGGAGAGGAGCGTGGAGATCGATGTCACCTTCTTCAAGTCCGAGGACATCGCGGCGCAAGCCGTCGTCGGCGGGCACGCCGATATCGGGGTCGGAACGCCTTATGCGCTGCTGCAGAAGGTCAAGGCACCGATTCGGATGTTCTTCCAGCTGAGCGCGCTACGCTTCTATCCCATCGTCAACACCGAGTATTACAAGGGCTGGAAGGACCTCGACGGCGAGGAGTTCGTAGTCCATTCGCGGGGTTCGGGTACCGAGGCGATCATGAACCTCATGGCCAAGCGCGAGGGCATCACCTTCAAACGCCTCAGCTACGTCCCGGGTTCCGAGGTTCGCGCCGGCGCCATGCTCCAAGGCAATATCCGCGCGACCATCGTGGATGCGCCCAACCGCAATCTGCTGCTCGAAAAAGGCGGCGACAAGTTCATGGTCCTGCCGATGGAGGGCGTGGACGCCAGCGACGAGGCACTCTACGCCAGCACGGATTTCCTGGAATCGAACCCGGAGACGGTCGATATCCTGGTCGAGGAGCTACTGACCGTGTGGCGCGAGATCAACAAGGACCCGGATTACGTCACGGCCCAGCGCAAGAAATACGGCTTGCTTGCCGACCTGCCCGCCGAGCTCGAGCCGGAAATCATTCCCTATTTCACCGAGTCGGCCAAGAGTGGCGCCTTTCCGGTCAATGGCGGCGGCCCCGAAGCGGTCAAGACCGATTTCGAGTTCTACGCGATCGCCGGCCAGTTGCAGGGCAACCCGACCAGTCTGAAGATCGAGGATTTCTGGTATCTCGGTCCGCTCGACAAGGCCCAGAACAAGCTGGGCCGAATGTGACCGCATCGGCGAATTGAGCGCGAAAACCTGACCGATGGCCGTATCGGCCCGGGACCTCCCTGCCCCCGGCCGATACGACTGCCGGGCCGTCGAGAAACCGTCGGATGACGACACGTGATTTTGAGCCCGTAGGACGGGGAGGGCCGTTTCGCCCGCTTTCGTCCACCGCGGTCTGGCGGCTGGCCTCGTTCGTTCTGGTTTTCGGCGCGTGGGAGTTCGCCGGGCGGGTTCCAATCAGCCCGGCTTTTCCAACCTTCGGCGCGACAATGGCGGCCCTGTTCCAGATGACGCTCGACGGGAGCATGGGACGCGCTTATCTCTCGACGCTGCAACCCTTGCTCATCGGCCTCTTGATTTCGGGCGTTTTCGGGATACTCGCCGGTGTCGCGATGGGTCTGTCGCGGCTTTTCGAATTCTTCGTCGCGCCGGTCTTCATCGTTCTTCAGGCCGCCCCCGTCGCCGCCCTCATTCCCTTGATCACCTTCATTTATGGAATCGGCCTGACCGCCAAGGTCATCGCGGTCTGTATCCTCGCCGCCCCGGTCATCGTGCTGAACTCCTACAAGGCGGTGCGAAACGCCAGCCCCTCGCTGATAGAGATGTGCCGGGCATTCCAGGGCAGCAGAGTGCAGGTCATCGCCAAGATCATCCTGCCGGACGCCAGTCCGCTCATCTTCGCGGGCCTGAGATTGGGCATAGCGGCCGGATTCATCGGGGTCGTCTTGGCCGAGCTGCTGATCACGCCGACCGGCATCGGGGACCTGATCACCTACCATCGGTCCGTCGCCGACTATGCCGAGATGTACGCCGCCATCTTCTCGATCGTCGCGTTCGCCGCGATCACCGTGAGCAGCCTTCAGAAGCTCGAGACGATGGTCTTCAGGCCCGAGAAGAAGGAGGGTTGATGAGTATCTCCGGCGCCACAGATCCCGTCGAGACCGCGACGAAGCCGGACGGCATCGTTCAGGCGAGAGGCATCTCGAAAACCTACGACGGCGGCATTCAGGCACTCGAGGGCATCGATCTCGGCTTTCCCAAGGGAGAGCTGACGACGCTGCTCGGGCCGAGCGGCTGCGGCAAGACGACCCTGCTCAAGATCATTGCCGGACTTCTGGAGCCGAGCGCGGGCACGATAATCGTCAACGGCCGTGCGGTTACCGGCCCGGGCCCGGAGAGGGCCTTCGTGTTTCAGGACTTTGCCCTCATGCCCTGGGCGAGCGTGCTTCGCAACGTCGCGTTCGGGCTCGAACTGAGAGGCATGTCCCGGCACGAACGGCACGCCATCGCCCGTTCCTATATCGCGAAGGTCGGTCTGGCGGGCTTCGAGGAGCGCTATCCCCACGAGCTGTCGGGCGGCATGCGTCAACGGGTGGGGCTCGCGCGCGCCCTGGCCGTCGACGCCGAGGTGCTGTTGATGGACGAGCCCTTTTCGGCGGTCGACGAGCAGACCAGACGGAAGTTCCAGGAGGATCTGCTGCATCTGATCCAGAGCGAGAACAAGACCTTCATTTTCGTCACGCACAGCATCGAGGAGGCGGTCTACGTCTCCGATCAGGTCGTCCTCCTGACACCGCGGCCGGGCGCGGTGTCGCGCGTGATCCGCACCGGGCTGGATCACGGCGGCAGTCCGGAGGAGTTGCGCCGCAACAAGCGCTATCTCGATATGGTCGAGGAGATCTGGCAGATGCTTCGCGAGTATCTGGTGTGATGGCGCCGTCGTCATGAGGGTCTTCGGCCGCGACATTCCGATCATGTTCGCGCTGGTCTTCTGGGCCCTTGCCTGGGAAATCGTTGGGCGCGCCGAGCTGGTTTTTCTCGTGCCGCCATTCACGCATGTTCTGGCGGCCCTTGCCGAGATGGTGCAGACCGGCAAGTTCCGGCATGCCACCCTGCTGACGTTCGAGTCCTTCGCGCTGGGCATGGGGCTGGCGCTGTCCCTCGGCATTCCGCTAGGAGTTCTGATGGGTCGGGTCGAGGCGGCGGAGAAGCTTCTCGGCACATGGGTCAACGTCTTCGTCAGCGCACCGCTCACCGCCCTGGTACCGGTCATCATGATCCTCTTCGGTCTGGGGCAGACGACCATCGTCGTGACCGTGATGCTGTTCGCGGTCTGGATCATCGTCCTGGACACCCAGGCGGGTATCAAGCACGTCAACCCCTCGTTACTCGAAATGGCACGCTCGTTCGGAGCAAGCCGGCTCGACCTCTACGCCAGGATACTTCTCTTGGCGGCACTGCCCGAAATCCTGGCCGGGGTGCGATTGGGGATTATCCGAGCCGTGAAGGGGGTGGTGATCGGACAGCTGCTCGTCTCGATCATCGGCTACGGCGAGCTGTTCGAGCTGTACTCCCGCAACTTCCTGATGGAGCAGTTCTGGGCCTTGACGATCCTGCTCTTCGCCTTCGCGATGCTGGCCGCCGAACTGGTCGGCTGGGCCGAGCGAAAGGTCGAGTTCTATGCCGGCGCGCGGGGCTGAACCGTCAAGCCCCTGCGACCCTGGCCTTGGCAAGAAGCCGGTGTGCCCTAGTCTCGAAGGCGGTCACGACCCGCCGGACGGCGGCGTCGAATATGACGGCGGTGAGCTTCTCTATCGCGCCCGAGCGCAGCTCGTAGTCGACGGAGAAGGTCGCGGCGCAGCCGCCGTGCGGAGCCGGCGCGAAGGTCCAGTGGATTTCCAGGCGGCGGAACGGGCGCTCGTTCGAGGTGGTTTTTATGTGGTCGGGCCGTTCGAGAACGGTCGTCGAGGCGAAGCGGAAGCGCGCGATCACGGGGCCGACCACCTGCTCGACCTGCTCCGTGTTGCCGTCGCGGCGGCGCACTCTCGCCGCGTGCCACCAGGGCAGGAACTCGGGATAGCGCTCGACATCGGCGATCAGATCGAAGAGCCGTTCCCTCGAATAGGGCAGCACACGTGTTTCCTCGTATCTCGGCATCGCGCATTCCGTTTCTTGGCCGGCCTTCCAGCCTATGCGTTCAACCGATCCAGATCCAGGCTGCGAGCCAAAAGGTCCCGGCCGCGTGAATTGCCAGCGTCGCCTTGATGCTCCTCGTCAGGGCGCGCCGCCGGTCAGCGGTTCGGACCATCCCGCGGGCCACGCCAAGCGCGGCCAAGAAGAGCAACGGCGCCGCCGCGGCAGCGGCAAGGGGAACCAAGCCCACGGCAGCAGCCGCGACGACGCAGAGCGCGGCCAGAACATTCAGCAGGACATAGAGGTCACGTGTGCCGTCCAGTCCCAGGCGAACCACGAGGGTGCGCTTGCCCGTCGCCCCGTCGGCCGCGGCGTCCGGAATCTCGTTGACGAACAGGATGTCGACCACCCAGAGCGCGACCGGCAGGGAGAGCAGCAGTCCTCCCCAATCGAGCGACCCGCTCTGCAGCCAGGCGGCGCCGGTCACCGGCAGGACCCCGAAACCGACCCCTACCGCGGCTTCGCCGAGACCGCGCGCGCTCAGCCGCACGGGCGGCACGGAATAGAGGATCCCGAGGGTGACCCCTACCGCTCCGAACAGGAGGACCCCCAAGCCTTTCGTCGCGAAAAGCGTAATCCCGACCACGGCCGCGAAGACCAGGAGCGCGACGCCCCAGCGGAACATCTGGCGCGCCGTCATGACGCCGTCCTGGATGTGGCGGGAGCCGCCGGTAAAGGGTGGGATCCGCCCCGTGTTGATCCGGTCGGTGCCCCCCAGGTCGTCATAGACATCGTTCAGAACGTTCACCCCGGCATGGACCGAGAGCGTGGCGGCGAGCGCCAGGGCGAAAGGCCCGGGGTCGAGCATCCCGTCCAGGCGGGCGCCCCAGGCCGTGCCGAGCAACACCGGCAGGGCCGAGGCCGGAAAGAACATGGGCCGGGTAGCCGTCAGGAGCCGCTTTGCGCTCCGTAGCGGCGGTCGGCCGAGGCGCGCGCGGCGCGACGGCTCGATGCCGGAGGTCGTTGTCATTGGATTTCGACCTTTCCACCCGATTCGTAGCGCCCAACGTGCCGGTGGCGCATTGAGGCACGTCAAATGACCGAAACGACAGCTCGGCGGTCACGAGTCGTGGCCTATTTCCAACAGCACGCCCCGGAGTTAGCCTTCGAGAGGCAGCCTCGGACAGTCCGCGGTTCGCCGGCGAGCGAGGAGAGCATGGATGACTGGAAACGCCTACGAGACCGGCCGCCTGAACCTGCCCTTTGTCGGCCACAGCACCTTCGCCAAGCAGCCGGTCTGCCTCGATTGGGACCGGATCGATGCCGAGGTCGCGATCCTCGGCGTGCCCTTCGACATGGGCACGCAGTACCGCTCGGGCGCGCGCTTCGGGCCGCGCGCGATTCGCGAGGCCTCTACGCTGTTCTCCTTCGGGCACGGCGGCGCCTACGACTTCGAGGACGACGTCACCTATCTGCCCATCGACCAGGTCCGGATCGTCGACCTGGGTGACGCCGACATCGTCCATACCGATACGCTCCGGAGTCACGCCAATACCGAGGCCGCGGTCCGCAAGATCCTGGAGAGCGGCGCGCTGCCCGTCATCCTGGGCGGCGACCACTCGATCACGGCGCCTTGCCTCGCCGCCTATTCCGAGCAGCCGCCGCTGCACGTCATCCATTTCGACGCGCACTTGGACTTCGTCGACGAGCGCCACGGCGTGCGCTACGGCCACGGCAACCCCCTGCGGCGAGCCTCCGAGATGGGGTGGGTCACCGGCATGACCCAGATGGGCATCCGCAACGTCTCCTCCTCGAATCGGGACGACTACGACGACGCGCGCAAGGCGGGCTCGGAAATCCTCTCGGTCCGCGACGTCCGGCGGCTGGGTGCCGAGGGCACGCTAGCCAGGATCCCGGCCGGCCTGCGCTACTACGTCACCATCGACATCGACGGCTTCGACCCCTCGATCGCGCCGGGCACGGGAACGCCCAGTCACGGCGGCTTCCTCTACTACGAGGTGCTGGAGATCCTGCAGGGCCTGGCGGGCAAGGGCGAGGTCGTCGGCCTCGACCTGGTCGAGGTCGCGCCGGACTACGACCCGACGGGGATCACCTCCTTCCTGGCCGCCCAGCTGCTGATGAACGTGCTGGGCTTCGTGTTCCACGAACGCAGCCGGAAGGGAGCCGCGTCATGAGGGCCTACGAGATACAAGGCGACGGCGGGATCGACGCACTGGCGCTGGTCGAGCGAGAGACGCAGCGGCCCGGGCCGGGCGAGGTACTCGTCCGCCTGCGCGCCTCCTCGCTGAACTACCGGGATCTCTCCACGGTGCTCGACCCGCTCTCGCGCGGGCTGAGCCTGCCGCTGATCCCCAACTCCGACGCCGCCGGAGAGGTCGTCGAAGTCGGACCGGGTGTCACCCGCTTCAAACCGGGCGACCGCGTCATGGGCTTGTTCTTCCAACGCTGGACCTCCGGAGGCATCAGTGCCGAGGCCATGGCCAGCGCGCTCGGCGGCGCGCTGGACGGCGTGTTGTGCGAGCACGCGGTGCTGCGCGAGGACGGCCTCGTCGCGCTGCCCGATCACCTCGGCTTCGAGGAGGGCGCGACCTTGCCCTGCGCGGCGCTCACCGCGTGGCACGCCCTGGTGACCAAGGGCGGCGTCAAGGCCGGCGACACGGTCCTGCTGCTCGGCACCGGCGGCGTCTCGCTCTTCGCGCTGCAGTTCGCCAAGCTGCATGGCGCGCGGGTCGTCATCACCTCGAGCAGCGATGAGAAGCTGGAACGGGCGCGGGGCCTGGGCGCCGACGAGACGGTCAACTACCGTCAGACGCCGGCTTGGGCCGAGGCCGTGCGCGAGGCGACCGGAGGCCTCGGCGTCGACCATGTGGTCGAGCTGGGCGGCCCGGGCACGCTCGAACAGTCGATACAGGCGACCCGCGTCGGCGGGCGTATCAGCCTGATCGGCATCCTGACCGGCATGGCCGGCGCCGTGAACCCGACGCCGGTCATGCGCAGCAGCCTCTGCCTCCAGGGCATCTATGTGGGCAACCGCGAGATGTGCGAGGCCATGAACCGGGCGATCGGACTGCATGGTCTGACACCGGTAGTCGACCGGGCGTTCGACTTCGCCGAGGCGCGCGCGGCTTTCCACCACATGCGCTCGGCCGGCCACTTCGGCAAGATCGTCGTGCGGATCTGAGCCGGGATCAGGGACATGTTCTCCAGCGCGCCGACCGGCGCCTCCGCCGGGCTTCCGGCAGTCCGGACCAGCCAGCGGCACTGAACCTGGGAGCAGGGCCATGAACGAACGCGATTCACGCTACGACATCCTGTTCGAACCGGTCAAAATCGGTCCGGTCACGGCGAAGAACCGTTTCTATCAGGTTCCCCACTGCACCGCGCCCGGGTTCCCCGCGACCGCGTATTCGACGAGACCCCGTAACCGACACGCGCTCGTCCGGACTATCCCCGTCAACGACCTCTGGTGCAAAAGCCCTTTATGAGCGCATATCTCGGCCGACGCGCGCGGCGATCCAGGCGAGCGCCTGGTCGACGGTCTCGACCATTTCACCGGCCGGTGCCTCCGGGCGGCGGATCATGACTACAGGAAGGCCCAGGCGCCGCGCCGCGGCAATCTTTGCGTAGGTGGAATGCCCGCCGCTGTTCTTGGCGATCAGCGCTTCGATGCGGTGACCGCGCATGAGCGCCACCTCAGCGGCTTCGGCGAAAGGGCCGCGCGCGAGAATCAGATCGTGCCACGCCAACGGCAAGGCCGCCTCGGGTCTATCGATGAGACGGACGAGAAACCACGCGTCCGCGAGGCCGGCAAAGGCCGTCATGTCCCGGAACCCCGTCGTCAGGAAGAACCTTCCGCCGAGGCCGGGCAGGGCGGCGGCCGCCTCCGCCGCGTCGGCCGCCTCGATCCACAGATCGCCGGGCACGGGACGCCAGGCGGGGCGGAGCAGCTTGAGCCGGGGCACGCCGGCCTCGTGGCAGGCTTGGGCGGCGTTCTGCGCCATGACCGCGGCGAAGGGGTGTGTCGCATCGACCAGCAGGTCGATCCCCTGCTCTTGGAGGTGGCGGGCGAGCCCCTCGGCGCCGCCGAAGCCGCCGACCCGGACCTCGCCGGGAACATCTGCCGGCCGGCGGGTCCGACCGGCCAGCGAGGTGACGGTGTGGAGCCCCGGATCACCCGCCGTGCTCCGCGCCAGCGCCAGGCCCTCGGCCGTGCCGCCCAGAAGCAGGAGCCTAGCCATCCGAGCGACCGACCAGCCGGCCCTCCCGATCGAACACCAGCACCTCGACCTCGGTCTCGCCGCCCAGCACGCCGAGCGCCGTCCCCCGGGCTTGCCGAGCAACCGCATCGGCGAGCGGCAGGCCGGCGTCGCGTGCCAAGTCGAGCACCTCCCTTGCCGTGTTGGCCGCGCGGGTCTTCTCGAGCAGGTCGGATCCTCCGCCCAAGTCCGCCAGCCGCTCGGCCAACCAGTCCAGATCCACTTGGCTGCGCCCGGAGTGCAGGTCCAAGTGCCCGGCGCCGAGCTTTGAGATCTTGCCGAAGCCGCCGCCGATCGTGAGCCGGGGCAAGGGGTGGCGGCGCAGGTACTTGAGCAGTCCGCCGGCGAAATCGCCCATGTCGAGCAGGGCGACGTCCGGCAGGCCGTAGAGCGCCTGCACCGCCCGCTCGGAGGTCGAGCCGGTACAGCCGGCAACGTGCGCGATGCCGCCGGCCCGGGCGACGTCGATACCGCGCCGGATCGAGTGGATCCAGGCCGAGCAGGAATAGGGCACCACGACGCCGGTCGTGCCCAGGATCGAGATGCCGCCCAGGATACCCAGGCGCGGGTTCCAGGTCTTCTTGGCCAGCGCTTCCCCGCCGGGCACAGAGATCTCGATTTCCAGGTCGCCAGCGGCGCCCTGCTCGGCCGCGACCGCATGGACCGCCTCGCGCATCATCGCGCGCGGCGCCGGGTTGATCGCCGGTTCGCCGACGGCCAGCGGCAGGCCCGGCCTGGTGACCGTGCCGACGCCGGCGCCGGCCGTGAAGACGACGCCGGCACCGGGCGCGGCCTTGCGCACCCGCACCACGATTTCGGCCAGGTGGGTCACGTCCGGGTCGTCGCCGGCGTCCTTGACGATGCCGGCCAGGGCGTAGCCCGGCCCCTGCCCTTCGCGCGCCAGCGCGAAGGCCGGCCGTTCGCCACCGGGCAGGGTGATCGCCACCGGGTCCGGGAAGGCGCCGGTCAACAGCGCCGTGTAGGCCGCGCGGGTCGCGGCGGCCGCGCAGGCGCCCGTGGTCCAGCCGCGCCGCAGAGGTCCATCCGGTTTGCGGGCCATGCCGCCATTCTACA
>CAMYKD010000017.1:0-24624 GCA_947258885.1 uncultured Kiloniellales bacterium | reverse complement strand
GAGGCCATGAGCCGCGGCCTGCTGATCGGGGCGCCCGCATCGGGCAGCGGCAAGACGGTGATCACCCTGGCCCTGCTCAGGCATCTGCGCCGAACGGGCCTGTCCGTCGCCTCGATCAAGGCCGGACCGGACTACATCGACCCTGCCTTCCACACGGTGGCCAGCGGCCGGCCCTGCCTCAACCTGGACAGTTGGGCCATGCGGCGCGAGACCCTGGACGACCTCGCCGCGCAGGCCGGGGTCGGGGCGGAGCTGGTCCTGGGCGAGGGCGTGATGGGCCTGTTCGACGGTGCACCGGACGGCGCGGGCTCGACGGCCGAGCTTGCGGAGCTCACCGGCTGGCCGGTCGTCCTGGTGGTCGACGCCTCCGGCATGGCGGCCTCGGCGGCGGCGCTGCTGCACGGCTTCCTGAGCTACCGGCCCGAGGTGCCGATCGCGGCCGTGATCTTCAATCGCGTCGGCGGCGAGGGTCACGCGCGCCTCCTGCACGAGGCCTGCCGTCCGCTCGGCTGTCCGATCCTGGGCTGCGTCCCGCGCCGTGACTCGCTGGTCCTGCCGGACCGGCACCTCGGCCTGGTTCAGGCGGCCGAGCACCCGGACCTCGAGGCCTTTCTCGATGGCGCCGCGGCGCTGGTAGCCGAACATCTGGATACCGACGCCCTGGTACGGGTCGCTTGGCCGGCGCGACTGCCGATCGCCGCCCCTGCCGGCCCGGCCGTGCCGCCGTTGGGCCAGCGCATCGCCGTGGCCAGGGATCCTGCCTTCGCCTTCGCCTACCCCTTCGTGCTCGACGGCTGGCGCAGGGCGGGCGCGGAGGTCATCTTCTTTTCGCCCCTGGCCGACGAGGCCCCGCACCCGGCGGCCGACGCGGTCTATTTGCCCGGCGGCTATCCCGAGCTGCATGCCGGCAGTCTGGCGGCCAACGGGCGGTTCCTGGACGGCCTGCGCGGCGCGGCGGCGCGCGGCGCGTGCGTCTACGGCGAATGCGGCGGCTACATGGTCCTGGGCCGCGGCCTCGTGGACGGCGTGGGCACCCGCCATCCGATGGCGGGGCTGCTGCCGCTCGAGACCTCCTTCGCCGAACCGCGTCTCAGCCTCGGTTACCGCGCGGTTGCCGTGGCCGCGGACGGCCCCCTGGGGCCGGCCGGCGCCCGGTTCCGCGGCCACGAGTTTCATTTCGCCCGGGTTCTCGGCGTGGAAGCCGGTCTGCCGCTGTTCCGGGCGTGTGATGCCCGCGGACAGTCCGTCGGGACCGCGGGCCTGTGCACCGGAACGGTCCTGGGATCCTTCCTGCACCTGGTCGACCGGGCGTGACGCGCCAGGCAGCAGGAAACAAACTGGCCAAGAAAATGACGTCAGTTGATACACATCAATCACGATTGACGCCGAATTTGCTAGGAAGAGAACGTGCCGTGGCAGCGCGAATGCCCGCGCGGACGGAACGAAGGACTGGGAGGTGTCCATATCTCCCAAACGCGTTGTCGTTCGGTGGCGTCGTGAAACGGCAATCGAAGCGCAGCAAGAGCCAACTGTGCTCCGGGGGTTGAAGGACACGGCACAGATTGGGGCGAGCCCAATCGCAAGCCAACACCCCCCCTTTGCACCGTCCCTGGTTCAGTCCAGGGGCGGTGATTTTTCCTTGGCTGACGGCAAGGGTGTCGTCGTCCCCTTCTTCTATCAGGTCGACTGCCGTCCTTGCCGGCTGAAATCCTGGACACACCTCGCTATCATGTCGGCCATCGCGGCGGCGGCCGCAGCGTTGGGAGGGCGACAAGCGACCCGAGACATGGAGCAGCCGAGAGCCAAACCCCCGCCTGTTCACCCGCGCGACCTCGCGACGGGACGCCTGATCGAGGCCGCCCGTGACTGGGCCCTGTTCCTCGACGTCGACCGCATCCTGCCGCACAGCTCCGAGATCCCGAGCTGGGTCGAGGTGAACGATTACCTGCGAGACGGCATAAACTTGGTCGCCAAGGAGTACGTCGCCGCTCAACGGTCCAAGGATCCGGGGGTTCTGGTGTTGTCCCGTTTCGCCGAGGCGGCCCAGGAACCGAATGGTGCCTTGATCGTCAATCCCTTGATACGGAAGGCGTCGCCGACGCGCTGGGGACGACGCTTACGATGCACCGGAGCGAGTGCCGCGAGCGCTGGGAGACACTGTACGGCCGCCTGCGCCAGTTCGACGTCACGGCCTGGAGAGAGGGCGACATCACGGCCCTGGCCGGGGCGTCTCGGGCGGCCTGAGCCATGACGCGGGACGCCTCTCCTGTCCTGTTGGCCGATATCGGCGGGACCAATGCCCGTTTCGCCCTTGCACAAGCCGGGGCGGTCGAAGAGACCAGACATTTCCTAGTCGCCGAACACTTGGGGCCGCTCGAGGCTATCCGCGCCTTTCTGGACGAGGTCGGATCGCGAGCCGTGCCCCGGCGGGCAGCGCTCGCCTTTGCCGGGCCGGTCGTGGACGGTCGGGCACAGTTGACCAACGGGAACTGGCGGGTTTCGGCCTCCGGGCTGCGCCGGATTCTGGATATGGAGTCCGTGGCGATCGTCAACGACTGCGCCGCCGCCGCCTGGGCGCTTTCGAAACTCGGCGGCGATGATCTGGTTCCGCTGGGTGGTGGCGCGGCCGCAGATGGGGCGCCGGCGGCCATGATCGGCCCCGGGACCGGGCTCGGCGTCGCCGGGTTCATCCCGAGCCGGCCCCGTCCCGTCGTCCTGGCGAGCGAGGGTGGGCACGTCACCATGACCCCGGCGGACCGGCGCGAGAGCGCGCTGCTGGACTATCTGCGGGGGCGCTTCGGGCATGTGTCGGCCGAGCGTGTCTTGTCCGGGCCCGGCCTGGAGAACCTTTATCAGGCGGTCGCTGCCGTGGACGGGTTGACGGCGTCGTCGCGCCCCGCCCAGGAGATCGTCGCACGGGCGCTGGCGGGCGACTCCAGGGTCAGCGTCGCGGCGCTCGACTGCTTTTGCGCCATGCTGGGAACCATGGCGGGGAACTTGGCGCTGACCTTCGGGGCGCGGGGCGGCATCTACATCGGCGGCGGCGTCGTGCCGCGCTTTGCCGAGTTTCTCGCCGCCTCGAGGTTCCGCGAAAGGTTTGAGAGCAAGGGTCGCTTCGCCGCCTATCTCGAGCGGATACCCGCCTTCGTGATCGTTCATCCGGATCCCGCTTTTCTGGGCCTGGCGGCCCTGGTCGAAACTGGCTAGGAGGACCGGGGCGACGGCATGGCGGAGTCGTTCAACACCTGGATCATGCGGCTCGGGTTCAATCTGTTCCCCTGCTACCGCCGGACCGGCGCCCGAGTGACCTACATCGCCGAGGATCGATGCGAAGTCAGGATCAGGTTGCCGCTGAACTGGACGACCCGGGGCTACTTCGGCACGACCTTCGGCGGCAGTATCTATGGCGCGGTCGATCCCGTCTTCATGGTGATGCTCAACAAGGTGCTCGGCCGAGACTTCGTCGCTTGGGACAAGGCGGCGGTGATCCGTTTCAAGCGGCCCGGCCGCGGCGCTTTGTATGCGCGTTTCACGCTGGATGAGCGGGAGCTAGAGGCCATTCGGGCCGAACTCGCGCAAAAACCCAAGGTGGATCGCACCTACCATGTGGACTTGACAGACGAGAAGGGTGTTGTCCATGCTTCCGTGGAGAAGATGGTTAACATCCGCCGTAGGGGAAGCGGGCGGGGAACTTGACGGTCAGGCCCGATCACCCGGGCACCGGAACGGAACGGCCGCGAAATTCATTGCCGGACGAGCACGCCCTTCCCCGACAAGGCGCGACGACCAATCGCCACGGGAGGCTTGTGAATGAACCGGGTCGAGTTGAGAGAGCTGCGCACGGCTCTCGAGGGATATACCAAGCGGTCGACGGCCCTGGCGTGTGGCCTGCTCATGATCGATTTGGCTGTCTATGCAGTTGCAGTCGCGGGCGCCGTCTACCTTGAGAACCCTGCTCTCAAGGTCTTGTGCGCGATCGTCGCCGGCGGCGTGATCTCGGCGATTTTCGTGATCGCCCACGATGCCGCCCACGGCGCTTACACCGACAGCAAGATGCTCAACAAACTGATCGGCCGCCTCGCGTTCTTGCCGGCCCTGCACAACTATAGCCTCTGGCAGATCGCCCACAACCGGCAGCATCACCGGGTGACCAACCTCAAGGGCCGGAACTCCTGGTCGCCCATATCCAAGGCCGAGTACGATGCGCTGCCGGCTTGGCGGCGGATGGTCGAGCGCCTGTACCGGAGTCCGCTCGGGCTCGGCGCCTACTACCTGGTGGAGCGGTGGTGGAAGGACAAGTTCTTCCCGACCCGGCGGGTGGTGAAAAGGCGCCAGGCCGTTCACTGGCTCGATTTCGCGTTGGTCGTGGCCTACCTGGCCACCTTCTTGGGCGGGCTCGCCTATGTGGGGGCCCTGCTGCCGCAAACCGGCCCGTGGGGCGCGGTGCTCTGGGGCTTCGTCGTGCCGTTCGCGGTCTGGAATTCAGCCATGGGCTTCACGGTCTATCTTCAGCACACAAACCTAGGCGTTCCCTGGTTCGACGAACTAGATCAGTTGTTGAGGCTGAACGGCCAGCATGATGTGACGGTTCATGTCCGGTTTCCGCGCTGGTACGGTCACATTTCCCACGACATCATGGAGCATCCGGCCCACCACCTGGCTCCGAAGATTCCGCTGTACCATCTCAAACAGGCGCAAGACGCCTTGGCCGGACTGCTCGGCGAGCGAATGATCAGCGAGCGGTTCACGCCGAGGGGATTCCTGAGGACGATGGCGCGGTGCAAGCTGTACGACTACAAGGACCACAAGTGGCTCGATTTCGAGGGGCGGCCGACCTCCGAGCGCACGGTCTCCGGCGCTCGGCTCAAGGCCGCCGCCGCGCCAGCCGTGGGGGAGCCAAAGGCGGCCTGACCGGCGCAAGAGGACGCAGAAGCACTCCATCCCCGCCCATCTCCGCCGCGTATCGTTCGACACGTCGGGCGAGCGCGCTAGCGCTGCCACAGTTGGCCGTTTCCGAACACGGTTCGAAAACGTTCAAGCGTTCCTTGCGCGGCGGAAGCATCGCATAGTATGTAGATTGCGCGATATGATCCCGAAAACTCGGAATCGAATGTCACGGCCTTGTTGGCGTGCAAGCATTTTACAACTCCTAATATTATATATATTGGAAGAATCTATTTTTTAGCACCTTTGGCGACTGGACATCGGTTGGAAGATATATTCATGCCCAAGCACAGTAGCGCTCATGAATACTCGGAAATGTTGGAAAAAAACAAGCGCCCGAGATTTTGCTAAAACGAAAACAGTAGCGATAATTGCGTATGGTCAAATCTAAATTTTATGTTAATATTTTGACTCAGGAATGGTTCAGGTGTCAAAGGGTCTCGCATAAATTTGTATACCCCGTATGCGCAATTCCAGGGTCCTGTGCAACACATATCAAACTTAAACTAAAAGCGGGGGAGTTTCTTTGAGAAGGACTAGAGGATGAGGGGAAGGTCTGGACCACTCAAGAATCTGGACGATGACGGTCGGCTTGCTGTGTTGTCGTCGTCTGTGCAACCCACAACCAACGTCGCTTTGTCACCTGCAAGAGGCGGCGAAGTCGTTGAGCGCCTGCCCGATGCCAGAGCGCGCAGGATCTACGACGGCTGGTTGCGGAATGTTTCGGAATTCGACGAGCTCGAGGTGATCGCGGACGCGCCGGACGGGGTTCTCTGGTGCTACATGACCCCACGGGACCGCCCAAGTGTTACGCCTGGGCTGGCCCGACAGAGCCGGGAGCTTCAACGTTCGTTGAAGCAGCTTTTCGAAGAGCTCGGACCGAGCGACCTTAGGCCGTTCCGCTATCTGGTGTGGGGCTCGAGGGTGCCCGGGGTTTTCAACCTGGGGGGCGATCTTCGCCTGTTCGGGCAGCACGTGCGCAACCAAGACAGACACGCCCTGCGGGACTATGCGATCAACTGTATCGACGTCGTCTTCGCGAACGCGATGAGTCTCGATCTTCCTGTCATCACGATCTCCCTGGTCGAGGGGGATGCCTTGGGCGGCGGCTTCGAGGCCGCGATTTCCAGCGACCTTGTTGTAGCCGAACGCGATGCGCGTTTTGGCCTGCCAGAAGTGCTGTTCAACCTCTTCCCGGGGATGGGCGCTTACAGCCTGATTGCCCGGAGAGTCAGCCCGATCCAGGCCGAGCGCATGATCTTGAGTGGCCGGATCTATTCGGCCGAAGAGCTGTACGAACTCGGCCTGGTTGACCTTCTGGTCGACCCCGGCGAGGGGCGGCATACGATCAATGACTTCGTGGCCCGCAACGCCAGCCGCCATGCCGCGCAGTGCGCTGTCTACAGGGCTGGCCGGCGCGTGAACCCCTTGCCCTACAAGGAGCTGTACGATATCGCCCTCATGTGGGTGGATACCGTGCTGGCCCTTTCGGAATCCGATCTGAAAAAGATGGAACGCCTGGCGGCCGCCCAGGACCGCCGACGCGCCGTCAGGAACAACACCCGGCCTTGATTTGCCCCGCCGACCCGACCATTCCTGGAGGTCGGCCCGCGCTGGCCTGGAACATCGGCGAGGCCCCTTCAGGAGGGTAGTTCCTCGCCTTGGGTTTCGCGCAAGTACTCGGTGAGCTTCGTGCGCAGCTGCGCGAACTCGCCGTTGATCCTGTTGACGTAGTCCTGGCCATGCCGCTCGACCTCCTTCGGCCCTACGTCGCGGAAGGACAGGAGAAGCTGATACAGGCTCATGGCCCCAATGTTCACGGCGCTGCCGCGCAATCCGTGCATGACGTCACGAAACTCGCGCGCCTGGCGATCGGAGGCCGCCACCGCAAGGTCCTTGAGCAACTGCTCGCCGTCCTTCAGGAAATCCTCGATCAGGCTCGTGACGAAGTTCGGATCCTTGCCCAACCGATTGAGGCTCGCCAGCATGCGCTGGTCGATCACCGGGTGCCCGCCGCCCGAGGCGAATCTCGGGTGGGTCAGGATATTCGACCCGGTTCGTGGGCGCCGCATTGAGCCCGGCGCTGCGCCGGCTTCGACGGCAACCAGGGCATCGATGGTTTCCAGCAGACTGCCCACCTCGACCGGCTTGGTCAGGCAAGCGTCGATCCCGGCCTCATCGGCCTCTTGACGTGCAGCCCGAGTGGCATCGGCCGTAAGTGCGATGATCGGCAGGTGTGGTCGGTCGAGATTGGCCATGCGGTAGAGTCTGGTCGCTTCCAGGCCGCCCATGACCGGCATGTGCATGTCCATGATCACGAGATCGAAATCCTGTGCGTCCAAGGCATCCAGAGCCAGCTCGCCGTTCTCGACGAAGGTAGCGTCATGGCCAGCGCGCTCCAGGATCTTGGCGATGACGCGGCGGTTCACGCTGTTATCGTCGGCCACCAGGATATTGAGCTGGAGCCCTGAGGCCGGCGGGAAATCATCTCGGTGGTCCTCGTCGCTCGGCTCGCCGGAGAGTGCGAAACGGAGTGCGCTCAAGAACTCGGGCCCTTCCGCTAGACTGTAAAGCGAGGCCACGAAGTCGCGCCGGATTGCGCCTTGGTCGGCCGCGGAATTCCCGCCGCCGATCAGGATCGCGGGCAGGTCGAAGCCCCTGTCGCGCAGCCTCGCGACCGCATCGTGGGGATCCAGTCCGAATTTTCGGCTGTCGACCAGCAGGACGGGACGGACTCCGGACTCGCCGGCTTGATCCTGGAGAACGTCTGCCGCCTGCGCAACGCTGTGCACCGCGACGACCTTAAGATCGGGCACCTGCGGCGGGTCAAAGCTCTGCGCCGCAGACTGCAGCACCACCGCCACGACGCCTTCCGGCAGTTCCTGCGGGTGGTCGCTCTGCGCCTCCGCGAGGGGCAGTTCCAACCAGAACCGGCTGCCTCTGCCAACCTCGCTGTCGACGCCGATCGTGCCGCCCATCGTTTCGACCAGCTGCCGGGAGATGGCCAGGCCCAGACCGGTTCCGCCGAAACGCCGCGTGATTGCTTCGTCGGCCTGCGTAAAGCTCTCGAAAATCCGCTCGCGTGCGTCCTCCTGGACGCCGATGCCGGTGTCGGTTACCTCGAAACGCAGGTGCCGGCCGGGCTCGCCGTTTACCGGAGCAACGCTGAGCGTCACGCCGCCCGTTTCGGTGAACTTGATGGCATTGGCTGTGAGATTGACCAGTATCTGATGCAGGTACTGTCCGTCGCCGTTGAGGTGGGCGGGTGTCTCGGGTGCGAGGTGGATCGAGAACGCCAGGTTCTTGGCGCGGGCCTGCGGGCGCATCATGGAACGCAAGCCCGCCAATAGGGCGTGCAAGTCGAAATCGGCCTGGGTGACCGAAAGTCCGGTCGTTTCGATGCGCGAGAAATCGAGGATCTCGTTGATCAGATGCAGCAGGGACCGACCGGAGGCCTTGATCGAGCCCACCATATCGCGCTGTTCC
This sequence comes from uncultured Kiloniellales bacterium, assembly GCA_947258885.1. Lineage (GTDB taxonomy): Bacteria > Pseudomonadota > Alphaproteobacteria > Kiloniellales > JAKSDN01 > CAMYKD01. Next base: position 16,194 of record CAMYKD010000017.1, on the reverse strand, counting down.
GGATCGAGGTCGCTGTCGTCCAGCAGGGCGCTCATGCCGATGACCGCATTGAGCGGGGTACGCAACTCATGGCTCATGTTGGCCAGGAATCGGCTCTTGGCCCGGCTCGCCTCCTCTGCCTGAGCTTTCGCCTTGGTCAACTTTCGCAGCAGCGTCGAGGCGTAGGCCGGCAATACGACCAGTCCCAGAAGCAGTCCGAAGGCGAGGAACGGCTGCTCGTACCAGAACGGCGTGGTGGCCACGACCAAGGCGAAGCTGATCACGCTGCCCACCGCCGCCACGATCAGATAGGCAAGCCCGTAGCGAAAGCCCATGCCCAGGGTTTCCCACAGATAAGTGGGATACCAGAACGCGAAGAGAGCGCCGCCGAAGTGCAGGAAACCCGTGAGCGACACGAGGTCGATGGTGATGGAAATGAGTTTCCGGCCCACCGAGAGTCCGGGGCGCCAGACGATATGGCCAAGAATGAGGCTGGCCAGGACAAGGCCCGCCGCGGCGATAAGGAGCGGATAGACGACATTCGTGTCGCTGGGCAGGTCGGCCCCGTAGATAGCCAGCAATACCAGGCAATAGCAAATGCAAGACGCGGCGAAGGCGATTCGCACCAAGGCCTGCTCGTGTTCGCTGTCAGGCCGGTTTCGCAGTTTCTCGACCACCCGGCGCAGCCGGAGTATTGCGCCGGAGGACTGGTCCTCGGGGGCTTCGACGGGGTGTTGCTCGCTGCTCGGCGCCGACCCGCCCATTCATTCAACCCTGCTGGGCCTTCGCGACGGCGCGCTGCGCCGGAAAGCACAGAGAGACCGTGGTGCCAACACCCTTCTCGCTTTCGATTTGGCAAGTGCCGCCATGCAGCTCCATGAGGCTGATCACGATCGACAGGCCCAGACCGGCACCGGCATAGGTCCGCGAGAACGTGCCCTCGACCTGCCCGAAGCGTGAAATCGCCAGGGGGATCTCCTCTTCGGACATGCCGATGCCTGTGTCGGTCACGCTCAGTTTCACGGTCCGGTCCGGCGCCATCTCCGTTGCAACGGTGATCCGGCCTTCGGGCGGCGTGAACTTCACGGCGTTACTGAGCAGGTTGAGCAGAATTTGTTTCACCTTGACCTTGTCGACGCGCACCAGCGGCAACCCGGCGGACGAAATGTTCTCGAGCACGAGCTTCGACTCCAATGCCCGCGAGCGGGTGATCCGCAAGACGTTCTCGATCACCTTGGGCAGGTTCACTTCCTCTTCGTGCAGCTCCATCTTGCCGGCCTCGATCTTCGAAAGGTCGAGGATTTCGTTTATGATACCGAGGAGGTGTATCGCACTCGAATTGATGTCCTTGGCGTAATCGCGGTATGCGGGGCTGCCGATCGGTCCCAGTGCCTCCTTCGACATGATCTGGGCGAATCCAATGATCGCGTTGAGCGGGGTGCGCAGCTCGTGGCTCATATTGGCCAGGAATTCGGTCTTGGCGCGGTTGGCGAGATCCGTCTGTTCCATCGCCTCGAGCAGCTCGCTCTCCGCCTGCTTGCGCTCGGTGATGTCGAGGGCCGCCGTGACCACGAGCGTGGCCCGGCCGGTGCTGTCGGGAATCGGGCTTTTGGTGGTCAACATCACCCGGTCCCGACCCTCGGCGTCGGTCATCATCTTTTCGTAGGCGGGTAGAGTCTCGCCCGAGTTTAGAATGCTCAGATCGCGGGTTTGGCTCTCCTTGCCGACGGCTTCGCCGAAGACCTCCCGCGTGGTGCGGCCGATCGCGGCCTCGGGCGCCAGACCCAGGTACCGCGCCGTGTAGCTGTTCATGAAGATGAAGCGCTGGTCGGCGTCGCAGGCGTAAATCATGGCCGGCACGGCGTCGATCACGGCGCGCAGGCGCTCTTGGCTTTCGTGCAGGACTGTCTCCAGCGTGCGATGATCCTGGGACAGCTTCTGCTCGAGGGAATAGGCCCGGTTCTTGATGATCTGCTGCTGTTTGCGCAACGCCAGGAGATTGCGCGAACGCGCCTGGAATTCGTGATGATCGACCGGGCTGAGCAAGAAATCCGTCGCGCCGGCCTCCAACGCCTTGTACCGGAACTCCCGGTCCTCGTAGATCGTGATCACGATGACGGGCACGTCGAAACAAAACGGCAGGTGGCGGAACCGTCGGACGAACTCGGCTCCGTCGATGTTGGGCATCTTGTAGTCGGTGATGACCAGGTCGGGCGAATTCTCCTCCACCCATTCGAGCGCGGCAATCGGGTCTTCGAAGGACTCGACCCGAGCGTCCACTTCGATGGTCGACGCCAGCTCGGAAAGAATCCGCCGGTTGGTGACCCGATCGTCGATGATGACAATGGTGGACATTTTGACGCCTGCAGCTTTGCTCCTGTACAGACTGCTCTGCCGAGCCGCCACGAGGTGGCCGGAGGGAGGAGTACCTGGCGGATTAAAAGCCCAAATTCGTTATTATTCCGATAAGGTAACCTTAACGCCCGTTAGCCCCCATCGGATCGTTGTTCGAACTATGGATGATCTGCAGGACAAAATCTAGGCAATCAGTGGTGGCAGGCCCACGCCGCACCGTCCGCCAAAAAGAAAAGCCCCGCCGCCAGTCCGGGGAAGAAATGGCGGCAGGGCAGGGGCAAGCAGCGAAGTAGACTGTAGGATGGCCTAAAACGGCAGATTTTGGCGTGTCATTCTTGTGGCAACCCCCGGGAAGCGGCCCCCGCGTCGGCGCTGCGATTCTGTGTCGCCAAGGGGCGAAGGCCGCACAACAGGCCGGGCGGCGGGCGAGGCTCCCGCTTGCCGGTTCGGCCTCGACTGCCACGGGCCGCGCGTCGTGGTCGTGCTCGGGGGCTTCCGTCGAGGAGTGATCGACAGACCGACGGCGAGACTATCGGCGTGTTTGTCGGAGGGACACGCGGTCCGGCGCGTCGATCTCCGGATCTCGAACCACCGGCCGGACCTTTCAGGTGGCCAGAGTGATCGGTTCGACCGCGTCGGGTTAATCCGTTCTTAGGCAACAACCATGTCTTCTGTCCCCCAGTGCGGCGCAGCTCCAGGATCCGACGCAGGTAGCGAAGGTAAGGTTAACTATAGACGGAAGGTCTTCCTTAACAGCGCCTTTGTATCCTGCCCGAAGGGCTGGCAGAGCCGGCCCTGACGAGAGGTCGGCGGTGCTGGCGCGGGCTGACGGCGACCCTTGGCCGAGGGCATAGTGGAGGGTAGCGGATGGCGCTTGACGATGCGCAAGGCAGCGGCCGGCAAGACCGTGATCATGAGATGACGAACGGCCAAGGCAGCAGCCTGACCTATGCAGTTCTGAAACAGCCAACACTGGGTTGGGTCACCAACAACGGCGACGGCACGTTCAGCTTCGATCCGGGCACGGACTTCCGCGACCTGGGCGCAGGCGAAACCCGGCAGGTGAGCTTCAACTACCAAGCCTCCGACGGTTGGGGTGGCACGGAAGCCGCGTGCGCCATCGTTACGGTAACCGGTGCCGCCGACGGAACCCTGGCCATCGACGTGTCCTATGGCGGGACGCTGGAGTACGACGGGGCGCAACCCTCGCACGTTATGTTAGACGATGCGCCGGGCGCCGGCGCACGCCCCGGTCCGTCGGCACCGCCCTTGGTCGGCGCGCCGGAAAGCGATGCGACCGCAGCTCATGGCCCTGCCACACCCGAAGGCCCCGAAACCCGAAACGATGCGACTCCTGGTGAAACCGCCGGCGGGTTGGCACCGACCCACCGCGAGATGGACGCGCACCCCGCAGAGGTACCGAGCTACGGATTCGGCCAGGATCCCGGCTATTCGGCGCCCCCGGTCGGCAGCAATACGCCGCGCTATACTGTCCTGGCGCAGCCCTCCGAGGGACGCGTACATCCCAAGGAGGACGGTACCTTCGATTTCCTGCCCGATCCGGATTTCCCGGAACTGGCGGTCGGCGAACTGTACCAAGTGACCTTCACCTGCCAGGCCTCTGACGGCGGCGGCGAGACCAGTACCGTAATCGCGGCGCTCACGGTCGCCGGCACGAACGACGGCCCCGAGGCCTGCGATGTCTCCTTCAGACTCGCTCAGGGGGCCGCCACGCCGCAACAGGACGCTGTCGTTGGGACCGGGAAGAACGGCTCAACCTCCGGTGCGCCCGATGTGAACGAAGCGGTCCGCGTGGACAGCTCGTCCAGGACCGGTTCCGGCACGACGACCGGGGAAGAGCCGCCCGGCGCCGCGGTCCCGGCCGTCGATACGGCTGCGCCGCCGGAACACGGCGACGTCATTGCCGGGAGCGCACCACTCGAGGGCCTTCCGGGAATGGCGGACGCCTTCCCGGATCTTGTGGAGGAAGAATCTGCTTCGGTGGGGGTCGATCCGAACCCCGCGGCCGCACCCGCCGGTTCGGAGCTTCAAGAGCGGCCCGACCGCGGTGGGATACCGGACAGTCTGGCCCCCGCGCCTGCCGATCTTGGAAGCAGTGCCCGTCCGGCCCCAGTGCGCGACGAGCCGCCGCCACCCGCCGCCGGCGCAGAGCTTCGGGAGCGGCCTGAGCCCGGCGTGATACCGGAAAGTCCGATCCCCGCGCCGGCCGATCCTGGAAGCAGCCCCCGTCCGGCCCCGATTCGGAACGAGCCGCCGCCACCTGCCGCCGGCGCAGAGCTCCGGGAGCGGCCTGAGCCCGGCGTGATACCGGAAAGTCCGACCCCCGCGCCGGCCGGTCCTGGAAGCAGCCCCCGTCCGGCCCCGATTCGGAACGAGCCGCCGCCACCCGCCGCCGGAACGGAGATTCAAGAACAGCTCGGGTCCGGCGGAATATCGGACGACCCGGCCCCGGCACCTGCCGATCTTGGAAGCAGCCCCCGTCCGGCCCCAGTGCGCGACGAGTCGCCGCCACCTGCCGCCAGCGCAGAGCTCCGGGAGCGGCCTGAGCCCGGCGTGATACCGGAAAGTCCGATCCCCGAGCCGGCCGATCCTGGAAGCAGCCCCCGTCCGGCCCCGGTTCGGAACGAGCCGCCACCACCCGCCGCCCGCACGGAGATTCAAGAGCGGCTCGGGCCCGGCGGGATACCGGACGGCCCGGCCCCCGCGCCTGCCGATCCTCGAAGCAGCCCCCGTCCGGCTGCCGCGAATGCGCATGTCCCGGACGGTGATGCCACGGTCCCGGCGGAGGACACGGCGGTGGGCCCGGCCGGACTGACCGACTTCACTTTGTCCAACGACGCCGTGTCGGAGAAATGCGAGCCCGGGACCTTGGTAGGCCAAGTCGTCGTCGCCGGCGCGGTCGACACCGGCGGCTTCATCTACGATCTCCAGAGAGATGCCGGCGGGCGCTTCGACATCAATCCGCGGACCGGCAAGATCACGATCGCGGACGGGGCACGGCTGGATCATGGGGCCGAGGCCAGCCACGACATTCTAATCCAGGTCATCGATGGCAGCGGTGTGAGTTGTCGGAAGACTTGCACCATCAAGATTCTGCCTGCGGAGCCCATCCAGGGCATCGGCCACGACGCCGGCACGCCGGAAATCGGCCCGCAAGCTGCCGATGTCCCGGATATCCCGGCCCAAGGCAACGAGGCCCCAGATCCCGCCCTCGGAGGGGCCGAGGTGTGGGGCGACCGCCCAGGTGAGGCCGGCGAACCGGCCCCCATGGGGGGCGTCGGCGAGGTGCAGGAGGAATCCGGCGGCCGCCGGCACGACACCCTTCGGCTCGACGGCGTTACCGGCGGACCGGGCACCGGCGGCTGGAGCCTCGATCTGACCGAGGGCGTGGTCGTCGCCAACAGCGGCGACCACATCCTGCTCTCCGGGAATTCGGCCGGCAGCATCGCGCTCGACGGCACCGCCGTCAAAGTCGCCTTCCGGGGAATCGAACGCGTCGAGTGGTAGGCGCCCGGCGCGCCTAGACGCGCCTAGACGCGCCTAGACGCGGCGGACCGCCGGCAGCCCCAGGACCACGGCAAGCGCCCCGCAGACCAGGGTCAGAGCGGCCAACTCGCGGACGCCGACCGCTTCGCCCAGTACGAGCGTGCTGGCGAACACGCCGACCACGGGTATCGCCAACGTGCCGATCGCCGCCAGGGCCGCCGGGAACAGACGAACGATCTGGAAGAAGGCCCAGTGGCAGAACACCATCGGCAGCGCGATGACATAGGCGGTCGCAAGCAGCGCCTCGGTGCTCAGGCTCGCCGGAGCCGGCAGGTCCCCGATCAACAACGCCCCGGTCACCACCGGAATTGCCCCGAACAGAAGCTGCCAGCCGGCCAACCTGGCGCTGCCGACCGACCAGGTAAAGCGCTTGAGCAGCACGGTCCCGGTTGCCCAACTCGCCGCGGCGCCAAGCATACAAAGAGCGCCCAGAGGCGCCGAGCCGATCACCCTCAGGTCCGGTCCGATCAGGACGGCAAGGCCGGCGAGCCCCAGGACCAAACCGGCCAGCTTGGCCGCGGTCAAGCGCTCGCCCAGTATCAGGCTGCTCAGTAAGGTCGCCCAGAGCGGCATGGTGAACGCGATAATCACCGCCCGGCCGGCCGGAATCAGGCTGACCCCATAGCCCGAAAACAGGTGCCAGCCGACCACGTTGAAGACCGCGCAGAGCATGAGCGGCCCGATCTCGCGCCGCGGCATGCCGAGCGAGCGGCCGCTCAGGCCGGACAGGGCCAGCAGCCCGACGCCGCCGCCGAGCAGGCAGAGGCTGCGGAAACTCCAGACCGGGATCTCGCCCAATGCGATCTTCATCATCGGCCAGTTGGCGCCCCAGAACAGGGTGACGCCGGCCAGCAACAGGAAACCCGCCGGCGGCAGCGAGTCGGCGCGGCCGGGAGCCGGGGGGGCGCCATCAATCGTCATGGCCTTGTCCGTCGTGCTCCGACGGACCGCCGGCCGGTGCCGCCTTGCGCGCGCCGAGCCGGGCGAGCACGGCGGTCTTCTCCTCGGCACTCAGGATCGGCCAATCGCGGATCTCGTCCATCGAGCGGCGGCAGCCGATGCAGCACCCCGTCGCGTCGTCGATCTGGCAGACCGAGATGCAGGGCGAGGGAATCGTGGTGTCGAAGGCCGGCGCGCGCCGTGGTCGGCGGCGGCGTCTCTCCCGACGGGCCTCTGGGGCGGGGGGTATAGTCTCGCTCAAGCGCGCTCCTCGGTCGGGCATGCGCGGCATTCTAGTGGCTCACATGCCGCCGTCCAGCGATTCCAGGGGGCCGGTTACAGTCCGATTTTCGGCGTGGCTCATCTCGACTGTGTGCGCGAACGCCTGTCCGACCCGTCACGCCGCCCGGCGCTTGGGCGCTCCCCGGAATCGCCGGCGACGCTTCGAGGGAGCCGATCGGGTGGCCGGAACATGCGACGGGGCCCGGGAATCGGGAGCGGCACGCCTGTGGCTCGGCTGACCGCTGACGACCGCCAGCGGGCGTTTCGTCAATCTCTCGATGGCACGAAGGTAGGCTTGCTCGGCCGGATCGCAGAAGGACAGCGCACTGCCCGCGGCGCCAGCGCGCGCGGTCCGGCCGACGCGGTGGACGTAGCTCTCCGGCTCGTTCGGCAGCTCGTAGTTAATGACATGCGTCACCCCGTCCACGTCGATCCCGCGTGCCGCGATATCGGTCGCGACGAGGACCCGGGCCTGGCCCGTCCGAAACCTTTCGAGGGCGCGCTGGCGGGCGCTCTGTGATTTGTTTCCGTGGAGCGCCTCGGCAGCGGTGCCGGCCCTGTCGAGCTGTTGGGCGACGCGGTTGGCGCCGTGCTTCGTGCGCGTGAAGACGATGACCCGGGCCAGTCCGGGATCGCCCAGCAATTTGGCCAAGAGGGCACGCTTGTTCGCGCTCTCGACGAAAAACACGCGCTGGTCGACCCGATCGACGGTGATCGCCTTCGGCGAGATCTCGATGCGGCCCGGGTCGCGGAGGATCTCGCCGGCCAGGCGCTCGACGTCGGTGGGCATCGTTGCCGAGAAGAGCAGCGACTGCCGTTGTCTAGGCAGCGCCTTGATGATCTTCCGCACGTCCCGAATGAATCCCATGTCCAGCATGCGGTCGGCTTCGTCCAGAACGAGAAAGGACACCCTATCGAGCCGGATATGGCCCTGACCGATGAGGTCGAGCAGGCGCCCCGGAGTCGCGACCAGGGTATCGACCCCGCGGGCCAAGGCTTTGACCTGCGGTTGCTGCCCGACACCGCCGAAGACGACGGCGTGGCGAAGCGCGAGGTGTCGCCCATAGGTCTTGAAGCTGTCCCCAATCTGGATCGCGAGTTCGCGCGTCGGGGCGAGGATCAGTGCCCGTGTCGCGCGCGGGCCGGCGGGTGCACGCTTTTCGGATAGGCGCCGGAGAATCGGCAGCGCGAAGGCCGCGGTCTTGCCGGTGCCCGTCTGGGCGATGCCGAGCAGGTCCTTGCCGGCGAGCAGCAGGGGGATCGCCCGCACCTGGATCGGCGTGGGACTGATGTAGTTCTCGGCCCGCAGGGCGCGCCGAAGCGGCTCGGTCACGCCGAGTTCGGAAAAAGAGATGTTCGTCACTAGATAAATGTCCTTCTGCGCCAGGCGACGCGCGCCCCATAGGGCCCGCAGACGCGTACTGCGCGTTACCGCTTTCCACGCGCACCTGGAGCAAACGGAGATTTTCTGGGAATGGTCTCGGGATGAGGCGCTTCGGTTAGCCGGGAAGCACATCGCGCGATCACGAGGAATGTCCGCCTATAGATGGCCTTGCGTCTCGCGCATGTCAAGCTTCGACAAGGGGCGACCGCTGCGCGCGCCCGTTTCGGGCGAATAAACCTGGCATGCGCCCGTAGCGGGCCAGCCTTCAGGTCCGGCTTTGAGCGGGGAGGTTCATGCGCGCGAGGATCGGAGCCAGGATAAGGAAGAGCGGCCCCCAGACGACGGTGAACACGCCCAGGCTGAGCAGCAGTCCGAGGGCGAGGCTCGCGCCTTCGGGCAGCTCGTTCTGCAAAAGCGAGAGGCCGTAGGCGAAGCCGGCACTACCGATGAGCGCAACGGCCACGCTGCCGATCACCGTGACGAACCGTCCCCTGAAGGACCCGGGGCGCGCACCGAAGAGGATCAGCGCCGCCGGCAGGACGGCCGAGAGGCCCGCGACCAAGTCCAGTGGGGCGAAGGGTTCGCCCAGGCGCGTATGGACCAGCCACTGAACCGGCGGGCTGGCAAGCAACAGCACGCCGAAGACGACGGCCCTGATGCGCCAGTCCAGCGGGGCGCCGAGCGCCCGCTGGCCGCTGCCGCGCGGCCTCGGCGCGGCTTGGGCCTCGGGTGGGGCCTCCGGCCCCTCGTTCCGGGCCTTGCGGAATTGGTCCAACGTCTCTCGGGGCACGACCCGGTCGGCGGCGAGTTTGGCCGAGGCCCGACTCGGCTCCTGCCCGATGCTCTGCTGGCGGCTGACCGCTTGTCGGTACCTGGCGAGCGCATCGCCGCTCCGGCCCTCAGTGCTGTCACGAGCCTGTGGCGGCTCATCTTGGGCTTCTTGCGGTGCCGCCAGGGGGTCCGCGACCTCGGCCTGCCGGTCCTTGAGCTTGCCCAGTGCCTTCTGGTAACGATTGAGGGTGTCTTCGAGTTCGCTCGGAAGGTCCTCGCCGGGCCCGGCCACGCCTTGGGCACCACCCGAGGTCTCGGGCAGTGCATCCCCGATTGCCAGGGTGTCCTCCGGCCCGGCCTGGGTGGCCGTCTCCGGCGGTTGCCGCCTGTTCAAGGCCTGGCGGTATTTTTCCAGGGGATCCTCTGATCCGCCCGTGTGGTCGTTTTCCGTCATGCCCCTCTCTCCGATCAGACCACCAGTTTATGACGTGACGGTTGCGAGGAGGTTAAGCCGTTGACCGGACAGCGCATCGTACGTCTTCTTCCCCTGATCAGCGAAGGTGCGTGAGGATACAAAGAGAAACTGGTCAGGACCTCTTTAGGGTTAACAATGGTTAAACGCTTTTTTGATTCCGTTCGAGACCCCCGAGGTCCGGCAGACTGCCTGCCCGCTCCGCCTTGGGCGCGGTGAGCTCGAGCATGGCGGCTTTTTCCTCGGCACTCAGGATCGGCCAATCGCGGATCTCGTCCATCGAGCCGTGGCAGCCGACGCAGCAACCCCGTCGCGCCGTCGATCAGGCGGACCGAGATGCAGGGCGAGGGAATCGTGGTGTCGAAGGCCGGGGCGCGCCGCGGCCAGCAGCGGCCCTTGCGGCGGCGCTCTCGTGTCGTCGGTGCGTTGTCGCTAAAGCTCGGCCCTCGCTCGCCAAGCGCGGCATTCTAAAGGCTCGCGCGCTCGGGTCCAGCGAATCCGCGCCCCGCGACGGCGACACCTAGCAGACACCTACCGTCAGGGTAAGCAGGAGCGAGGCGGCCGAGCAGAGAGCGCAGGCGATGTAGGTGACGGCGTCGACGAGCTTGGCGTCGAGATCCCGTCCGCTCAGGCGGTCGGCGAGGAACTTCATGTATCCGACGGCGGGCCTCTCCTCGCCCATGCGCTCCTTCAGCTTCCACTGCATGTCGGTGAGCAGGCAGTATCCGAGGCCATGGAAGATGCCGAAACCGAGCCAGGAGACGCCGACCAGCGCCATCATTGCCAGATGTAGAAGCCGGGTCTCGCAGAACGCCCAACCGAAAAGGGTGAAGGCTATAAGGCTCTGGTGCGCCAAGTGGAGTCCGATGTTGAGCGCCTCGTAGCCCATCTGGCGGGCCGCGGCGCGCCCTTCGCTGACCGGTCCCTTCGAATTCATCCCCCTAGGCTCCGGCTGGCTATGCGCCGTGTCAGCCGGCCATCGCGGCCTCGGCGGCCTCCGCCGCCTGCGGACTCGCGAGAATCTCCTGCGCGTGCTTCAGCACTTTCTCGAAGGCGGCCGCGTATTCGTCCAGAAGCGGCCTCTCGGCATTGGGGAAGGCGGGCAGGCGGATCAGCATGCCGTTGACCGCCTCGGTCCGGGGCAGGGCGTCCGGCTGGTAGGCGGGGGGCTGCAGGGCGGGCGGCAGGCGCAGGGACCGCAGGACATGGCCCTCGGTGAAAAAGGGCTGCTGGTGGAGCAGGGGATAACGGGGCGCAGCGACAAGACAGCCTTCGGCCTGCAGCGCGGGGATCAGGACCGGCATCGGCAGCGGAATGTCTTCGGGCTCGTGGCGGATGATGAACTCGAAATAAACGCGCTCGACATGAGCCGGCGGCGGGAACATGTGGAAGCCGAGCGCGGCGAGACGTTGGGAGAGATAGACAATGTTTTCGTTTCGGCTGCGGTTTCGTTCGGGCAGTTGTTTGAGCTGGCTACGGGCGATCGCGGCCGATATCGGGGCGATCCGGGTCTTGATGCCGAAGCTCGTTGCGGCAAAGCGGCGTGCCGGAGTTTCGAGCGCGAGAATGCGCGTGATGTCGCCGAGCAGGATGGCCCGCTCGTAGTATTCGTAGTCGTGGCACAGGAAGATGCCGCCTTCGCCGGCCGGTGCAAGCTTGTCGCCCTGCAGGCTGAACACCCCGATGTCGCCGAGCGCGCCGCAGGGCTTGCCGCGCCAAGTGGCGCCGTGGGCATGGGAGGCGTCCTCGATGATCTTGAGCTTGTGCTTGCCCGCGATGGCCAGGATCTCCGTCATCTTGCTGGGCAGGCCCCATAGGTGGACGACGACGATGGCACGGGTGCGCTCGGTGATCTTTTGTTCGATGTCCTGCGGATCGAGCCCCATGCGCTCGGGCTCGCTTTCGCAGAAGACGGGAACCAGGCCGAACCAGAGCATCGGCAGGACCGACGCCCAGAACGTCGCCGAGGGGACGATGACCTCGTCTCCCGGCTGCAGGTCCAGTGCGAAGAAAGCGGCGATCAAGGCCGCTGTGCCGTTGCTGTGGGCAAGGGCGTAGGGCTCGCCGGTGAAGGCGGCGTAGTCGCGCTCGAGCTCGCGGATGACCGGATGGGTCGAGATGTTGCCGTCGCGCATGACCGCAAGCGCCGCCTTCTCGTCCTCCGCGGTGAGCAGGGGCCAGCGGTTGGCCTCCCGCTGATCCAGAGTCACCGCCGCGGGACCGCCGAGAAGGGCCGGGCGTTCGCTGTTCTGAATAGCCATATCGCACCCCCTGCTTGCTTTTCCTTGGGACCAACTGCTGGTCATGCCGCCTTCAGGACGGCGTCGAACTGCTCCGCCACCTTGCTTCGGTAGCGGGATAGATCCGCTTCCGCCGCCACCTCGTCGCCGTCTGCGAGCGCCAAGCACACCTTGCGGAGGTGGGGCAGGTTCTCGTCATGCCGTCCCAGCCCGCCGCGCGGCAGCCATTGGGCGATGTTGGTCCGACGGCGCAGGTAATCCTCGAGCGTACAACAGAACTCCTGCGCCTTGCACCACGCGGGATCCGGCACGGACTCCTCGAAACCCGGGAAGCGCTTTCGAGGCATGCCTCCCGGCAGCCGCGGTTGCGGCGCGACGGCCGGCGGAGGCGGCAGGAATGGGCGCGCCGCCGCGGCGACCTTCGCGGCGAGCAGTGTGCAGCCGGTGAGCTTCCCGCCATAGGTGGAAATCCAGGGCCGCTGCGAATCCGTCGCGATGCGAAACCGCCGTGACAGCTCGAGCGGATAGACATGCTTCTTATAGTCCACCTTGACCGCCAGCGGTCGTACGCCGCAACGCAGGGCCAATATATCCTCCTTTCGGCTGTTCGCCCTCAGGCAGCGGTTGCGTTGGTCGAGCAGGAACCGCACGTCCTCCGGCGCCACCACAAAGCCCTGATCGGCATCGTCGATCGCGGTCTCGGTCGGGCCCCACATGGCGACGGGCCCCCACGGTACGCTGGTCATCACGTCGCCGTGCGCGCCCGACTCGAAGATCAGCGGTATCTCGTGATCGCTCGGCCGCGGAAAGCTGATGTAGACGCCCTTGCTTAAGGCATGCTTGTAGGGTGATCGGATGGCGAAGGCGGCGTTGACCTGATCGGTCCAAACGCCCGCACAGTTGACGACCAGCCGGCTGCGGATTTCGATCTGCGATGTCCCGAGGCGGTCTTGGGCTCGCAGCCGCCAGAACCTCTCCGCTTGGTCGAAGTCGCCACCGTCGACCGCACAGTAATTAAGGGCGACGCCGCGCGGCAGCGCGTGGGGCGCGATCCAGTGGAGCACGAAACGACTGTCGGACATTTTGAGGACGGCTTCCTCATAGGTCAGCGACCCGGCGCTTTGCGCGACCAGGCGCTCTTCGGGATAATGCGCCTCGAGGGCCGGATGACGGCGGTTGAAGTGGCCGATCAGCCAGTATGCATAGAGCCCGCTGAGCACGACGTACTTGCCCAGGACCGCGCCGGGCACCGTACAGTACCGGAAGACGCGGGGCGAGATCAGGTCGCCCATCTCGCGGATCATGCTGTCCCGGGCGCGGGAGAACCGGTACACCGAGCCCAGATCAAAGCATCGCAGATACAGAAGCCCGCCCCACACCATCATCGCCGATGCTTGGCTAGTGCCGCAGGCGAAGTCACCGCGATCGAGAAGCGCGACGGAATAACCCTCCCGGCACAGGCGATCATAGAGGCACGCCCCATTTACCCCGCCGCCGATGATCACGGCGTCGAAAATCTGATCTCCTGCGGCGGTTAGCCGCTCGGTGCGCGAAGCTACGGCCGACATCGTTCAAATGACCGAACTGCGAGCCTCGAAATTAGCTGCAAGCATGACAAGGTCTCATTGACTCAGTTCCAAAGCATCCGCATTCCATGGTTCTCTCTCGGCCAGCCGCAGGCGTGACGGCCCGCCCGGTCATGATTTGCCCTTGCCCGGATGGCTGCGGCATCAGCTTCATAATGGGCCCATTTCATGGAAGTGCAAAGCCGCGTGGAATTCCCGAGAGGTCCGGGCGCTCTCAGCCCTCGTGCCTCTCTCTCCGATCAGACCGCCAGTTTGGCGCGGGCCGGTTTCGAGGGAGGTTAAGCCGCCGTGTGTGCCGGTGGGCTCACGTCACATCGGCTTCCGGCAGCGTTTTTTGTCCATTGGCCAAGGCCAAAGAGGACCGGTTGTAGACCCGTTGTGGTTGATCCGCGATTTACCCCAGGGCCCGGATCTCGGATCCGACTCCGTGGCATCGACGCCAAACCCGGCAATCCGATCTTGGCCGAGCATCCGAAAGGACCCCCCAACGCTTGCAAGCGGACGGGTCGAGTTTATCATCGCCGTGGCAGAATCGGTCCGGGAGAACGTCATGGTCCGCCGGCTGCGCCTTGCAAGCGGCCTCGTGCTCTTCATCTTCGTGCTGACGCACTTCCTGAACCATGCGCTCGGTCTGGTTTCGCTCGAGGTGCTCGAGACCGGGCGACTCTGGTTCCTTGCGTTCTGGCGCACACCGCCGGTCACGCTGCTGCTCTACAGCGCGCTGTTGCTTCACCTCGGCCTGGCCTTTTGGGCACTCTACCGGCGCCGGCGTTTGGCCATGCCGGCCTGGGAGGCGACGCAGCTCCTGACCGGGCTTGCGATCCCGCCGCTCGTGATCCTGCACCTGCTGGGCACGCGCTTCGCGGCCGAGGTGCTCGGCGTCCAGGACAGCTATACCTACATCCTACTGATCTTCGGCAAGTTCAAGCCCCTCGCGCCTTTCCGCCAGCTTGCCGTGATGACCTTCGCCTGGACCCACGGCTGCATCGGCCTGCACTACTGGCTGCGATTCAAGCCCTGGTACGCGCGGATCCGGCTCATGGCCTTTGCGGCCGCGCTCCTGATCCCCGTGCTCGCGTTGCTCGGCGCTTTCGTGGCCGGGCGCGACGTACTGCGCCTCGCCGAGGATCCGGTCTGGCTGGAGGCGGCGGTCGCCCGGCTCAACTTCGCCGATGCCGGGGCGCTCCTGCTGATCAACCGTCTCGAGAACGGCTTCCTGATCGGCTTCTTCGCGCTGCTGGTCTTCGTGCTCTGTCTCCGCGTGCTGCGCGACTGGCGGGCCCGACGACGAGGCGTGGCGTACCTGACCTATCCGGGCGGCGAGCGCATAGCGCTACTGCCCGGCACGACGGTCCTCGAGGCCAGCCGTGGCGCCGGCATCCCGCATGCCTCGGTCTGCGGCGGGCGCGGGCGCTGCTCGACCTGCCGGGTGCGCGTCGGTTGGGGCCTCGACGCGCTGCCGCCGCCGGGCGAGGCCGAGGCACGGGTGCTCGCGCGGGTCGGCGCGGCGCCCGACGTGCGGCTCGCCTGCCAGACCCGGCCCAACGCCGACGCCGAGGTCACGCCATTGCTGACGCCCTCGGCCGACCCAGCCCAGGCCGGGCCGCGCGCGGGCTATCTGAAAGGCGACGAGCGCGAGGTCGCGGTCCTTTTCGCCGACCTGCGGGGTTTCACGACGCTCTCGGAAGACAAGCTGCCCTACGACATCGTGTTCCTGCTGAACCGCTACTTCGCGGCCATGGGCACGGCCGTGGAGGAGGCCGGCGGACGGATCGACAAGTTCATCGGCGACGGTATCATGGCGCTCTTCGGTATCGAGCGGGGCGTCGGCCAGGGCTGCCGAAACGCGCTCGAAGCCGCCCGGCGCATGGCCGAGCGCTTGGAGGAGCTGAACACCGCGCTGGAGAGCGAGCTCGCCCAGCCCCTACGCATAGGCATCGGCATCCATGCCGGACCGGTGATCGTCGGTGAGATGGGCTACGGCCGCGCCACCGCGCTGACCGCGATCGGTGACGTCGTCAACACGGCGAGCCGCCTAGAGGCGCTGACCAAGGAGTTGGACGTGCAACTCGTCTTCTCGGCACCCGTGGCCGCACACGCCGGCCTCGACCCAGCCACCTTCCCGTGCCGCGAGATCGCGCTCAGGGGGCGGAGCGGCGCCCTGGCCGTACACACGGTCGACGACGCGCGCGCACTAGGTCCCGCGCCGGCGCCTGCCGCAGCAGCCGTCGAGGCCGGATGATCGGGAGGCGGCGCGTCAGCCGCCGTTCCGTTTCTTGTAGGCCTTGATCGCCTCCTTGAGATCGCTGTACTCGTCGCAGCCGAAAAAACAGGCCTTGTCGAGCACGGCGAGGCGCTCCTCGGCCTTCTTCAGGTCGCCCAGCTCGAGGTAGAGCTCGCCCAGGTACTCGTTGGCCCCGAGGTGCCTGGGCTCGATCTCGAGCGCCTTGCGGTAGAAGACGAGCGCGGCCTCGGTATCGCCCAACTTCCGGTGGCTGTAGCCCAGGTAATTGTAGGCATCCGCATTCTTCGGCTCGGCCGCGACGGCCTTTTGGAGCAGCGGGAGTGCCTCGGCATAGCTGCCTTTGTCCACAAGCGCCGCAGCCCGGACCAGGTCCT